>DNFT01000032.1 GCA_003486385.1 Eubacterium sp. | reverse complement strand
TAATTGTAAAAGAAAGTAGACAACAAATAAAAAATTTAGTATTATCTTATAAGAGAAAAATTTATATCGAAAGAGAGACTTTGGAAGAAGTTTGATATACAAATAATGATGACTGGTAGGTGAGCAAAGTGGATTTAGCTACAATAATAGGTTTGGTTTTATGTTTTGGATTCACAATTTATGGAATTATTTCAGGTGACGGTTTTGGTGTTATAGGTAGTTTCATTGATCCGGGTTCTATCGCAATTACTATCGGAGGATCTTTCGGAGCGTGCCTGACCATGAACAAGTTTCCGGATTTTGTAAGAGGACTTAAGGGATTCGGAATAGCCATAAAGGATAAGAAGGTTGACAACGGAGAGACGATTAAGAAGATTATCGAGCTTTCCAATCTGGCAAGAAAGGAAGGTCTTCTTGCACTTGAGGAGGCAGCGGAGAGTCTTGATGATGATTTCCTCAAAAAGGGAGTGCTGCTTATAGTTGATGGAACAGAGCCGGATCTGGTTCGTGCCATTCTTGAGACGGAGTTAGGCAATCTTGAAGCGAGGCATAAGAAGGTATATGGCTTCTGGGAGAACTTAGCGGGCATGGGTCCTGCCTGGGGAATGATTGGTACACTTATCGGACTCATCAAGATGCTTCAGAACATGGCTGACCCATCTTCGATTGGACCTGCGATGGCAATAGCCCTTATCACAACATTTTATGGTTCACTGCTTGCTAACTGGCTTTCTACACCGGTTGCAATCAAGCTGCGTGCCAATAATGAGATAGAGGTAACTCTTAAGGAGGTTATGATAGAAGGTCTGTTATCTATTCAGGCAGGCGAGAATCCAAGAGTTATCGAGGAAAAATTAAAATCCTTTCTTTCACCGGCTGAGAGAAGTAAGTTCGGCACTGATGAGGAAGGCGGACAGGCAGGTGAGGCTTAATGGCAAAAAAGAAAGACGAAGCTCCCGTAAAAACCGATGGCTGGAAGGATACGTTCTCGGATCTTATGAATCTTCTTCTGTGTTTCTTTGTCCTTCTGTTTGCTTCATCAACGGTTGATGCCGAGAAGTTTCAGAAGATTGCGCAGTCGATGTCTGAGAGCTTTTCAATTTTAAAGGGCGGACAGACAGGAATAGGTGAGGGTATCCTTATTGCAAGCGGTGCCAGCCAGCTTACCGAGCTTGGTGATTATTATTCTGAGCTTGGAAAGAACGAGGATGGTGAGTCGGACAAGATTACATATGCCAAGCTTGAGCTTGATAAGGAAGAGCTAAAAGAATCGACGAAGATGTCTGAGAATATCGAGAGGGAGCTTGCAGCAGATAAAATCTCTTCCTCGGTAGAGGTACAGACAACGACGCATTATGTTCAGCTGACACTCAAGGGTTCATTGCTCTTCGATTCTGCGAGAGCGGATTTAAAGCCAGAGGCAAAGGAACTGCTAAAGCAGGTTGCACAGATTCTTGCACAGTATCAGGACAATACCATACAGATTTTAGGACATACGGATAATGTACCGATAATAGGTGACCCATTATTTACCAGTAATGCCGTGCTGTCAACATACAGAGCACTTTCGGTATATGAATATCTGGTGAATGATTGTGGTCTTTCGCCAAATAATCTAATGCACTCGGGTTTTGGGGAATATAAGCCTATTGCGGATAATTCAACAGCTGAGGGAAGAGCCCAGAACAGAAGAGTTGAAATAAGAATATACAATAGTTATAGCAGTTATAGCGAATAATATACAGGAGGAAAAATAAGTGAAAAAGAGTCTTTTACAAATCATTACACTTACATTGGTTGTGGTGAATCTGATATTGTCAGCCCTGCTGATATTCACATGTATGCCTGCAATCAGTAAGACGGGAAAGCTTGTGAACAGAATATGCGAGATTGTTGATCTGGATGTAAGCGGTTCTTCTGATGAACCGGAAACAGTCGACATCAAAAATCTTGAAGAGGTTGCTGTCACGTTCAATGGCGAGTCAACAACATCGCTCAATCTTAAGACAGGCGATGACGGAAAGGCACATGTTATTGTTGTCGGCGTGAGCATTATACTTAACAAGTCACATGCAGATTATAAGGCTAAGCATGACACCATAAGCTCAGCTATGAGCCAGATTGACAGTACTATTATTGATGTTGTTTCACAGTATACAATGTCTCAGGCTAATTCCAATAAAGAGGAAATCCGCAAAGAGGTGCTTGGAAGACTGCAGCAGCTTTTTGATTCTACATTTATTTATGATGTAAGCTTTACAAGCTTTATTACCCAGTAATGTATTCTAAGAGAAAGGCAGGTGGCTTTAATGAGCGAAGTCCTGTCGCAGAGCGAGATAGATAATCTGCTGAACGCCCTCAAAAACGGAGAGCTTGACGTAGATGAGATGAAGGATAAGGACGAAAAACAGGTCAAGAATTATGATTTCGCACGACCTACTAAGTTCTCCAAGGAACATCTCAGAACCCTGGAGATAATTTTTGAACATTATGGTCGATTGCTGTCAACTAATCTTCCTGCATATTTGCGAAAGGCAGTACAGGTTGAGGTTGTCAATTCCGAATCGGTAATATATTCGGAGTTCTCCAATGCCCTTTCTAATCCGGTTCTTTTAGGCGTAATAAGCATGGAACCGCTAGAAGGTACTATGGTCATGGAGATATCGGGAAACCTCGCATACGCAATGATTGACCGTTTGTTAGGCGGAGAGGGAGAACCTCTGGATAAGATAAGGGATTACTCAGAGATTGAACTGGTAATTCTTGAACGTATCTTTACAATTTGTGTAAATCTTTTAAGAGAGCCTTGGCAGAATGTTGTAAGTATTTCACCGAGACTTGAAAGAATTGAGACCAATTCACAGTTTGCACAGATTATTTCACCTAGTGAAACTATTGCAATTGTCACAATTAATGTTAAAATAGGTGAGGTGGAGGGCTTAATGAATATATGTCTTCCATTTGGAGTCCTTGAACCGGTGATGGATAAGCTTAATACTAAATATTGGTTTTCTACCATGCAGGATAAGGATAATAAATCATATAACGAGGCTATTGAGAGTCTTATATCCAAGGCGCAGATACCTATTAAGGCCGTCCTTGGAAACAGTGTGATATCAGTTAATGATTTCATCAATCTACATATCGGCGATGTAATTAAGCTGGATAGAGGCGTAGATGAAGAGCTGGATATTTATGTGGGCAATATAAAGAAGTTTGCGGCTATGCCCGGTTCAACCAATGATAATTATGCGGTTCGAATTACGCAAATACTGAAAGAAGAGGAGTGAAACAATGGACGGAGGAATGTTATCACAAGAAGAAATCAATGCATTATTGGCCGGAGCTGATAAGGGCAGCGGAGATAGTTCTTCGGCAGCGGATTCAGCAGCAGCGTCGGACGATGAGCAGTTTCTTACAGAAGAACAGAAGGATGCCATTGGAGAGATTTCTAATATCAGTATGGGTTCCGCGGCAACAACACTTGGAATGCTGCTTAACCAGACTGTAACAATTACTACGCCTAATGTATCGTATGTAAGCTGGGATGAGTTGGCGGATTCCTATGACAGACCTTGCGTTTTTCTTCAGATAAAGTATGTTGAAGGTCTTGACGGCAATAATGTTCTCGTACTTAAGGAAAATGATGTTAAGATTATAACGGATCTTATGATGGGTGGTCCGGGTGTAGCGTCTGATGAACCGATAACAGAATTACATCTCAGTGCTATCGGAGAGGCTATGAATCAGATGATGGGAAGTGCATCTACTTCCATGTCATCAATGCTCAATAAGAAGATTGATATCAGCCCGCCTATTGCAGAGGTTGTGGATCTTAATGAGAGCATGAGTACAGGCAGGCTTCCTGAATTTCTGAAAACAAAGTTTGTAAAGGTTTCCTTTAAAATGCTTATTGGAGACTTGATAGATAGTGAGATTATGCAGTTGTATCCATTTGAATTTGCAAAGTCCCTCTATGAAATTTTTGGAATGCATAGTGATTCAGAGTCCACAAGCACCGCAGCGTCAACAGAGCAGTCCTCACCGGCTCAGCCGGCACCAACACAGGCACCAACACCACAGCCGATGGGTCAGGCTCCTGCCGGAGCACCACAGTATGCTCCACAGGATATGGCTAATCCGTATGCACAGCCGGGAATGAATCCATACGCACAGCCGATGGGCGGATATATGCAGCCGGCAATGCCATATCCACAGCCACAGGTTATGGGCGGATACCAGCCACAGTCTATGCCTAATGTACAGCCGGCATCCTTCCAGCCATTCACCGGAAATGTTTCAGCAGGAAGCCAGCCGGAAAACATTGGACTTATTATGGATGTTCCGCTTGAAGTTACAGTCGAGCTTGGACGTACGAAGAAGTCAATTAAGGAGATTCTTGATTTTGCACCGGGCACAATCGTTGAACTTAACAAGATTGCGGGTGAGCCTGTGGATGTACTCGTAAACGGTAAGTATGTTGCCAAGGGTGAGGTTGTGGTAATCGAGGAGAGCTTCGGAATTAAGATTACAGAGATAATTAAATAAAAAAATGTATACAAATCTGATTGCATTATAGTATAATAGTAACAGACTTATGAATAATATTCACCAAGAGGAGAAATTATATGGCAAAGAATATATTAATTTGCGATGACGCAGCATTTATGAGAATGATGATTAAAGACATTCTTACAAAGAACGGTTACAACGTAGTTGGCGAAGCTGAGAATGGAGCCAAGGCTGTTGAAAAGTATCAGGAGCTTAAGCCGGATCTTGTTCTTATGGACATTACCATGCCTGAGATGGATGGTATTCAGGCTCTTAAGGCAATCAAGGCTGCCGACCCTTCAGCAACTGTTATCATGTGTTCAGCTATGGGACAGCAGGCAATGGTTATTGAATCTATTCAGTCGGGAGCTAAGGATTTTATTGTTAAGCCTTTCCAGCAGGATAGAGTTCTTGAGGCTGTCAGAAAGGTAGTAGGTTAGTTTGTACCTTACAGTTCTTACAGGGGTAAATGGCATTGTGCAGTTGATAACTGTTGCAGTGCTGTTTATTATCGTGCTTGTGATGACGTATTTTACAACAAGATTTATCGGTAATTATCAGAAGGGACATTTATCGTGTACTAATATACAGATTATCGATACAATGCGTCTTTCACAGAATAAGCTGATTCAGATTGTTCGTACCGGTGATAAGTATTTTGCAATTGCAGTGTGTAAGGATACGGTTACCCTCTTAGGGGAGATTAATGGGGGTGATATTGTCACAGAGCAGAAGGAAGTCACCGGTGAGAAATTTGAGAATATTCTCAACCGATTCAGAAAAAAAGAGCAGGAAGATAAGCAGGAAGACAGGTAAGGATATATGTACACTAGAAAGAATTTTAAGAAGAATGCATTAAGATTTGTGATGCTCTTCACTATTGTTTTTATGATTCTGCTTATGAATTCAGAAAGGTCTGTCTATGCTGCTGAGGGAACCAATATTACCGGTAACACCGGAGGTGAGGAGCAGACCACAGCGTCTACGGATCATAATCTCCTGACTATAGGAGTGGCAGCCGGCGATGAGAATATGGCAAGTGTATTACAGATGCTTGCCATACTAACAGTTATTTCACTAGCGCCGTCCATTCTTATAATGCTGACATCATTTACAAGAATAGTTATAGTTCTGCATTTCACCAGAGCAGCGCTTAATACACAGACTGTTCCACCAAATCAGATAATTGTAGGACTTGCGCTGTTTTTGACATTTTTTATTATGGCACCTACACTTAATACCGTGTATAATGATGCGATTAAGCCTTTATCGGCAGGAGAGATTAAGGCTGAGGAAGCATTCGAAAAGGGAATGGAGCCTATAAGAACCTTCATGCTGGGACAGACAAGCAGGAAGGACATAAAGATGTTCCTTGAGATTGCAGGTACACAGGATGTTACATCTGAGGACGACATTCCGACTTCAGTGCTCATTCCAAGCTTTATTGTAAGTGAGCTTAGAACAGCCTTTATAATAGGATTTGTTATATACATACCTTTCATTGTAATCGATATGGTTGTTGCTTCTACCTTGATGTCGATGGGTATGATGATGCTTCCGCCGACCACTATTTCGATGCCTTTCAAGATTCTGCTGTTTATTATAGCAGACGGCTGGAACCTGGTTATCGGCAATCTTGTAAAGACATTCTATCATTAGAATAATGCCACGCTAGATACTGCCTCCACTTAGGTGGGGGCTGATTTGATATTTAGAGAAAAGAGGGTTAATATGACTGAACAGCAGGTT
This sequence comes from Eubacterium sp., assembly GCA_003486385.1. GTDB lineage: Bacteria > Bacillota > Clostridia > Lachnospirales > Lachnospiraceae > CAG-882. The sequence goes on along the minus strand of DNFT01000032.1, from coordinate 114,660 downwards.
ATAGATATAATGCGTGAAGCACTTTTTCTTGTAATTAAATGTTCTGCTCCGCTTCTTCTGGTTTCATTGATTGTGGGACTTATAATAAGTATATTTCAGACTATAACTTCAATTCAGGAGCAGACACTTACATTTGTACCGAAAATTATAGCTGTTTTCCTGACTCTTATGCTTCTTGCAGGCTGGATTGGAAACAATCTTACTGATTTTATGAATGATTTATGGGGCTCATTCAATACGTTGTGCGGGTTCTGATTCCCGTTAAATGAAAATAAGCCATTATGACATAGTGAGGAATGAAGGTTTATGACAGTTAATGCGGATGCACTGTTTACGCAGTGGGAATTATATTTGTTAATATTGGTACGTGTGGCAAGCTTTTTGTATACGGCGCCTTTCTTTTCGATGAGCAATGTTCCGGCAAGAACCAAGATTGGGCTTGCAGTCTTTTTATCTTATATTATTATGTGTGTATTTCCGGAACAAAGTTATTCGTATGATGGAGTGATAGGCTATGCAATTCTGGTGCTTAAGGAATCAATTGTCGGGCTTTCAATAGGTTTTTGTGCAAATCTTTGTATACAGGCGGTTCACTTTGCAGGCTATATAATTGATATCGATATCGGTTTGTCTATGGCTACAATGTATGATCCGGCTACCAAAATGCAGGTTAATTTGTCGGGGCAGTTGTACTATTATGTTGTATTACTGTTGATGATGGTTTCGGGGCTTCACAGGTTTTTGATTCAGGCAATTGTAGACACGTATACTGTTATTCCTGTGGGTGCTGCAATATTAAAACCGACGATGTATAATACGGTGATTGGATTTGTTTCAGATTATTTTGTGATTGGCTTCAGAATAGCACTTCCTGTGTTTATCACACTTACACTTATGAGCTGTATACTGGGTATCATGTCAAGGATTGCACCACAGCTGAATATGTTTGCAATAGGAATGCAGATGAAAATTCTGGTTGGTTTGTTTGTTATGTATTTAACAGTCTCGTTACTTCCTTCGGTATCTAATTTTCTGATGGAAGCGATTAAGGGAAATATTGTGGATATAGTGAAAGGAATGTATGCCGGGTGAAGATGTTTGGACATAAAAGGCGATATACAGATATGACATCTTATGGAAGAAAAAATGGTCTAGACATTAAATGTCCGGCTTTTTCTTTACAGTTTTTTGCCAAGGACGGACCGGGCGGAGAAAAGACTGAGGAACCTACAGCAAAAAAACTTTCTGATGCCAGAAATGAAGGACAGGTAGCTAAAGGAAAGGATTTGACGTCTGCTGTTATGCTGCTTGTCCTATTCATGGTTTTAAGATTCACGGTAGGAAATATGGGTGAGGGCTTCATTGAGTGCTTCAATAAAAATTACACACAGATAGGAGATCTTTTCACATCTACCCACGGCGAGTACAATATGCAGTATACTATAGCACTTATTCAGTCTGCTGCACTTGATATGTTAAAATTATTGATTCCTTTTTTTGGAATTGGCTTTATAATTGCTATTGTTATTGAACTTGCACAGGTAAAATGGAAACCTACATCAAAACCTCTTCAGCCGAAATTAAGTAAGTTTAATCCTATAAACGGTATAAAGAGAATGTTCTCAGTGAGAACACTTGTCTCGCTGATTAAACAGGTTGTGATACTTGTAGTAATATTTATTGTGGTTTATAATAAGCTTAAGTCAAGAATGTCGGACATATATATGCTGTATGACATTCCGTTGATTTCTGCCATTATGCTTTTGGGAGATATAATATTTGATATTGGGACGGTTATATGTGTTATATATACTATAATAGGTATAGCGGATTATGTGTTTGAAAAGCGTAAATTCAGAAAAGACATGATGATGACCAAACAGGAAGTCAAGGATGAGTGGAAGAATACAGAAGGAAATCCTGAGGTCAAGAATAAGATACGGCAGAAGATGTCTGAGGCGTCAAGACGACGAATGATGCAGGCGGTTCCGGAGGCGGATGTGGTTATCACGAACCCGACTCATTTTGCAGTTGCACTGAAATATGAGCAGAATAAGGGAAAGGCACCTGTTGTTGTAGCAAAAGGAGAGGATTATCTTGCGACTAAGATTAAGGAGGCAGCAAGGGAAAACAATATTGAAATTGTTGAGAACAAACCTCTTGCGCGTATGCTGTATTATAATGTAGAATTAGATGAGGAAATTCCACCGGAACTTTATCAGGCAGTTGCAGAAGTTTTGGCATTTGTATATAATATTAAGAATAAAAGGACATAATCAGAAGGTTCTTAACTGGTGAAAGGTAGAAATCATGAAAAAATCAGATTTGTTTGTAGGATTATATATTCTTGCAGCCATTGTTTTTCTTATAATATCGGTTCCGAGTGCATTGCTTGATGTACTTCTTGCATTTAATATGGCAGTTGCACTTGTGATTTTGTTTATGGCGCTGTTTTCAAAGGAACCGCTTGATATGCAGGCTTTTCCAACCATCCTGCTTTTCACAACCATATTCAGGATTTCACTCAACGTATCCTCTACCAAGCTTATCTTAGGTACAGGAGATCCCGGTAATGTGGTAAGGGTATTCGGTGAATTCGTTGGCGGAAATGATCTTGTAATCGGTATCATAGTATTCCTTATTCTTATTCTGGTTCAGTTCATGGTTATCAACAAAGGTACTGAGAGAGTTGCCGAGGTAACTGCCCGATTCACACTTGATGCCATGCCGGGTAAACAGATGGCAATTGATGCCGACCTCAACACAGGAGCTATCAGCGACAAGGAAGCAATGCTGAGAAGAGAGAAGCTGCAGCAGGAATCCTCCTTCTTCGGAGCAATGGATGGTGCCACGAAGTATGTTAAGGGAGATGCCACAGCGGGACTTATTATCACTGTTGTCAATATCGTAGGCGGTATTATCATGGGTGTTATGAGAAAGGGAATGAATATCAATGATGCCCTCACTACATATACCATTCTTACAATCGGTGATGGTCTTGTAAGTCAGATTCCGTCGCTGCTTATATCTTTATCGACAGGTATCATTATCACCAAGGCTACGAAGGACAAGGATCTCACGCAGGAGCTTGTCGAAGAGCTTTTCTCAATGCCTAAGGCATTCTTCATGGTTGGTGGAGCGATGATATTTCTTGGTGTTGTCACACCACTGCCTTGGTATATTTTTGTTCCGTTCGGTGCTTTGCTCATTGTGTGGGGCAATATACAGAAGAAGAAGCAGGATATAGGTGCGATTGAGCAGGAGGCAGATTCGGCTGATGAGGAGGCAAATGAAATCCGAAAACCGGAGAATGTCACTTCGCTACTGCAGGTTGACCCGATTGAACTGGAATTCGGTTATGGAATTATTCCTCTTGCCGATGCCAATCAGGGTGGAGATCTTCTTGACCGAGTTGTAATGATAAGAAGACAGATTGCAATTGAACTTGGTACGGTGGTGCCGATTATCCGATTGAGAGATAACATACAGCTCAACCCGAACCAGTACATAATAAAGATTAAGGGCATACAGGTTAGTGAGGGAGAGATTCTCTTCGATCATTATATGGCTATGAATCCTGGATATGTTGAGGAGGAGATTACCGGTATTCCGACATTTGAGCCTTCATTCCATCTGCCGGCTATCTGGATAACTGAAGGACAGAGAGAACGCGCCGAGTCACTGGGCTACACGGTAGTTGACCCGCCTTCAATCATTGCAACCCACCTCACAGAGGTTGTACGTTCACATATTGCTGAGCTTCTCACAAGACAGGATACACAGAATCTTATCAACAATCTTAAGGAGAACAACCCGACTCTTGTCGAAGAACTTGTACCGAAGCTTATGGGTGTCGGAGATATTCAGAAGGTGCTTCAGAACCTTCTTGAGGAGGGCATTTCCATTAGAGACCTGTTGACTATATTTGAAACCTTAGCAGACCATGCTGCGACAACACATGATCCGGATATACTTACTGAGTATGCGAGACAGAGCCTTAAGAGGGCTATTTCTAACAAGTATTTCTCAGGTAACGACACCTCAAGTGTGGTTACACTTGACCCTGCTGTTGAGCAGGAGATAATGGGTGCAGTCAAGCAGACGGAGCAGGGAGCATATCTTACATTGGCGCCTGACAGAATCCGGAAGATTGTGGATTCTGTAAAGCAGGAGGTTGAAAAGCTTGAGAATATGGGTAAAATGCCTATAATTATCACATCACCAATTGTCAGAATATATTTCAAGAAAATGATTAACGATTATGTGAAAGATTTGACGGTTGTATCTTACAATGAAATAGAGTCAAATGTTGAATTACAATCAGTGGGGATGGTGACAGCATAAATGATAGTAAAGAAATATACTGCAGCAACTGAGACAGATGCTGTGCTTAAGGCAAGGGAAGAACTTGGCTCAGGTGCGGTGGTTCTGAATGTTAAGACCGTTAAGCAAAGAGGGATTGCACGACTGTTTAAAAAGGATTTTGTTGAGATAACGGCAGCACTCGATGAGAAAGAAAGCCAGACTGCAGCACCTCAGGCACCTGTACAGGAGGCAAGGTCATTTATCATGGGTACTAACGAGAGACGTGATTATTCGGTATCCGGTCCGTTCACAGAGGCATCAATAGAAAAGAAGCTTGATACCCTGCAGAATCTCCTGGCCGACCAGATAAAGAAAAATGAGGATGACAGGATAAGAGCCGAAAAGACTGCTGAAGATACCAAGGAAAGCGGTACAGCCGCGGAAAATAAAGAAAATGGCAATATCAAGTACCTTAGGATGATATATAATAAGCTTATTGAGTCCGAGGTCGATGAAAAGGTTGCTAATATGATTATAGAAGACATTGATACATCACTGAAAAAAGAGTCCAATATTGACAATATAATTTCAGCAATATATCAGAAGATAATACTAAAACTTGGTGAACCGGAGGCTGTCAATACGGATAATGGCAGGACTGCTGTTTTCTTCCTTGGACCGACAGGTGTAGGAAAGACAACAACCATTGCCAAGCTTGCCTCTGAATTCAAGCTTAATAAGGGATTGAAGGTGGCTCTGATAACTGCCGATACATATAGGATTGCGGCGGTGGAGCAGCTTAATACTTATGCGGGAATACTTGATGTTCCTGTTTCGGTAATCTTTACACCGGAAGAGCTTGTTGAGGCATTAAACAAGTACAGTGATTATGATTTAATCCTGATAGATACGGCAGGACGTTCACACAGAAACACGGAACAGGTAGGAGAGCTTGAACAGCTGCTTGAAGTCACCGAGAAGGCGGAACTCGATATAAATATCGAAAAGTATCTTGTAATGAGTGCTACCACCAAGTATAGGGATCTTTTAAATATAACAGATGCATATAAGGATATTAAAGATTTTAGGTTACTGTTTACAAAGCTTGATGAGACTAATGCATACGGAAATATACTCAATATAAGAATACATACGGGAGAGCCCCTTTCGTATATAACAAGTGGACAGGCTGTTCCTGAAGATATTTCGGTTGTCGATGTGCAGGATCTGGCAAAACGTCTTATAATCGGAGAGGTAAAGGACAGTGAGAATTGACATTGGCCTGAATATGAATAAATCATTGGAGGAGAGTACCTATGGATCAGGCTGAAAGATTGAGACAGATTGTACAGCAGCAGAGTAAAACCGGTCAGGCGGATAATACCGAAGCGCAACATCATGCACGGATTATTACGGTTACAAGTGGCAAAGGTGGTGTTGGCAAGTCGAGCTGTTCGATTAATCTGGCTCTTTTATTTAGAAAGATGGGCAAGAGAGTAATTATATTTGATGCTGATTTCGGACTTGCCAATATAGAAGTTATGTTTGGAGCAATACCTCAGTACACTCTTGCGGATTTAATGCTCAAGGGAAAAGAGATAAATGAGATTATATGTGAAGGTCCTGAAGGGGTCATGTTTGTGTCGGGAGGTTCGGGAATTGCAAAGCTGGGTGATCTTGACAAGGAGGAGGTAAGAAGGCTGGTTGGAAAGCTTTCGGAACTGGACAGCCTTGCAGATGTGATAATTGTTGACACAGGCGCCGGGATTTCCAGCAGCGTACTCGAATTCGTTGCGGCAAGTCCTGAGGTTATTCTTGTAGCGACACCGGAGCCTACTTCAATAACGGATTCATACGCGCTTTTAAAAGCACTGAGCATGTTTGATGGTTTTGACAAGGACAATACCAGAATAATGCTTCTTGGAAACAGGACATTGTCTGCAAATGACGGACCGAATATGTATGAAAAGCTTTCTACTGTGGTTGAGCGATTCCTGAAATTTAAGATAGAATATCTCGGAAGTATTCCAACAGATGAATTTGTTGTCAAGGCCATTATGCAACAGTCACCTGTTGTGAAGGCTTACCCTGCGGCTGCTGCGGCGAAATCATACGAACAGGTCATGAACAAGCTTATTGGAGTAGTTGAACCTGCTCATGATACTAAAGAGAAAAAAGGTATTGGTAATTTCTTTAGCAGCATATTGAAACATAATAAGAGGAGTTAAAGGGGAACATACGTATGGAAAATATTTTGATACCCGGTGGCAAATTGGAGCTTAATGAAATAACAGCCAACAAGGAGAAGAATACAATATCGTACCTGAGTCAGATATATGATATTGATGAGGATACCGGAAGGGTTTCCGTGGCTATGCCATACAGTGAAGGAAGAATGGTTGTTTTATCTATTGGGACGCATTATAATGCATATTTTTATTGTAAGGCAAAAATGTATCATAGCAAGGTGAAGGTTGTCAAAAGATATAAGGCGGATAATCTGTTTGTACTTGTTCTTGAGCTTGAGACTTCACTTAGAAAAGTCCAGAGAAGGCAATTCTTCAGGTATGATATGATTATGCCGGTTAAATATATGCCCCTTGATGAAGCACTGACAGTTGTCTTTGACAGGACGGGAGAAATTCCTGAAGAAATAATAAATAGAAATATTATGGATGGACAGACAATTGATATAAGCGGTGGCGGAATGAAATTCGTAGGGTGCGGCTTCAAGAAAGGAGACAGAGTATACATAGAATTTGACTATATGCTTGGTGCGGCAAAGCAGTCTCTTAAGGTTACAGCACAGATCATTGATTCTGTACATCCACATGACAGAAAAGATATTTTCCATAACAGAGCAAGCTTTGTCAATATTAAGAATGATGACAGGGAAGCTCTCATACGTTTTATTTTTGAAGAAGAGAGGAAAAGAATGCAGCTTGAAAGGAGAATGTGACATAAATGGCAAAGAAAATTTTGATTATTGATGACTCTGCACTTATGAGAAGGGTTATTTCTGATATAATTAAAACAAATAAACAATATGAGGTTGCGGATTTTGCCAGGGACGGTCTTGAAGGGTTCGACAGGATAGTAAGCCATCCTAAGATGTATGACGCTATTATTCTTGACATTAACATGCCTAAGATGAATGGTCTTGAGCTTTTGGAGATGCTGCAAAAGAATCACATCCAGGAGACGGTGATTGTCGTAAGTACGGTAGCCAAGGAGGGCGCAAAGGAGACCATCAAGGCACTTGAGTTAGGCGCATTTGATTTCGTCACCAAGCCTGAGAATTTTATTGAAGCTAAGGGCGAGGATTTTAAACAACGTATACTTGATATGCTTGATATTGCTACAGCAGGCAGCACAAAGGCTTCTGTAATAGGAACCATGCCTGTTACACAGAGCATTAATACCAGGGCTACTTCAATCAGAACCTTTGGCTCATCCAAGAATGATAGAAGCACACCTGCCCAGGCAGCAAGACCTGTGCAGCCGCTTATGACTGTAAAGATGGGAAGCACTGCTTCTTATAAAAAGGATCATGCTAACAGAGTTGTTGCCATGGCATGTTCAACAGGTGGTCCTAAATCACTTCAGCAGGTTGTTCCATATCTTCCGAAGGAATTAGATGCCGGTGTTGTGATTGTACAGCACATGCCTGCTGGCTTTACCAAATCCTTGGCAATGAGACTTAACGAGATTAGTAAGGTTACTGTCAAGGAGGCTGAGGACGGCGACATTATCTCCAAGGGAACAGTATATATAGCTCCGGGCGGAAGGCACATCAGGCTTGTCAGGTCAGGAACGGATACGAAGGTTGTATTATCTGATGAACCTCCTGTAGATGCGTTAAGACCTTGTGCGAATGTTATGTATGAATCACTTGTAAGTTCACCTTATGATGAGATTATATGTGTTGTTCTTACGGGTATGGGTGCAGATGGAACCAATGGCATTAAGGCATTGAAGCAGCATAAGAAGGTATATGTGATAAGTCAGAATGAAGCGACAAGTATTGTTTACGGTATGCCGAGGGCTGTTGCCGAGGCAGGCTTGGTAAATGAAGTAAAGCCACTAGAAGAAATCGCAGATGCGATAACAAGAAACACGGGGGTGCGATAAATGGACGTAAGCCAGTATTTAGAGATTTTTATTGATGAAACAAAAGAACATTTGCAGAACCTTAATGACCTTCTTCTTGTGTTAGAGAAGGAGCCTGAGGATAAGGCAACAATTAACGAGATATTCCGTGCAGCACATTCTCTTAAGGGAATGGCAGGAACCATGGGATACAAGAGAATGCAGAATCTCACACATAATATGGAGAATGTTTTCTCTGAGATCCGCAACGATAAGATGAAGGTAACAGCAAGTCTCATCGATACTCTTTTCCAGTGTCTTGATGCACTTGAGAGCTATCTCAACAATATTCAGGAGGCTTCTGATGAGGGTACAGAGGACAATGAAGCGATTATCAAGCTTCTTAATGAGTTCCTTGCAACAGAGGGCAATATGACAACCGAAGCTCAGCCAGCTCCAACGGCACAGCCTGAACAGGCAGCACCAGCAGCCGGAAGTGCATCAGGGAATGCAAAGTATAAGGACGTCCAGCTTGCAGATTTTGAGCAGCATGCTATCAATGAAGCAAAAAAGAAGGGCATGAATGCTTATGGATTTACGGTATATCTTGATCCTAATTGTATACTTAAGGCTGCCAGAGCATTCCTGGTATTTAAGGGAATAGAAGAGGTTGGTGAGGTTATTAAGTCTGAGCCTTCGACACAGGATATCGAGGATGAGAAGTTTGATTTGGATTTCAGTGTATTCGTTGTGTCAAATGAGAGCTACGATAAGGTACTTAATGTCATTAAGAATGTATCCGAGGTTAAGGACGTTGTAGGCGGAGAGCTTGAGGAGGTTAGTACTGAGGCTCAGGTACAGACGTCAGCAGCTCCTGCACAGAACGAAGTTAGCACTGCAAAAGAAGCACAGGCTCCTGCAAAAGCAGACGAAAAGAAGTCCGCTGCAGCACCTGCTAAGTCAGGAAAGGCAGTTGCCAATCGTTCAGTGCGTGTAGATATAGACAAGCTTGACACACTTATGAATCTTGTGAGTGAGCTTATTATTGCAAAGAATGGTCTTGTATCCATCAATAATTCTACAAGTGAGAATACTGCTTCCGGAAGACAGAATTTTAATGAGCAGATTGAATACCTTGAGAGAGTTACTACATCACTTCATGAGTCTGTTATGAATGTACGAATGGTTCCTATTGAGACAGTTGTAAACAGATTCCCAAGAATGATAAGAGACTTAAGCAAGAAGCTTGACAAGAAGATGGAACTTTACATGACAGGTGAGGAGACAGAACTTGACCGTACTGTTATCGATGAGATTGGTGACCCACTCATGCACCTTCTTCGTAACTCTGCAGATCATGGTCTTGAGCATGCTGATGTCCGTGCACAGAGAGGAAAGCCTGAGGTAGGTACTATATTCCTCAATGCATATCAGGATGGAAACAATGTTGTAATTGAAGTAGGCGATGATGGTAATGGTATAGATGTAGAGAATGTCCGTAAAAAGGCTATTGAAAAGGGAACAATTACCCCTGAACAGGCAGAAGTAATGACTGATAAAGATATTATCGATTTACTTTTCCGCCCAAGTTTCTCAACATCTGAGAAAATTACAGATGTCTCAGGAAGAGGAGTTGGTCTTGATGTTGTTAAGTCTAAGATTGAAGCTCTCGGAGGAGATGTAGAGGTCAAGACTAAGCTTGGAGAGGGAAGTACATTTATTGTCAGACTTCCACTTACACTTGCTATTATTCAGGCTCTTATGGTTAAGCTTGGTGATGAGCAGTATGCAATCTCCTTAGGTTCAATAGAAACACTTGAGGATATTACAAAGAGTGATATCAAGTATGTTAATTCAAAGGAAGTTATTCACCTCAGAGATAAGGTTATTCCTATCATTCGTCTTGGAAAGCTGCTTGATGTTGAATCAAGCAATGAAGACAGCGAGAACATGACAGTTGTTATTGTGCGTAAGGGTGATAAGAGAGCAGGTATTGTTGTAGACAGTCTTATCGGTCAGATGGAGATAGTTATTAAGTCGCTTGGAAGCTATATCAATGTTAATAAGATGATAAGCGGTGCTACAATCCTTGGTGATGGTGATATTGCTCTTATCATTGATGCAAATACTCTTGTATAACAGGTGGAGGAGAATATACTATGGATGCTTTAACAACAACACAGTCAACGGCAGCAAGACAGTACATTGTAATTAAGCTTGGCAGTGAACAGTATGGTGTTAATATCAACTATATTGATAATATTGTAAGAATGCAGAGGATAACGAGAGTACCTAAGGCTCAGTCTTATTTTAAGGGTGTCATCAATCTGCGCGGAGAGATTGTTCCGGTAATGAGCCTCAGACTTAAGTTTGGATTGCCGGCTGATGAGATAACAGACAAGACAAGAATTATCATTATCAAGCTTGAACAGCAGGCAACAGTTGGACTTATCGTAGATCAGGTTAATGAGGTTGTCACACTGGATGAGGATTCAATAGAAAAGACCACTGTAGATGCGAATAAGGATATGGCAGGATACATCAGCGCAATCGGAAAGAATAAGGGAGAGCTTATATCACTTCTTAATATCCAGCTTGCGATTACAGATAAGGATACATCTAAGGAAGATTAACAGCTTGTCTGAAAGGAGATGTCATGGCAGAGAACACACTTGATAATCTTAATGACTTACAATTTGACGTCTTAAAGGAAATAGGCAATATAGGAGCCGGTAACGCTACCACTGCATTGGCTAAGATGATGAATATGAAGATTGATATGAATGTGCCGAGAGTTGATCTTGTGCCTTTTACCAATCTTCCCGATATTTTCGGTTCACCGGAGGAAGTGCTTGCGGGAATACTGGTACAGCTTGATGGGGACATAAAAGGTATGATGATGTTCCTTGTTAAGGAGAAGTCCGCACATAATCTTGTGAATTCATTGATGGGCGGCATGATACAGAGCAGTGGCGACGGATTTTCGGATATGGAGCTTTCAGCACTGGGAGAAATAGGTAATATTATCATTGGAGCATATCTTTCGGCTATGTCCAATCTGACAAGTCTTAAGATTTCCTCATCTGTACCATATATTTCAATTGATATGGCAGGTGCACTGCTTAGTGTACCGGCAATTGAATTTGGTAAGCTTGGAGATAAGGTGCTTCTGATAGAGACGCAGTTTGGTGAGTTGGATTTTGTGAACGGATACTTTCTTATGGTACCGGAGCTTGAGTCGTATGATGCAATATTATCGTCATTAGGCATGTAAATTCTACATAATAGGAAAAGTATATGGGAAATATGATTAAAGTGGGAATGGCAGACTTGAATGTCTGCCGTTACCCTGATAATTTGACAACATTGGGATTGGGCTCATGCATTGGTGCATGTATATATGATCCTGTAACAAAAATTATTGGAATGGTGCACTATATGCTTCCGGACAGTACACAGATCCGTAATAACCAGAATATAGCCAAGTTTGGTGATACAGGTATAGCGGAGACAGTTTCAAGGATGGAGAAGATGGGTGCATCCAGAAGCAGGATGGTTGCTAAGATTGCGGGTGGGGCACAGATGTTTGCAACTTCGGCGGGAGCAGGCGGCATAACGATGAAGGTAGGAGAAAAGAACGCTGAATCCGCCAAAGTTAATTTAAAAAAACTGGGTATACGCATAGTCGCCGAGGACACAGGGCTCAATTATGGACGTACAATAGAATTTTATTCTGAGGATGGTTCGTTACTTATTAAGGCAGTTGGAAAGGAACAAAAAAGAATATGATTTTTAGAAATCTTCCGGCGCTTATTACGCTAGTGGCTGCTCTTGTTGCCTGGATTGTTACTTTTATCTATAAATATGAGCTTACCAAGGCATTGATTATTATTTTTGCTGCTGCATTTATCTTTTTTGTTATAGGAATCATAGTCCGGGCAATTCTTAATCGCTTTCTTAATCCTGATACGGATAAAAAGGAAAAGACAGAAGAAACAGAAGAAGCTGAAGATACAGTGGAGAGCAATGAAACAGAAGAAGAAAAATAATTAAATACTGTTTAAAAGTTTCATAAAAGAGGGTAGCAAAATGGATGATAACAGCAAGGAAAAGCTCTGGGATTTATATGCAAAGAATAAAAGTCCTGAGCTGCGCGAGAAAATTATAATAGAATATGCTCCCCTCGTTAAGCTGGTAGCCGGAAGATTAAGTATGTATCTTGGTTACAATGTTGAGTACGAGGATCTTGTAAGTTATGGTATTTTTGGATTGATTGATGCAATTGACAAATATGATTTTAATAAGAATGTCAAGTTTGAAACGTATGCCAGTCTCAGAATCCGAGGTGCAATTCTTGATCAGATAAGAAAGATGGATTGGATACCAAGGAGTGTAAGACAGAAACAGAAGAAGATAGAGTCCGCAATGTCTAAGCTGGAAACCGAGTATGGACGAGCCGCCACAGATGAGGAAATTGCCAGGGAGCTGGATATTTCCACGGAGGAGCTTGACACATGGAATGGACAAGCGAAGGTTTCTAATATTGTTTCACTGGAGGATTTTATTGAACAGGGCAGTGAGATAAAAATGGATGCATCGCACAATTCCCAGTTTGAACAACCGGAAAGAGTTGTGGAGAAGGCGGAGCTTGCCCGGATGCTGGAGAAAGCATTAGATACCTTGACAGAGAAAGAGAAAAGCGTTGTTTTATTTTATTATTATGAAGATTTGTCATTGAAAGAAATAAGCAGGGTACTTGAGGTATCTGAATCAAGAGTATCGCAGTTACATACTAAAGCGATTCAGAAGATGAAAAAACATCTGGGTGGATACATGGGGCTATTATCCGATCAGATATAATATGAGGACAATTATATGGTGAAAAATGGGTATTTCATAATTTCGATGAAGCAGGATGGGACTTATGTCAGTATTGTAGAACCGCAAGAGGGCGGAAAAAGGACAAATGCTGAAGAGATAATAGAATATCTCAACAGCAGAAGATTTGAAGACTTTAATAAGGATGATATCAGGGCAGCTTTTAAAAATATAAATACAGCATCTTGTTTTAAGATTAGTGATACGGCGATGAATTCAAGCGCCGCTTTTTGTGTTTATAACATTGATAAAAACAAGATGAGTGCAGAAGCAATATTATATCCACCTGTTGGAAACGGATCACTAATGACTGTAAGTGAGATGAAAGGCGACCTTATGGCTAAGGGTATTACTTATGGTGTCGATGATGCGATTATAAAAGAGATTGTGGAGAATAAGATATATAATACTCCATTTGTATTCGCGAGGGGTACCGAACCGGTACAGGGAAAAGATGCCAGTATAGAGTATCTTTTTAATACGAAGCAGGTTGCCAAGCCCAAGATAAATAGTGATGGTACGGTAGATTATCATGAGCTTGATCTTATAACCAAGGTATCGGCGGAACAGGTGGTTGCAAGAATCATTCCTGTTGTGAAGGGCACTCCGGGTAAAAATATTATGGGAGCTGAGCTGCCACCGGAGAGAGTGACCAAGAAGAATTTTAAGTTTAGCAGAAATGCATATATATCGGAAGATGGATTAAGTCTTATTTCTAAGGTTAACGGACATGTCACATTAGAGGGCGACAAGATATTCATTTCAGATATATATGACGTTCCTGTTGATGTCGATAACACAACCGGAGATATTTCCTATGAAGGAAATATAATTGTCCATGGGAATGTGCGGGCCGGATTCACACTCAAGGCATCAGGTGATATAACAATCATGGGAGTTGTGGAAGGCGCGAATGTCGATGCGGGTGGCAATGTCATGGTTAATCGCGGAATTCAGGGTATGAACAAGGCCGTTGTACATGCCGGAGGTGACATTACTACGAAGTTCGTTGAAAATGCTACTGTTTCGTGTGGTGGAAGTATTGAAACGGATTCATTATTACACTGTAGTACTTCAGCAGGTGATAAGATAAATGTTAGCGGAAAGAATGGTCTGCTCGTAGGCGGTACGGCAAGAGCAGGTTCCACCGTAACAGCGAAGCAGATTGGAAATAACATGGGTACAGTGACGAATGTCTATGTTGGTGTTGACCCGGCTTTGCGTAAGAGGGTAAAGGAGCTTGCTGCTGAGATTACAAAAGCTAATTCTGACAGAACCAAGCTCAGACAGGTTGTTGCGGCGCTCAGAAAAAAGATGGAGCTGGAGGGAAAGTTAGATTCCCAGAAGCAGGAAATGCTCCAGACTTCAATGAAGAATCTTATTATGCTTGAGCAGTCCTTCAGAAAAATGACAGAGGAGTACAATGCGGGTAAACAGGCCTTGTCTGAGAATGTTGAGGCAAGGGTTAAGATTACGGATTGTATTTATCCGGGAACCAAGCTGTCATTCGGTGATACGGAGTACCGCATAAAGGATAAAGCGGTATACTGCCAGTATGCTAAGCAGGGAGCAGATGTAGTAATGCTTCCATTATAAAGAAAAGAGGATTTATATGAGACCGGTAGAGATGACGGGAATTGTAAATCGTACAACAGACTTTGCCCAGGTTAGACAGAATGAAGATCAGAAACCTGTTATGGAGCAGGCTGCTTTTCAGACCCAGTTTAATAAGCAGGTCGAGAAAAATTCAGACACTGTTGTTAAAAAGCGTGATTCTGAATGGAATAATGAGAAATTCGATGCGAAGGATAAAGGGAAGAATAAGTATTATTCCAATATCAAAAAGAAGATGAAAGAAAACTTAGAGGAGGATGAAAAGGCGGAACCGGAGAAACATACAACCTTTGACATCCGAATCTGACAGTCAGGTGAATGAGATGACAATGCTGGAAATTGTATTGCTGCTTATAGGAATAATCTGTATTGCCGTAAGCTTTATGTTCTCTGTTAAATTAGATGGTACGGAGAAAACACAGAGTACGGGCACGAAATTATCGGATAACCAGAAAGAAGATATAAGAAGACAGATTACATCGGTTTTTAATGAACAGACAGTACGGATAACCCAGACAGTTGAGGATAGAACACGCGATGAACTCGAAAGGCTGTCCAATCAGAAAATAAAAGAGTTTGCCGAGTATTCCGATACGGTTCTTGGGGAAATCAATAAAAGCCATAATGAAGTAATGTTCTTGTATGATATGCTTAATGAAAAAAGCAAAGAGGTTCATAACAATATACGTGATATGCAGAAGGCGGCTGATAAGCAAAAAGCTTCCATTGACAGAGAGAGTCCTCATGCTCCGAAGGATAATACAGATTCTGATAAAAACCATATGGAAGAGGCGGCACTGCTGTACAATGCTGAGATATCCGCGGCGGTTGATGCGAACAAAGCAGTGTCTGTAAGCACGGATGAGAATGTGCAGGCTGGTGGTGTTGAAACGGGTGACAACAAGAGAGATAATGTCCTAAAATTATACAAACAGGGTAAGTCTGTTATTGAAATAGCTAAGACACTGGGAATAGGTGTAGGTGAGGTCAGGCTGGTTATAGATTTGTTTAAAGGTACGAAATAAAATGAGACTTAAATATTTTTTACGTGGTGTGGGAATAGGTATATTAGTTACCACAATAATTCTAACAGCAACACATGCTTCTGAAAGAAGGATGTCTGATAGTGAGGTTATTGACAGGGCAATTGAGCTTGGCATGAGCTTTTCAGCCTCACATTCCGGGCAGCAGAGTGGGACGGAAGAAGCATCCACTGATGAATCATCCACAGGGCAGGAAACTTCCGGCGATGATGTCACGGATGATTTGCAGCATGACGGTGAAACTGAAACGGAGATGGGGAGTCAGAGTCCTTCAGAGACGGTTTCAGAATCGACGAGTGATGGAGAAGCTTCACCTGGAAAAGAATCAGAGGCAGTTACCGGGATGACAACGCAGGCAATAACAGAAACAACAGAAACAACAACTGAATTAACAACAGAGAATAATAATGCCGGTTCTGCTGCCGGGGTAATGAACAATGAAGTTACCTGCACAATAAACATTACCAAGGGCATGAGTTCAAGAACAGTATGTGATATGCTTAAGCAGAATGGAATTATAGAGGATGCAGCAGATTTTGACAGATACCTCATAAAAACAGGTTATGATGACAAGATAAGGGTCGGCGAGGTTGAGGTTAATTCGGGTATGACTTATGAAGAGCTGACAGCATCATTATATAAGAAATGATAATTATGATTAGCATGTTTTGATACCCGGATCATAATTATATTCGTGAAGAAAAATAATCTGCCACGATAATAAAAAATGCTTGCAAATTATGGTTGGTTATGTTATCCTTAGTTTCGTGTGAAAAAACACATGTGTGGATTTCCTATGGTCCCTTGCTCGGGGTGACGGAAAGCTGAAGCACATGGAAGAATATTAAAAACCACAGGAGGTACTAAAATGAGCGTAATTTCTATGAAGCAGTTACTTGAGGCAGGTGTACATTTCGGACACCAGACAAGAAGATGGAACCCTAAGATGGCAGAGTACATCTACACAGAGAGAAACGGAATCTACATCATCGACTTACAGAAGTCCGTTACTAAGGTAGATGAGTGCTATCATGCATTAGCTGATATCGTTGCTGACGGCGGTACAGTTTTATTCGTTGGTACTAAGAAGCAGGCTCAGGAGGCTGTTAAGACAGAAGCTGAGCGTTGTGGAATGTACTACATCAACGAGAGATGGTTAGGCGGTATGCTTACTAACTTCAAGACAATCCAGAGCAGAATTGCACGTCTTGTTGAGATTGAGACAATGGAGCAGGACGGAACATTCGATGTTCTTCCTAAGAAGGAAGTAGCTCAGTTAAAGAAGGAGATGGACAAGCTTCAGAAGAACCTTGGCGGTATCAAGAACATGAAGAAGCTTCCTGATGCTATCTTCGTAGTTGATCCTAAGAAGGAGAGAATTTGTATTCAGGAGGCTCATATCCTTGGAATTCCTCTTTTCGGTATCGTTGATACTAACTGTGATCCTGAAGAGTTAGATTACGTTATCCCGGGTAACGATGACGCTATCAGAGCTGTTAAGCTTATCGTTGCTAAGATGGCAGACGCTGTTATCGAGGCTAATCAGGGTGAGGCAACAGATGTTGAGTACTCTGAGGCTGTAGAAGAGGCAGCAACAGAGGAATAATATTTCCGAACAATATAAGGGGCAGTCTTTGCCCCTTTAACCTTTAATACAGTAAGCTCTGCAAAAGCAGCAGGATACTGTATGAGCAAGTAATGGAGTGGATTGCGAATATCCGCTGTTTCCTATATTAATTTGTAATTTAAATAATTGGAGGATACTAAAATGGCAGACATTACCGCAGGAATGGTAAAAGAGTTAAGAGAGATGACAGGTGCCGGAATGATGGATTGCAAGAAGGCTCTTGCAGCTACAGAAGGCGATATGGATAAGGCAGTAGAGTTCTTAAGAGAAAAGGGTCTCGCAGCAGCTACTAAGAAGGCTGGAAGAATTGCAGCAGAGGGTGTCGTTAAGACATTACTTTCCGATGACCACAATGCAGTAGTAGTTGAGGTTAACTCTGAGACAGATTTCGTTGCCAAGAACGCTGAGTTCAACGAGTTCGTTGACGCTGTAGCCGCTCAGGCTATGAATTCTAACGCTGCTGATATGGACGCATTCATGCAGGAGACATGGACAGCAGACCCATCACTCACAGTTGAGCAGGCTCTTTCAAGCAAGGTTGCCCGTATCGGTGAGAAGTTAAGCATCAGAAGATTTGAGAAGATTGCAGGTGCAGATCTTGTTGTTTCTTATATCCATGGCGATGGTAAGATTGGTGTACTTGTAGAGGCTGCTACAGATGTTGTCAACGATGACATCAAGGAAGCACTCAAGAACGTAGCAATGCAGATTGCAGCTCTTCACCCACAGTATGTATGCGATTCAGAGGTTCCTGAGGAGTTCAAGGAGCATGAGATAGAGATTATCAAGGCTCAGATTGCTAACGATCCTAAGGTTGCAGGCAAGCCTGAGAAGGTTATCGAGGGCATGATTCAGGGTAAGCTCAACAAGGAGCTCAAGGAAATCTGCTTAAACGATCAGGTATATGTTAAGGCTGAGGATGGCAAGCAGTCCGTAGCTGCTTACCTTGCACAGGTTGGCAAGGCTAACAATGCTAAGCTTTCCGTTAAGAAGTTCGTTCGTTTCGAGAGAGGCGAGGGAATGGAGAAGAAGCAGGAGAACTTCGCAGAAGAGGTTGCTAAGCAGATGAATATGTAAATTTCTGTTCAGGCAGATTTAGAAGAGTCCGCTAACCCGGTGAAATAACGGGTTGGTGGACTCTTTTTGTGTTAAGCTTTTCAAGGGACTGGATACTGTGCAATAATCAAATTCCGGATATTTTATTTAAGCAGTTTACCGGATAGTGTGACATAAAACTTGTGTATTCGTTCTGTCTGGGTTATAATTGATTTCATAGACTTGAAGGAGGGGATTGTATGTCGGTAGTTGGTGATAGCGGGATTGCGGATTCAATCGTTAATGCACAGATTAGTGAAGAAGGATATCTCTTTATCAATGGGAGAATCAGTTTCTTTACTGGTGATATGGTGGTCAATGGATTAAAGCAGAGCTTTGTGTTGGGAATACCTGTGAAATATGAAGAGGATGATAAAGGCCGGAGATATGCCAGAGCCTTAAATCGTCCCAATCCATTGGAAACTGTAAGGTTTCTTTTTGATATTTCAGATGTTACTGCAATTGAGATGTGCATTGACGGTAATGACAATGACGAACGTTATGCTACTTATTTTTACTATAATTCAAATGGAATCTGCCAGCATGGCGTGTTCAGCGATTTGTCAGGCTACAATATTTTAGTTGAGCATGATTATGATTCAAAAGGCAGAATCGTGAGATATTATGAGCATACAGGTAACTGGTTGACGCAGATAGCATATGAGCAGGAGACAGCTCATATAAGATGTGGACATTCTGTTCAGGCGGATGATGCACTTATCAAGGATATATATGTATATCCGGATGGAGTGATTAAGGGGTTCATTAGAATATCGGATAAAGAAGTTCCGATGGATAATTTAAAATATGTGGGAGACAGGAAACACAGGATTATACCGGGAACCAATTATGACAGTCTTGTATGGGATATTATCAATTTCGATATGGATGATTGGACGTTAAAATAAGGACTGTAGCATAGTATGTGATTTACATCTGTATGTAATTGCATATTGAATGATTTGGTTGTAAAATAACAATTAGAAAAAACATGAAGAAATGAGGAAAACG
The DNA here is from genome assembly GCA_003486385.1 of Eubacterium sp. GTDB lineage: Bacteria > Bacillota > Clostridia > Lachnospirales > Lachnospiraceae > CAG-882. Next base: position 94,998 of record DNFT01000032.1, on the reverse strand, counting down.
TAATGAACATCACAATTACAGGAAACCTTGGCGGAGGAAAGAGCAGCGTGTGTAAGGAGCTTGAGAAATATGGCTTCAAGATTATAACAGGCGGAGGTCTTTTCAGAGATATTGCAAGGGAAAAAGGTATCTCTGTGCTTGAGCTTAATGAACTTGCCAAGGCAGACCGCACAATTGATGATTTGATTGACAATCGTACAGCTAAGATAGGAAGAGAAGAGGACAATATACTCTTTGATTCACGACTTGCATGGCACTTTGCACCATATAGTTTCAAGGTATTCCTTCTCACAGACAGCTATGAGGCTGCACGCAGAACCTTTGCCGGTGGTGCGAGAGAAGCTGAGGAGTATACGGACATCAATGCAACCATGGATGGACTTAAGCAGAGAGCAGACCTTGAGAGGGAACGATTTAAGGAATTATATAATATTGATTACTATGATAGAAATAATTATGACCTTATAATTGAGAGTACATATGCTTCACCGGAGCAGATTGCAAGGGAGATTATGAGAAATTTTGCTGAATATAAAGTAAAGAAATTCCATTCAAGACTTGAGCTTAATATCAGAACCTTCTATCCGGTCAAGAACTTTGCAGATTTTGATAAGGAATTGTTTAATAGCAAGGTATCAGAGCTTGGCAAGAGCGAGGAACTCTGCGCAGAAGAAAAGTTTACGGTTGCAGGTAGCAGCGGATATACATATATTCTCGGGGGAGAGGAGAATACATATGCAGCAATTAAGGTAGGGAGAGTATTTGGCTGTGTAGATTACATACATGATGACGAGGAGGCGGAGAAGCTTAAGCCACAGCTTACAAGAACTGATGTGGCGGAATATGAAAAGTTGGCTGGCTTTAAATATCTTGTATATCCGGACGAGCTTGGAAAAAAGCCGGGATTTCTGCTTAATGTATATGGAAAGTAGGCTATTAACACAGATTTTATAAAACATGATAATAATATTATATGCGAATATATGGCTGTTAGGCAACGAAGCAATTAGTTTAGCTGTATGCGATATTTTCGTTTAGATATCTAAGAATCTACATTTAAGGAGACGAATATAATGGGCGGATTTTTCGGCGTAACATCACAGCATGATTGTGTATTTGATTTGTTTTTTGGAATTGATTATCATTCACATCTTGGAACAAGGCGAGGAGGCATGGCAGTATATGGCAAGGATGGCTTCAACAGGGCTATCCATAATATTGAGAATGCACCTTTCAGGACTAAGTTCGACAAGGATGTCAATGATATGAAGGGTATTTATGGCATTGGCTGTATTTCCGATTATGAGCCGCAGCCGCTTATCATACGCTCACATCATGGAACCTATGCCATAACTACTGTGGGAAAGATTAACAACAATGATGAGCTTGTGCAGAAGCTTTTTAATGAAGGGCATACACACTTCTTTGAGATGAGCGGTGGCGAGATTAATGCGACTGAGCTGGTTGCTGCACTTATAAATCAGAAGGAGAACCTTATTGATGGTATCAGGTATGCACAGGAGTCAATAGCTGGTTCCATGTCTATTCTTCTTATGAATCAGGCCGGAATTTACGCGGCGCGTGACAGATTCGGCAGAACTCCCGTTGTGATAGGACGCAAGGAGGATGGATTCTGTGCTTCGTTTGAAAGCTTTGCATATAAGAATCTGGGGTATAATGACTACAAGGAGTTAGGTCCTGGTGAGATTGTTGTTATGACAGAGAAGAACTGTATAACTCTTGCACATCCTAACAAGGACATGAAGATATGTACATTCTTGTGGGTTTATTATGGTTATCCGGCAAGCTCATACGAGGGAATAAGCGTCGAGCAGATGCGTTATAACTGCGGTGCTAAGATGGCGATGCGTGACAACGTGAAGCCGGATATTGTAGCTGGTGTTCCTGATTCCGGTACGGCTCATGCAGTCGGCTATGCCAATGCATCGGGTATTCCTTTTTCAAGACCTTTTATCAAGTACACACCGACGTGGCCGAGATCATTTATGCCGACTATCCAGAGTAAGAGAAATCTCATTGCCAAGATGAAGCTTCTGGCTGTGGATGACCTTATTAAGGATAAGAGCCTTCTTTTAATAGATGATTCTATTGTGCGTGGCACGCAGCTCAGGGAGACAACAGAGTTCCTGTACCAGAGTGGGGCTAAGGAGGTTCATATAAGACCTGCGTGTCCACCGCTTCTGTATGGATGTAAGTACCTTAATTTTTCTCGTTCCTCATCGGAGATGGATTTGATAACGAGGAGAGTTATTGAGCGGCTCGAAAATGGAAACGTGACAGACGAGGTGCTTAAGGAATATGCTGATCCTGAATCGGAAAAGTATGAGAGAATGGTTGAGGAGATTAGAAAAGAGCTCAATTTTACATCCCTAAGGTTTAATAGGCTTGATGATATGCTGGATGCAACGGGACTTCCTCATGAACAGCTGTGTACATATTGCTGGGATGGAAGAGAATAAATGTTTAAGGCAAGATGTTCTAAGGACATCTGAGCTGCTCCAAAAGCCGTGATATGCATGAATATAATACGTTATACATGGTTAAGTTTATAGAGCAGGTTTTGACCAAAACATCATAAAAATATTATATCAAATATTGAAAAGAGAAAGCAGGTAAACCGATTATGGAAAGCATGGAAGATTACAAGGATTTATATGAAGCTTCATTTAAGAAGTTCAGAGTTGGCGATATAGTGAAGGGAACCGTAATATCCGTTGACGAGAATGGAGCGGTTATTGACCTTAATTATTATGCACCCGGTTTTATTGCGGTCGACGAGTTCTCGGATAATCCGGATTTCTCAATAGAGGAGGAAGTTAAGGTTGGCGATGAGGTGACGGCAGCAGTCGTTTCTACGGATGATGGTGCCGGCAATATTGTTCTCTCGAAGAAGCAGGCAAGCCATGAGACAGCATGGGAGAAGTTCCGTGAGTGGAAGGCGGAAGGAAAGAGAGTAAGCGTTAAGATAGCAGAGGCAGTCAATGCTGGAGTTGTCTGCTATCTTGAGGGAATTCGAGCCTTTATTCCGGCTTCTAAGCTTGCACTTCATTATGTGGAAAATCCGGCAGAATATGTTGGACAGACGGTTGATGCGGTAGTTATAACTGTTGATGAAGAAAATGGGAAGCTTGTTCTTTCCTGCCGTGAGATTCTGCAGGAGAAGCTTGATGAGCAGAGAAGTGAGCAGGTTAACCGTTTGTCCGTTGGCTCGATTGTGAACGGTAAGGTTGAGAGCCTTAAGGACTATGGCGCATTTGTTGATATAGGAGATGGAGTAAGTGGACTTGTACATATTTCACAGATACCATATCCTAAGAAGCTTGTACATCCTAAGTACGCGCTTAAGGAGGGACAGGAAGTAACTGTAAAGATTACCAGGATAGAGAACGGCAAGGTAAGTCTTTCGATGAAGGATATAAATGAGGCTATCGATAAAGAAGTTGATGAGGAGCCGGTTGAGTATGTAAGCAATGTAACTGCCGGTACAAGCATGGCAGATTTGTTTAAGAAATTAGGGTTCTAATGGGACTGATTCTGTTTTTTACGTTTTCCGAAGGTGATGTGTATGGATTATTCTGAAGCGATAATAAAAGAATATGATGAGATGGCTGACAGACGAGTTGCGACAGTGTGCAGAATCAATATCACATTCATGGTTATAGTTGGCTTGCTGAACATACTTGGTATATTTATAATTGACATGAAGATGCTCATTATTGCTGTTATATCGTCAATAGCAATATATCTGATTCCTACAATTATTTATAATATGGCCGGTATACATAATGGATGGATCAGATATGTGATTCTGTTTCTGCTGGTTTTACTGGCAGGAATACAATATGCAATATTGTCATATCATGTAATACTTATGCTGTCATTTCCGTTGGTAATTTCATGTCTATACAGCGGAAAAAGGTATGTTACTTATGTTTCGACCCTGACAGTACTGATGCTTGTAGGTTCGCACATTGCTGCATATAAGCTTGGCGTTGTTCCTGATGAGCCTCTTGTTACATTGAAGGGAACGATATTATATGGAATCCTGCCAAGGATTATTGAAATGCTTGCATTTATAGTGGCAGCATATTTCATAGCTGACAGAATGCAGGCACTTGTGGGCAGAGTGATTCTGAAGAATAAGGAGCTCTATGCGGATCAGGAAAATACTCTCACTTCTTTGTCGGAGATTATTGAATCACAGTCGGAACACACAGGAACACATGTAAAAAGGGTTGCACTGTATACGGATATAATATGCAAGGGTCTTGGAATGTCAGATGAGGAGAGCTGGAAGGTTTCGCAGGCATCTAAGATGCATGATGTCGGGAAAATTATAGTTCCGCTGGAAATTCTTGAGAAGCCGGGAAAGCTCACACCGGAGGAGTTCGAGATTGTCAAAAAGCACACTGACTATGGAAAGAAGATGCTTGAAAATTCGCCGGGAGAATTAATGCAGCTTGGCGCGATTATTGCATATCAACACCATGAACGATGGGATGGAACAGGGTACCATGGTATGAAGGGTGAAGAGATTCATCCGGCAGCAAGGTGCGTTGCTTTGGCGGATGTTTTTGATGCGCTGGTGTCAAGAAGACCATATAAGGAAGCGTGGTCTCTTGAAAAAGTGAAGGAAGAGATTGCTGCACAGCGTGGAAGACAGTTTGCACCGGATGTGGTAGATGTTTTTTTGCGTGAGTTCGATAAATTTAGGAGGATATGCGAATCAGTGAAGCCGTATGATACGGAGAATGAATTATAATACTGGGTATATGTGATATTACATGATAATAAAACACCATTTTGATGTGAATTAACTCGATTCACACAAAATGGTGTTTTTCAATGCAGTTATTTATCTACGGCTTATTTACTTATTTCTCAACAGTATCAAGCTTGAAGCCGAAGTATCTTACAGCGTTGTTGTAAGAGATATCTCTTACCATGCCGCCAAGAGTCTTCATATCTGCAGGATACTCACCGTTCTCAACCCACTTGCCGAGAAGCTCGCACATGATTCTTCTGAAGTACTCATGTCTTGTGTATGATAAGAAGCTTCTTGAGTCTGTGAGCATACCGATGAAGTTGCCGAGAAGACCTAAGTTGGCGAGTGATGTCATCTGGTCTGTCATACCTACCTTGTGATCGTTAAACCACCATGCAGAACCCTGCTGAATCTTGCCTACAGCGGTTGAATCCTGGAAGCAGCCGAGTACTGTTCCGATAGCAGCGTTGTCAATCGGGTTGAGTGAGTAGATGATGGTCTTTGGAAGCTCATCTGTAGCATTCATGCTGTTGAGGAAATCAGCCATCTCAGCGGAAGAGCTGTATGTGTTGATACAATCATATCCGGTATCAGGTCCGAGCTGGTTGTAGCGGAATACATTGTTATCTCTCTTAGCACCGTAGTGGAGCTGCATAGCCCATCCGAGCTTGTTGTACTCCTTGCCTACGAATGTCATGAATGCCGTCTTGAACTTAAGCTCTTCTTCCTTTGTGAGAGCAGCGCCGCCAAGTCTCTTTGCAAATATAGCCTCAATCTCTTCTGCTGCAGCAGGCTTGTACATAACATACTCAAGAGCATGGTCTGAAGCACGGCAGCCCATTGAATCGAAGAATGCCATTCTCTTTACAAGAGCTTCCTTAAGTCCTTCGAAGCTCTTAACCTCTACGCCGCTGACTTCGGAAAGCTTAGCAAGGTACTCGGTGTAATCAGGCTTCTCAATATTCATAGCCTTGTCAGGTCTCCATGCAGGAAGTACCTGTACGTCAAAGGTAGGATCTTCAGCTATCTGCTTGTGGTACTCAAGTGAATCAACAGGATCATCTGTTGTGCAGATGAGTGTAACACCGGACTTCTTGATGATGCTGCGGACAGTCATAGAGTCATCAGCAAGCTTGGCGTTGCAGATGTTCCATACTTCCTCAGCTGTATCGCCATTTAATACGCCGTGATAATCGAAGTATCTCTGAAGCTCAAGATGGCTCCAGTGATAGAGTGGGTTGCCGATAGCCTTAGTGAGTGTCTCAGCCCACTTCTGGAACTTCTCTCTGTCTGAAGCGCCGCCGGTTATATAATATTCGTCAACACCGTTAGAACGCATCTGTCTCCACTTATAGTGGTCGCCGCCGAGCCATACCTGTGTAATATTCTCGAACTTACGATCCTCTGCAATTTCCTTAGGGTTGATGTGGCAGTGATAGTCTAAGATAGGCATATTCTCTGCGTAATCGTGAAATAAAGCTTTAGCTGTGTCTGTGGAAAGTAAGAAATCCTTGTCCATAAACTGTTTCATAGTATTAAACCTCCTGATTGTAGTGATGTCTGCGTATGTGCAGATTATGTACATAAATTATAGGTACATTTAAAACTTTGTAGTGCCGCGCTTAACTATATCGGCTGTTATGTTGGTCTTGCATGGAACATTATTCCCATTAAAAACACCCATGAGCGTGTTGACGGTAGTTGTGCAAAGAGCTTCTACCTTGCTGTCGATGGATGTGAGCTCAGGATCCGTACAACTGGCAATAATAGTGTTATTATAGCCAACGATACTTAAATCGTCCGGAACCTTAAGCTTATGGGAATGTGCAAACTTGAGAGCACCTACTGCAAGTGAGTCATCTGAGGTAACAACGGCATCAAAATGTATACCGCGTTCATTAAGCTGGGTCAGATAATCTCTTGCGTTGGAAATATTCTTGTTGCATAGGTGCAGAAGCTCACTATTAATAGGTATATTATGTACAAAATGAGCCTTTTTAAATCCGGCAAGCTTGCATTGACCTGAAAGAGAGGTGCTTGTATACAGATATACAATATTACTGCATCCATTTTTAATGAGGGAATCGGTTACTTCATAGACTGCGTTCTCATCATCGCAGAGTGTTCCGTAAATATTAGGTGCATCGAGATATCCGTTTACAAGCATAATTGGAAGCTTTTCGGCGGCTTCAATAATATACTTATTGTCTGCAGCCCTTGTCTCAAGAAATTTTGAACCAACAAGTATTACAGCGTCAACACGTTTTGAAAGAAGAAGTTCAAGATAATCTTTTTTCGTGGAAAGCTCATTGCCGGTACAGCAAAGAATGGCATCATAGCCATTGGCACGAAGTTCTCTTTCAAGATAGTATACAGCGTTGGCAAGATACACATCGGAGGAATCCGTACACATGATGCCGATTGTCTTCATGGTGTTAAGACCGAGACCTCGGGCAAATACATTCGGTGTATAACCGATTTCCTTCATAACCGTAAGAACCTTCTGCTTCGTCTTTTCGCTGACATTGGTATTGCCATTGATGACGCGTGATACTGTTGCAATGGATACTCCGGCTTTTTTGGAAACATCATAAATATTCATGCGTCTAAATTCCTTTCTGGATAATGTAAGTACTTACATACTTATAGAGCTATTATACAATGTCATTTTTTTAAAAACAAGTAGATTATAGAAAAAAGTAATATTTTTTTTTAAAATCTCATTGACTTATTGGTGATTTCACCATATAATCAAAGTATGAAAGCGCTTACATTTAATGAACAGGAATGTAAGAAAATGTAAGAAGCAGGTTATATAATGCTTCATTATATGAATTAAGCGCTGTGCAACTGATAACAATCATTTATATCTAAGGAGAATTATAATGGAAAGATTAAACAAGAAGATTTCAAAGGCAGTTGACAGACCGGTTAAGGTTCTGCAGTTCGGTGAGGGTAATTTCCTTCGTGCATTTGTTGATTACATGTTCGATGTTGTGAACGAGAAGACAGATTTCAACGGTGGAGTTGTTATTGTTAAGCCTATTGAGTTCGGTAATCTTGACAGATTCCATGATCAGGAATGCCAGTATACACTTCAGTTAAGAGGTATTGTAGACGGCGAGCCTAAGAAGGAGACAAGAATCATCACAACAGTTACAGATGCTGTCGCAGCCATTGAGGACTACGATAAGTATGATGCATACGCTAAGCTTGACTCCTTAAGATTTGTTGTATCTAATACAACAGAGGCAGGCATTGTATTTGATGAGACAGACGAGTTTGCCGCTAAGCCGCCTAAGACATTCCCGGGCAAGCTTACCAAGCTCTTATATGAAAGATATGAACATTTTAACGGAGCAGCCGATAAGGGTCTTATCATGATTCCTTGTGAGCTTATCGCAGACAATGGTATTGAGCTTAAGAAGTGTATCGTTAAGTTCATCGAGCTCTGGAACTTAGGTGATGATTTCAAGAACTGGGTTGACACAGCATGTTCATTCTGCCCGACACTTGTAGACAGAATTGTTCCTGGATATCCTAGAGATGAGGCAGAGTCTCTCTGCAAGGAGTTCGGCTATGAGGATCAGCTCATCGATACAGCTGAGATTTTCGGTCTCTGGGTAATTGAGGGAGACAAGAATCTTCCGCTTGAGCAGCTTAAGAAGGAGCTTCCATTTGATAAGGCTGGTCTTCCTGTAGTATTTACAGAGGATCATCACCCATACAAGGAGAGAAAGGTTCGTATCCTCAACGGTGCCCACACATCCTTCGTACTTGCTTCATACCTTGCAGGCAATGACCTTGTTAAGCAGTCAATGGATGACGCTGTTATCCGCGAGTATATGGAGGAGACTCTCTCAGATGAGATTATTCCTACACTTTCACTTCCGGCAGAGGAGTGCAAGGAGTTCGCTGATGCGGTTACGGCAAGATTCCAGAACCCATATATCAAGCATAAGCTTTTGGATATCTCACTTAACTCAGTTTCTAAGTGGGAGGCAAGATGTATGCCTTCATTCTTAGGCTATGTTAAGAAGTTCAACAAGCTTCCTAAGTACCTTACATTCTCAATCGCAGCGCTTATGTGCTTCTACTCAACACAGAAGGAGGGCGAGGTTAACGGAGGAAGATGCCTTATCGGTACAAGAGGAAATGATGAGTACGCTATCCGTGATGATCAGGCTGTGCTTGATTTCTTCCTTGCTAACTCAGCTAAGCCTGCTAAGGAGTTCGCACAGGCATACCTTAGCAATACTAAGTTCTTCGGCGGTGAGGATTTATCTAAGATTGATGGTCTTGTTGACACTGTTGCCGGTTACATTGATGATGTAAGAAACAGAGGAATGAGAGCTGTTGTTGATGACCTTGTAAAGTAATAGCCATAATAAATCGGAGGTAATCCATGCAGGATTTTATAAAGATTAACAAAGATGATAATGTTGCCGTTGCCCTTAAGCCTATTGCCAAGGGCACAACGGTGAATGTTGCGGGAACGGATGTTACAACTCTTGAGGATGTTCCTCAGGGACATAAGTTCGCTATAAAGCCGATTAAAAAGGGCGATGCTGTTATAAAGTACGGCTTCAGAATCGGTTATGCACAGGCAGATGTTGAGGTTGGAGGATGGATTCATACACACAACCTCAGGACAGCTCTTGGGGAGCTTCTTGATTATACTTATAATCCGGAAGGCCATAAAGATGTTGAACCTACAGATGAGGCTTACTTTGAGGGCTACATGAGAGAGAACGGCAAGGTGGGTGTCCGCAATGAGGTGTGGATTATCCCTACAGTCGGATGTGTCAATTCAATAGCAAGAGCTATTGAGGCAACAGCAAGACTTAACAAGCCGGAAGGTGTAGATGAAGTTGTTGCCTTTACACACCCTTACGGATGCTCACAGACAACAGAGGATCAGGAGAACACCAGAACGGTTCTTGCCGATCTCATCAATCATCCTAATGCGGGAGCGGTTCTTGTACTTGGACTCGGATGTGAGAACAGCCGTATAGAGGTTCTTAAAAACTATATCGGAGAGGTTAATCCGGACAGAGTTAAATTCCTACAGGTTCAGGATGTTGAGGATGAGCAGGAGGCTGCCGCAGAGATTATGGAAGAACTCATGAACTATGCAGCTGCCTTCAAGCGTGAGAAGGTCAGCGCAAAGGAGCTTGTAATAGGAATGAAGTGCGGTGGTTCAGATGGTCTTTCAGGAATTACTGCCAACCCTACAGTCGGTCTTTTCTCGGATATGCTTGTATCAAAGGGTGGAACAACTATACTTACAGAGGTTCCTGAGATGTTCGGTGCTGAAACAATCCTTATGGACAGATGCGCCAACAGGGAGCTTTTTGACAAGACGGTATGCCTTATCAATGACTTTAAGGAGTATTTCATAAAGAACGGTCAGGAGATTTATGAGAATCCTTCGCCGGGAAACAAAGATGGCGGTATAACCACTCTTGAGGATAAGTCACTTGGCTGTACGCAGAAGTCAGGCTCATCACTGGTTAAGGGCGTACTTGCTTATGGAGAAAGAGTACAGAATAAGGGACTTAATCTTTTAAGCGCACCGGGAAATGACCTTGTCGCTTCAACAGCATGTGCTGCAGCAGGAGCACAGATTGTTCTTTTCACAACAGGGCGTGGAACTCCGTTTGCTTCACCTGTACCTACAGTCAAGATTGCGACCAATTCAAGACTTGCAGGCAAGAAGGGCAACTGGATTGATTTTAATGCAGGACGTCTTGTTACAGATGATGTTCCGATGGAGCAGCTTGCTGATGAGTTATTCCAGCTTGTTCTCGATGTGGCATCAGGCAGGAGGGTTAAAGCGGAGCTTGCCGGCTTCCACGATTTGGCAATATTCAAGCAGGGAGTTACACTGTAATTGTCGGCTTTATGGGTATATTCCTTTATTATATGCCTGTACTAACTTGTATTAATAAGAGAACTTGACAAAAAAAGTAGGCTTTTTTATAATCAAATCAGATATGGAATACAATATATGTATTTTATGAGAATTAACCGCATGCATGTCAGTGCTGCATACATACATGCGGTAATATATAAGGCAGCACAGAAATGAGGATAAAATGAACGCAGTATTAGAAGAGATTAGTAAGATTGGTATTGTTCCTGTTATAGCACTTGATGATGCAAAGGACGCTGAGCCTCTTGCAAAGGCACTTGTTGAGGGTGGCATCCCATGTGCAGAGGTAACATTCCGTACAGCATGTGCAGCAGATGTAATCAAGATTATGACAACTAAGTACCCTGAGCTTTTAGTTGGTGCCGGTACCGTTCTTACAACAGAGCAGGTTGACAGAGCAGTTGAGGCAGGAGCTAAGTTTATCGTAAGCCCTGGCCTTAATCCTAAGGTTGTTAAGTACTGTGTTGACAAGGGTATCCCTGTAACACCTGGTACATCCAACCCAAGTGATGTTGAGCAGGCTATAGAGCTTGGTCTTGAAGTTGTTAAGTTCTTCCCGGCAGAGCAGGCTGGTGGGCTTGCTATGATTAAGGCTATGTCAGCTCCTTATGTTAACATGAAGTTCATGCCTACAGGCGGTATCAACGCAGATAACCTTACATCATACCTTGATTTCAAGAAGATTATCGCTTGCGGTGGTTCATGGATGGTTAAGAAGGATCTTGTTGCAGCAGGTAAGTTCGATGAGATTACTAAGCTCACAAGACAGGCTGTAGAGAAAATGCTTGGCTTTGAGGTTAGACATGTGGGCGTTAACCTTGCAAGCGAGGCTGAGGCTGAGGAGCTTGCAGATAAGTTTGCTGATATGTTCGGTTTTGAGAAGAAGGTTGGCAACAGCTCAATATTCTCAGGCACAGGCTTCGAGCTTATGAAGAATGGCGGACGTGGAACACATGGTCATATCGCTATTGCAACTAACTATATTGAGAGAGCTATCTACCATCTTGAGAGAAGAGGCTTCAAGTTCGATAAGGATTCTGCTGTTGTTAAGGACGGCAAGCTTAAGGCTATCTACTTCGAGGGCGAGTTCGGCGGCTTCGGAGTACATCTTGTACAGAAGTAATTGCTATATTGAAAAGATAACTATATTTCTTTTGGGCGCTGCTTATGCGGCGCCTTTTTTTCTCATATTTATATGGACGATATAAAATAATTGTGTTATAATAAGGCAGACTTTGTAATAAATGTGATTGTTTATATACAGTTATCCGTGAGAATGGATATGGTAAACGAAATATGGCACAGGAGAGTGAATCCGAAATGGGTAAATTGAAGAACATTTTGAAAAAGAATTTAAGATGGGTTGCGACAGGTGCAGTGTTAGCGCTTATTATGGGAGGAGCCTTTTTAGGATACAGGGCGTATGTACAGGCGGATGCGGAATTTTTGTTCAGCATAAGCATGCAGACTGATTTCTCAACGGTATCCAAGACGGATGCCAGAGCTAAGATTGAACCTCAGCTTGGTACTTTGCCGGCTGATTTTGCAAGTCGTTTTAATCCTTCTAAGTATAGCTGGACAGTCAGCGATGATAATAATCAGCCTGTATTTACGATAAGAGATTCGCAGGCAACTCCGGGTATAGCTGTTCTCAGTGAAGTGGGTGCAGGTACATCATACCTTACAGCTACATATAAGGACGCTTATTATACAGATGCGGATGGCAATATAAAAGAGCCTGCAAACGTCGGCTCTAATACTGACGGTCTGACATACCATGAACTTGTAGCAAATTCCCAGAATACCTTCACCGTGAGAGTTCCACTCCGCATGGTTGGCTATGTCGGCTCAGACATTATGACTGCAGCCAACAATACTTTTATTGTAAGTGCCAATGTATTTGATATAAGATATAATGCATATACGAATCAGGATCAGATTGATTCTACATATCACAATGATTATCATACAGTATCATTTACATATAATCCGAGCGTACTTGCACAGTCTGCTTCTACATTTACGAGCGGTGCGGGAGTTACATCATTCAGTACAATCGGTGGTGGTTCATCAGGAATCTGGGCTACGGTTGACGGAACCCAGTATAAGCTTTCCGAGCAGGTGTATGTAGGTGTTAAGAATACCTCTAAGGGTGATGCCGGTATCACTGTTGAGCAGGGCTCTTATGTTTCACTCAGCGAGGGCTATACCAACATACTTACAGGTAACTTTGGCTATGAGGATTTAGATGGCAATAAGAATGTGTATTTCTGGACACTTCAGGACAGACAGAAATCGGTTGATTCTTCACTTACTCTTGTAGATGTTGTGGATGTATCGGATTCCGGTGTAATAACAGGAAAATATGCAGGTAAGACAACCGTATACGCAAGCTGTAAGCCAATGAATGAGAGCTATAACACAGATGGTTCGCTTAAGACAGAGTATGCTTCCGGAATAGAAGTAGAGGTTCCTTACGGACTTAAGTTTTCAGAAAATATACTTGTAAGCATAGGTGATAATATTCCACTATATACAACGGCATTTGACAGCAATGTTACATACTCCTATGAATACAACAATGAGGGTGCGGTTAACCAGATTGGAACAGGTCTTTATGAGGCTGTTAAGGAAGGTACGGCAATCATTAAGGTTGTAATTGAGCGAGTCGAGAACGGTGTTACGGTAAAGACTGAGACGGTTTATGCCAAGATTCAGGTTATTGATAAGCTCATGCTGTCGAAGTCGGAGGCTTCTATTAATGTCGGAGCAAAAACACAGATATCGGCTATTCCGACAAGCACTGATACAACTAAGGTTTCCAATGTAACATGGAAGAGTGCAGATGAGAGTATAGCTACTGTTGAGTGGGATGATTCCTCGTTTGAATCAGCATTGGATGTGACCATCACCGGTATCAGTAAAGGTAAGACAAAGATTTATGCATACCAGACGGTTAACGGAGTTGTCAAGGTTGCTTCAATGGACTTGACGGTAACAATTCCCGTAGATGGAATCACACTTAGCGAGCCTCAGAATGGTAAATCACATCTTACGATGTACCTTGGTCAGACATTGACCATATATGCAGATTTACAGTACAGTGACAATAATGTACCGGATAACACGGAACTTATCTGGGAAGCTTCAGGTTCAGCGCAGGCACAGTCACTTATCTCACTGAATCCTGTGATAACCACCGGCGTACATCAGTCATGCGATGTTACCGCACAGGGACTTGGTAATACAACACTTACTGTTTACTCTAAGGATAACAGCCAGATTGTAAACCTTGATATTTTTATAACAGAGAGACCTACATCTATTGAGCTTTCAGATACTAATGTAGTTGTTGCGATGTCTCAGAAGCAATATCAGCTTACAGGTTATGTCCATTCGGCAACAGATGGCTGTGAGCAGTCAATTATCTGGACATCACTTAATACTGATGTCGTGACGGTAGACCGTAACACAGGTCTTGTAACCTTGGTTGCTCCTGGTTCGACAGAGATATGTGCTACATCAGAAGTTGACCCAAGCATAACAGCTTATTGTCATATTGAGGTTGCACAGGATGTATATGGAATCAAGCTTGATAAGACACAGCTTACATTTAACGTAGGTGATACTTACAGACTTACGGCTACGGTTAATCCGGACAATGCCTATGATAAGACTATGGTTTGGACATCCTCTAATCCATCGGTAGTTTCTGTAGAGAACTCTACAAGCTATGAGAATCTCCTTACCGCAGTAGGAAGCGGTAGTGCAACTATTTTCGCCGAAACCAATGATGGTGGATTTATGGCATACTGTAATGTCAGAGTTCTTCAGCCTGTAACAGGAATAACGCTGAGCAATTCAGAAATGACGGTCAGAAAGGGAACGGAATTTTATCTTAATGCCTCTGTTATCCCGGATACAGCAGATGATAAGACAATAGCCTGGTCAACGAGCGATTCGGCTATTGCGACTGTTTCAAGTGATGGTAAGGTATCAACCATAGGAGTTGGCCAGTGTATTATTACGGCAACTAACCCGGCGTCCAAGGTTGCAGCATCCTGTACGGTTGTTGTACTGGAGCCGCTCACAGGTCTTTCGCTTAATACTTATTATCAGAATATGGTAAAGGGTACGAAGTTTGTACTTCTTCCTATAGTAGAGCCTTCAACGGCATCTAATAAGAAAGTAACTTTCTGGTCAAGTGATAACGATATAGCAACAGTTGACGAAAAGGGTGTTATCACTGCAGTTAAGGGTGGTATATGTGAAATCGTTGTAACAACTGAGGAAGGAAGCTTCTCACAGAAGTGTGTGATTGCAGTTAAGGAATATGTAACCTCCATCACATTGTCCGATGAAAAGCGTTACTTAAACCATGGTTCTTCATATACATTGAGTGCAAAAGTAGAACCGGAGAGTGCTTCGGATAAGGGAATCATCTGGACCTCGAGCAATGAATCGGTACTTACTGTTAATCAGTACGGAACCATGACAGGCGTTGGATATGGCACTGCGGTTGTTACTGCAACAGCGGCGGATGGAAGTGGAGTAAGTGCTTCATGTATAGTTCAGGTTATCAGACCGGTAACTGATATTAAACTGTCTAAATCTAAGATAACATTGTATGTGGGTGATGTATTCCACCTTGTAGCAACTGTCGAACCGGCTGATGCTTCGGTTAAGAAGCTTGAGTGGACATCATCGGATCCTACCGTTGCAAAAGTATATGATGATGGAGATGTTGAGGCTGTCGGAGTAGGACGATGTAAGGTATATGCAACATCAACCGATGGAAATAATGTTGTGGCAGAATGTACAATCATAGTTAAACAGATAGTAAGCGCAACCTCGGTCACAATCAATTCACATGAGATTTTGATGCTTACAGGTAAGGTGAGAACCTTAACAGCAAGATTATTCCCAATCAATTCAACAGAGACAGTTAAATGGGTTTCATCGGATACGTCAGTAGTAGTTGTTGACAGCAATGGTCAGATTACAACAGTTGGACCTGGCAGCTGTCAGGTTACGGCATATACAACGTATGGAACGATACAGGATACATGTATGGTTTATTCTATGGCTATAAGCAAGTCATCGACTACACTTGAACAATACGATACATTTAATCTGTATGTTGATGGTGCACCTTCTACGGCGGCTGTATCATGGCGAAGCAGCAATCCTAGAATTGCTACTGTAACACAGAGAGGTATTGTGACAGCACGTATGCCTGGAGAATGTACAATTACGGCGACCGTGGATGGAAAGACGGTTACATGTAACGTCATTGTCCGCTCAATTGATCCGGGTAAATTTATAAATAAGACTAACGAAAAGCCTTAATATGTTAAGATAAAAATACCCTATAGCAGATAGAGCTTAGTATCTGCTATAGGGTATTTTATTTATTGCAAAAGCATATAATAAAAACTAGAAGCCCCGGGGGATTAGACCGGGGCTTCTGGTTTTTAAATATGAGGGGGGAGATAGAAAGCATTAACTTTGCTATCCGAATATTATTATAAATATATGTTGTGACGTATTTGTGTATAACAAGTAAAATAATAGGGAAAAAATTATAAAAAGAAAATGAATTAATATGCAAAATGTAACAAAATAATTACATTTAAATCAATCAGTTGAATTTTAAAATAAATTATGCTATATTAGTCAAGATTAAAGTAGTGAGCTTTTTAAGGGAGTAATAGATGTTATAATTTGATTTATGGAGGATTGGTTATGATACGTTGTGAAAATTGCGGTCATACATTGAACAGTAACCAGAGAATATGTGATGTCTGCGGTAAGCCGGTTGCAAAAAAGAAGGCTGAGGATATTGAACTTGAGGAGCAGCTTGCACAGTCAATCGCCAAGATTGTTGAGAATGAGACTGAGGATGCACAGGTATATGTAAAGCAGATGCAGGGTAATTTAGATAAGAAAAATGCGGAATCTAAGAATAAAACAGATGTGTTAGGAGTATCACAGCGAAGTTCAGACAGACAACGGACACAGCCGGTTCAGAAAAGTGCTTCAACGAAAAAACCGGTCAAAAAGAAAAAGAATAATGGTGGTAAAATTGCTGCTATAGTGTGTGTTGTTATAGTCTGTGTTGCAGCTTTGATAGGGCTTGCTTTCTTTACAATCAATTCTGTTTTAAAGAAAGCTCAGAATAATTTTGCTTATTACAATAATACAGGTATTGCTTATATTCAGAATGGAAAAAACGCTGAGGCAATACCTTACCTTGAAAAGGCACTCACATTTCCTGAAGCAGCCGGCAAGGTTAACTTAAGATTCAGCCTCTATGACTGCTATGCAGCTACCGGCGACACAGAAAAAGCTATAAGCATGCTTTATAACATTTTGCAGGTGGATCAGTATAATCTCGAGGCAATAGTTTATCTTGAAAATTATTATGAAAAGGCAGGGGTTACAGAGGCACTTGTCGAGCTGTACAACAAATATAAGGATACACAGGCTGCCGATGCGGTTGCGAAGTATTATGTTGAGGCTCCTGCGGTAAGCGTCGAGAGCGGAGAATATACAACTGATTTGGAGGTTAAGCTTACCTCGGATTATGGCTATGACATTTATTATACGGTTGATGGAAGTGAACCTACAATTAATAGTGCTCTATATAAGAACAAGCTAGAGATAACCGAGGGGACAACCAAGCTGCAGTGTATTGCGGTTAATCAGTATAATATCGCAAGCAGTGTAGCATCAGCAGAATATAAGGTCGAGTATAAAGCACCTGATGCACCTACAATCAGTCCAAGAAGCGGTAACTATGAGACGGAGCAGCTTATTGTCATTGGTAATATTCCGGCAGGTGGAAAGGCGTATTATACACTTGATAATACAACTCCTACCAACAAGTCGACTCTGTACACAGGACCTTTTGAAATGCCATCAGGCAACAATGTACTCTCGGTTGTGACATATAATAAGAATGGACAGAAAAGCTCCGTGGTAAAGCGCAACTACGTTTTAAAGCTTGAGGATAAAGTTTCGCAGGAACGTGCACTTGAAATATTGTGGCAGGCAATGGAACATAAAAATATGGTGAATTCTGAGCATCTTTCATCAGATGGTGAACCGGTTAAGCTTGTGCTTGATGAGAAGAAAAATATATCAGGAAGCTCTATATGGGTATTTGATATATATGTCACAACAGAGCAGGGGGATATGAAGGCTAATTACCAGATGGGTGTTGATAGTGAGTCTTCGTACGTTTACACGGTATATGAAAATAATGGTGTGTATACATTGGATGAAGTCATATATTAGAAAATTTAATTGCATAAACAATGTATGATTTTACAGACATTTATATCCGAAGGATTGGGACATCTGAGGTGTGCTTTGCAGCCTCAGACGTCCCATTTTTAAATTATATAAGTTTTTTAGAAAAAATAATTAATTAGTTGTCTTTTCCGCTTTAATATATTAAAATAAAGTAATGAAGAATTAGGAGGTATGCTATGTATGCAATAACAAAGGCAAGACAGCTTGCTGACAAAATATTCCTTATGGATGTGAAAGCCCCTTGGGTTGCTAAGAGATGTATGCCGGGGCAGTTTGTCATCGTTAAGATGGATGAACATGGAGAGAGAATTCCTCTTACAATCTGCGATTATAATCGCGAGGAGGGAACAATAACTATAGTATTCCAGATAGTTGGAGCTTCCACAGAAAGAATGTCACATTTGAAGGCGGGAGATTCCTTCAGGGATTTCACAGGTCCTCTTGGAATGCCTTCTGAGCTTGTCAAGGAGGATTTGTCGGAGCTTAAGAACAAGAGGATTCTCTTTGTGGCAGGTGGTGTTGGTACCGCACCGGTATATCCACAGGTGAAATGGCTCCATGAAAATGGCATTGCTGCAGATGTCATTGTCGGTGCCAAGAATAAAGAGCTTCTCATTCTTGAAGATGAGATGAAGGCTGTAGCGGGAAATCTTTATATCACTACTGATGATGGAAGCTATGGACGCAAGGGTATGGTTACAGAGGTTATCAAGTCACTTGTCAATGATGAGCATAAGACGTATGATGTCTGTGTTGCGATAGGACCTATGATTATGATGAAGTTCGTGGCTCTTCTTACCAAGGAGCTTGGAATCAGGACTGTTGTGAGTCTTAATCCTATTATGGTTGACGGTACAGGTATGTGTGGGGCATGCCGTGTAAGCGTTGGCGGTGAGGTTAAGTTTGCATGTGTTGACGGACCTGAGTTTGACGGACATCTTGTCAACTTTGATGAGGCGATGAAGAGACAGCAGATGTATAAGACAGAAGAGGGCAGGGCAATGCTCAAATTAAAGGAAGGCGCTACACATCACGGTGGATGCGGCCAGTGTGGAGGTAACTAGGATGGATGTATTGAAGAAAGTACCTGTAAGAGAGCAGGAACCTGCTGTCAGAGCAAAGAATTTTGAAGAAGTATGTTTAGGATATAATGAGGAAGAGGCTAAGGAAGAGGCTTCAAGATGCCTTAACTGTAAAAATGCGCAGTGTATGAAGGGCTGTCCTGTAGCAATACATATCCCTGAGTTTATCAATGAGGTTAAGAATGGCAACTTTTCCGAAGCCTATAAGGTTATAGGAAAGTCATCGGCTCTTCCGGCTGTGTGCGGCCGAGTATGTCCACAGGAGAGCCAGTGTGAGGGAAAGTGTATCAGAGGTTTCAAGGGTGAGCCGGTATCTATAGGTAAGCTTGAGAGATTTGTTGCAGACTGGGCAAGAGAGCATAATGTGGAGCCTGAGGCTCCGGCAGCTCCTAACGGCAAGAGAGTAGCTGTTATCGGTTCAGGTCCATCTGGTCTTACATGTGCCGGAGATCTTGCGAAGCTTGGATATGATGTCACAATATTTGAAGCTCTTCACGAAGCGGGTGGTGTATTGGTATATGGTATACCTGAGTTCCGACTTCCAAAGCAGACTGTAGTTAAGGCTGAGATTGAGAATGTGAAGAAGCTTGGCGTTAAGATTGAGACGAATGTTGTTGTTGGAAAATCAGTTACGATTGATGAGCTTTTAGATGAGGAAGGCTTTGATGCTGTATTTATCGGCTCAGGAGCCGGACTTCCGAAGTTCATGGGAATACCTGGTGAGAATGCTAATGGTGTGTTCTCAGCTAACGAGTACCTCACAAGAAGCAATCTTATGAAGGCTTTCTCTGATGACTATGATACACCGATTGCGGCAGGACATAAGGTAGCTGTTGTAGGCGGTGGAAATGTTGCAATGGATGCAGCACGTACAGCACTCCGTCTTGGAGCAGAGGTTCATATCGTATATAGAAGAAGCGAGGAGGAGCTTCCGGCAAGAGTGGAGGAGGTTCATCACGCTAAGCAGGAGGGCATTATATTTGACCTTCTGACTAACCCGGTAGAGATATTGGTGGACGACAATGGACATGTAAGAGGAATGAGATGTATCCGCATGGAGCTTGGCGAGCCGGATGCTTCGGGAAGAAGAAGACCTGTTGAGATACCGGGTTCAGAGTTCGAGCTTGAGCTTGACACAGTCATTATGTCACTCGGTACTTCTCCTAATCCGTTGATATCTTCAACGACAGAAGGACTTGATATTAATAAGCACCGTTGTATAATTGCAGATGAGAATGGTCTTACAACTAAGCAGGCAGTATATGCCGGAGGCGATGCGGTTACAGGTGCAGCCACCGTTATACTTGCGATGGGAGCCGGAAAAGCGGCAGCTAAGGGAATTGATGACTATTTAAGCAATAAGTAATAACATGCATATAAGCTGTCCCTGAGGCTGTGCTGCCACAGGGGCGGCTATATTGATTTTTATGTTTGGGTGGTATGATACATTGAAGAAGAGACGGATTGCTTTACTAACAATATTTGTGATGTTTTTTTTAAATGCTGCAACAGTGTTTGCAGCTGACGAGAACAGTGAAACTCTTAAAAAGATAACCATAGGTGTGTGCGAACAGGAGGGCTTTGCCGAGAGTAATTCTGACGGAAGCCTTACAGGCTATGCCATAGATTACCTTGCACAGCTCGGCTCAGATGCCGGCTATAATATTGATGTGCTGCTTATTGATAAAGGTCTGAGACCGGAGGAGGTGATTCCTTCTGAATGTGATTTGATATTGACATGTGAGGATTTGAAATCATACTCAGGGTACAGCATTTCTAAGGCAGCTGTTTTTTGGGAAAATAATGTCCTCTATGTGGAAGAGGATGCAGATATATATTTTGAAGAATTTGAGAAGTTCAATGGCTTGACAATAGGTATGTACCGCTATTCAACGACGGAGGAGGAGCTTGATGAATATGCGGCTCAGAATGGGTTCAGTTATGCGGGAAGATACTATGATGATGAGAATAAGATGCTTGCAGATGTAGAGTATGGAATAATTGATGCTGCTGTATCAGGTACCTTAACTTATGTAGATGAGAATGTAAAAAATGTCGCTACGTTCGGTAAACACGAGTTCTATTTTGTCGGTGCTTCAAATATGCAGCCGATTATAGATGAACTGGATAACACTATAACCTGTTATAATATGCAGAACAACACATACATACAGAGTCTTTATGATGCCGAGTACTGGCAGAGCAAGGCAAGCTATGTCGCTCTTACGCGGGAGGAACATGAGTATGTTATTGACCACCCGATTATACATGTCGGGTATTTAAAAAATTCATATCCATTGCAGTATACGGATGATGAGGGAAGATTCGGTGGGATTTCCAGAAGATTTTTTGATTATTTTTCTGAGTATACCGGGTTCAGCTTCATGTATCATGAATATGCCGATTCAGGCAAATGCAAACAGGATCTGCTTGATGGTAAGCTTGATATGATTGCACTTGTTCCTTATTACCGTGAGTGGGCAAGGAAGAACTCGCTAAGTATAACGGACTGGTATCTTCAGGTGCCGGTATATGAGGTTAAGCTTGATTTGAAGAGTAAGACTAAGACCGTCGGCATGACATCAATCTTTGCAGTCAGCGGTCAGACATATTCGCAGGATTTACAATTTACAAATTATGACAATGTTGTTGCCTGTCTGGATGCGGTCAAGAACGGAGAGGTTGATGCGGCATATATCAATAGCTATTCGTGGATGATTTATTCGGATAAACCTACATATTCCATGCTTGAGGCCACATATAAGGATGAGTATATACCGCTGGGCGCCATGACAGGTATGAGTTATGATAAAGTCTCGCTTAACAGCATAATCAATAAGGCGATTGCTGCAATATCTCCTGAGCTGTCAAAAAACAGGATTATAAACGGTGTATTATTTTCTGAAGAAAGAAGCAATCCATTTGTCAATATTATTGTAAGGTTCCGGCTTCAGATATGTCTGGTTCTTGCTGTACTGATAGTCACAATAACCACATTAGTCATCACTACTAAAAGAAAAAAAACAGAGGTTTTTGAAAAGCTTGCATATACAGACAATGTGACAGGAGGGTGGAACCAGTTTAAGTTTTATAAAGAGACTGAAAAAATTAAGTTTGACGAGGGAAAATATGCTATTGGCTATATAAATATCGAGAATTTTAAATACATAAACGATTTTTATGGAAGAGAACAAGGAGACCTTGTACTTAAATTTATGAGCCGGATGCTTGATGATATGATGCAGCCCGATGGTATATATGCAAGAGTGCTGGCGGACAGATTCGTATTTTTAACACCTTATATTGATTATGAGACTTTGAAGTATAATTTTGAAACTTATATTTCTAACATAGAAATCAATATTTCAGGCTTTGCTGATTCGGTTATTGTAAAGAGTACCTGTGGTGTATACCTTGCAGAAAATGAAGCCGGAAGCGTAAGAGATATGGTTGATAAGGCTTCTATTGCGGAAAAGAGAGCAAGGGATGATGCCAAGACACCTATCATGCTTTATGATGAAGCGATGAACGCAGAATTTATTAAAAATCAGGAAATGACCGCGAGCATGAAAAAAGCTCTTGAAAATAATGAGTTTACAGTCTATCTTCAGCCTAAGGTTGACATCAATTCTGAGATTCCGGTTGGCTGTGAGGCTCTTGTAAGATGGATTTCGCCTGAGAAGGGATTTATCGCGCCGGGAGATTTCATTCCTCTTTTTGAGAAGAACGGATTTGTCACGGAGGTTGATTTCTTTGTCCTTGAGCAGGTATGCAGAATGTTAAGAAGACGCATGGATGAAGGTCTTCCTGTATTTCCGGTCAATGTCAACCAGTCGAGACTTCACGTAAATGACAGGATGTATCTCAGCATGCTTCAGGATATGTTAAACAAATACAACATTCCTATGAACATGGTTGTTTTTGAAATTACAGAGAGTGCATTTATAGAGGATTCAAAAACAATGGTAGGGCTTATCAACAAGATGAAGGCACTTGGCTTCAGCTTCTCAATGGATGATTTCGGAAGCGGTTATTCATCATTTAACCTGCTAAAGGATATGGCTGTTGATGAACTGAAGATTGATAAGGAGTTTCTTGAAAGCACGGATGATTCTAAGAGAAGCCGCTATATTATTGAGAAAATTGTTCAGATGGCTCATGGACTTGACATAAGGGTAGTGTGCGAGGGCGTTGAGCGAAAAGAGCAGGTCGAGTTTTTAAGAGAGATAGAATGTGATATTATTCAGGGATATTACTATTCAAAGCCTATGCCGATGGCAGACTATGAGAAATATCTTCTGCAGTTTGACCTGAAGCAGGCGTAATTGATACATGGATAATCGTGAAGCCCGGTGTGCGGCAGTGCATTAGTATAGCTGTGCCGCAGCCAATTGGGGGATTTTGCGGAATTGTGTTTGGCAATTATCTATGACTATATAAAATAGTGAGGAGAAAAAGATGAAGATATCAGAGAAATATGCAGACTATATCTTAGAGGAGACAAAGAAGCTTCTTGAGATTGACAGTCCTTCAGGGTATACAAAAAATGTGGCTGAGTATGTGATGGAGGAATATCATAAGCTTGGTTACAAGGCGGATATGACAATAAAGGGCGGTGTCCTAGTCGACCTTGGCGGTGAGGATGAGAGTAATGCTGTCATGCTTGACACACATATTGACACGCTTGGCGGCATGGTGTCGGAGATTAAGGCTGACGGCAATCTGCGCATAGTTCCGATAGGCGGTCTCAATGCGAACAACACTGAGGCGGAGAACGTGCGTGTAGTGACAAGGGATGGAAAGATTTATACAGGAGTGTTCCAGCTTGACAACGCCTCCGTGCATGTCAACAAGGAATACAGCGAAAAGAAGAGAAGCTTCGCATGTATGGAAGTGCTTTTAGATGAGATGGTTTCCACAAAGGATGATACCAGGAAGCTTGGCATTGATGTGGGCGATATTGTATGCTTCGACCCAAGAACGGTTATAACTCCATCGGGCTACATCAAGAGCAGATTCCTTGACGATAAGCTGAGTGTAGGGATACTGCTTGGATTTGCCAGGTTTTTAAAGGATGAGGGAATTACGCCTAAAAGAAAGCTTTACCAGCATGTCACAGTCTACGAGGAGGTCGGACATGGTGCTGCGGCAACGGTGCCGGAAGGTGTCAAGGAGATTATTTCTGTAGACATGGGCTGTGTCGGTGACGGCTTGCAGTGTAAGGAGACACAGGTATCCATCTGTGCAAAGGACAGCGCCGGACCATACAATTATGATGTTGTCACAGCACTTGTCAACACGGCAAAAGCCAACAATATCGACTATGCGGTGGACATCTATCCTTTCTACGGTTCGGATGTCGATGTAACCTTAAAATCAGGACACGATGTGAGACATGGACTTATCGGTGCGGGTGTGTATGCGTCACATGGATATGAGAGAAGCCATAGGGCGGGAGCGTTTGCGACAATGCAATTGTTGGCAGCTTATCTTGCGCAGTAGCATATTTGATAGTAAATCGGAGGCTTGGGATGTGCTTATGAATAAGAAAGTTAGACTGTCCGCAATTATTGTGTTTATAATGACCTTAATTATTTCGATAATCCGCGTTTTTATTGATTTCAGTTATGGAATAGATAAAATTAGTCCACTTATTCTCGTGTTTGATATTGTAAGTGTTATTGTATGGATAATATGCATTGTTGTTAACTGCAGTTTATATCTGAAGAAAGATAAATGATAAATTGTCATTTAAAGAGGTTAAAGCATGACTTTACAACAATTAAAATATGTCATTACCATTGCGGACTGCGGTTCGATGAACGAGGCGGCGAAGCAGCTTTATCTGTCGCAGCCGAGTCTGTCTGAGACGGTTATGAGTCTTGAGGAGGAGATAGGTATTGAACTGTTCATCCGAACCAACAGAGGTATCAGGACAACGATGGAGGGCGAGGAATTTCTTTCCTATGCCAGACAGGTTGTTGAGCAGTATCAGCTGCTTGATGACAAATATATAAGCCATACCAACAGCAGAAAGAAGTTCTGCGTCTCAATGCAGCACTATACATTTGCGGTCAAGGCATTCGTGGTTGTAGCCAAGGAGTTCGGCTTTGATGAGTATGAATTTGCCGTCAGGGAGACTAAGACGGCTGCTGTCATAGAGGATGTCAAGAACTTTAAGAGCGAAATCGGTATCTTATATCGCAATGATTTTAACGCAAAGGTTCTTGACAAGCTTCTTGATAAAAATGAGCTGGATTTCCACGAACTTTTTACCTGTAACACCTGTGTATATCTCTGGAACGGTCATCCGCTGGCAGAAAACAAAAAGATAACGATGAAGGAGCTGGAGGAGTACCCATGCCTTTCCTTTGAGCAGGGACTTAACAATTCATTCTATCTTTCTGAGGAGGTGCTTAGTACCTACAACTATAAGAAGATTATCAAGGTAAATGACAGGGCAACCGCACTCAATCTGATGGTTGGCATGAATGCGTACACGCTCTGTTCGGGCATTATATGTGAGGAGCTCAACGGCAGTGATTACAGTGCGGTTCCGCTTGACAGCGATGAGAAGATGACCATAGGTTATGTGACAAGAAAGGGTATCAATCTATCGAAGCTTGGTAACAGGTATATTGAGGAACTTAAAAAATACAGGGACAATGTTATGTGAAATCAGCAATAACTTATAATATGGAGGATGATATTATGTGGTGTCCAAAATGTAAATATGAATACCGTGAAGGTATAAAGGTATGTGCAGATTGTGGCTGTGAGCTTGTTGAGAAGCTTGACGATGCAAAGCTGGAAAACGATGCAGAAGATTTTTTTGACAGCGTACAATCCGAAATGTCTGAGGCAGGTAAGGAGGCTTTCGGCACCGATGATGGTGAAGATGAGATAGATTCAATGGATAATCAGAACAGTGCTGACGGAGAGAATACAAAGTCCGGTGATGTAACAGACGATATACAGGATATTAAAGGGAAAGATGTAACACCGGCGTATGTTCCTAAGCGCACGCGCTATGAAGATAATAAATCAAGCGCATATACATTTTTCCTTGTAGGCGGCGTGGGTGCTGTACTGGTTCTGCTTCACATATTGGGAGTTTTTGACTTTAACCTTTCCGCAACCTCTAAGATGTTGACCAACACCGTGATGGGTGCACTTTTTGCTGGGTTTCTCATAGTCGGCGTTATTTCTTTAAGAAATAGTGCCAGATATAAGAGAGAGGCACTCACTGAAGAAGCGCTGACAGAGCAGATTAAGACCTTTATACATGATTTGTATACCACTGAAGGAATCGATAATGCCTGTGGAGTGACAGATGAGATAGATACATACGAAAAATGGAATCTCAGATATCATTTTATTGAGAAGCAGATAACAGGTGAATATCCGGAACTTGCTGCGGACTATCTTGAGTATGTGACAGATATGGTTTACAATGAGTTGTATGCAGAATAAAAATGCACACGAGAATAATAAGAACTTATTTTATAAAGACCGATAAATGATTAAGTGAATGTATCCGATGCGTGGTGCGGAGGATACATTTGTTTTATTCTTTGGGAGTTTTGAGTTGATATGGTGATATAGAAAATGGTGAATGAAAAGGAGTGTGTGCATGAGAATAACGATAATAGCAGTTGGAAAGGTGAAGGAGAAATTTTACAGGGACGCGATAGCGGAATTTGAAAAACGCCTTTCAAAGTACTGCAAGCTTGACATTATTGAGGTGGCAGACGAGAAGACACCGGACAATGCCTCCGAAGCGCAGGAGCTAATAATAAAGTCCAAGGAAGGTGACAGGATTCTCTCGGCAGTCAAGGATGATATGTACGTCATTGCACTTGCAATAGAAGGAAAACAGTTATCCTCCACGGAATTAGCCGACAAAATCAATAAGCTTGGAATATTAGGAAAGAGCTCAATCGCCTTCGTCATCGGCGGTTCATTAGGGCTTGACGAGAGAGTGCTGAAGAGAGCCGACTATAAGCTCAGCTTCTCACCGATGACATTCCCGCACCAGCTTATGAGGGTGATACTGCTTGAGCAGGTGTACCGGTCATACCGTATTATTGCCGGGGAACCGTACCACAAATAGTCTGGGACAGGGGTCAGACCCCTGTCCCAAAAAGGGTATAAATAATGGTGTTCATATATGGTTATAATGGATTGTGAGCTTATATAGATATTGTAAATTTACGCTGTAAATGATATATTTAAAGAAACATTTATAGAAAGGAGATTATTGACTGTATGTGTACCAGAGCACAATTAAAAGACATAACATCGCAACTTGTAGACGTATATCGCAACATATATGGTGATGATATAGTAGAGATTCTCCTTTATGGTTCTTATGCACGAAACGAAGAGACAGACCAGTCAGATGTAGATATTGTTGCCATTGTAAAGGGAAATAGATTGGACTTACAGAAAAAACTGAAAATAGTATGGGATATATCAGCGGATATTGGGCTTGAGAATGATGTAGTTGTATCACCGACAGTAGTTCCTTTTGATGAATTTGAAAAATATAGGGAGATATTACCTTATTATATGAATATCGAGAAGGAGGGAATTAAGGTTGGATGAGCTTTCGTCTTATAGATTAAATATGTCAGAAGAAAAATTACGCTCTGCAAGAATTTTGCTTGATGCCGGACAATATAAGAAGTGATACGGGGAAGCGTTCATATAATTTAACAGAATATAAGGAAAAATTTGGAAATTTATTGAAAGTTGATGATTTGTATTTTGGTTATTATCTACATCTGATACAAGATTTGTTATATGGACATTTCATGTATGACAGATATCATTGGAATCCGAAACCGGAAGCAAATAATTAATTAGATTATTACATAAATATTATGAAACAAATGGAGACAATTATGAGACCTATATCAATGGAAAGAGTTGAAAAAACAAGAGAAAATATTCTTGGTATTATTACAAATAAGGCGCTTACGCATGAGCAGAAGCTCACCAATCTTGCCAATGCGGCGGATGGTATGCTTGAGGTACTTGACGTTCCGGAGGGACTGGACGATTTGCTTAACTGTGATGATGAACACCGTTGTATTTGTGATCTTTTTGAAGGTCATGCACCGATGAGACCTAGATATATCATCCCGGACTATGAGAAGTTTTTTAAGAATGGCTCTGAATTTTTGCAGCTTGAACCGCCAACAGATTTTTTTGAGGCACTTAATGACCTGTTGATTATATATAAGCATGTGCCTAGCATTACAAATTATCCGGTTTATTTAGGACAGCTTGACTATCTTTTAGAGCCGTTTATCACGGATATGGATGATGCGACGGTTAAGAAGCACCTTAAGCTTTTCTTTACAAATGTTGACCGTACGGTGCTTGATTCGTTTTCACATGCGGATATTGGACCGAAGGCTACCAGAGCCGGCTATCTGATTTTGGAGGTTCAAGCTGAACTTGAAAATGCAATTCCAAATATTTCAATGAAGTATGACCCGGAGATTACAGATGATGATTTTGCACTTGCCTGTGTCAAGTGTGCGCTTAAGACAGCCAAGCCTAGTTTTGCAAATCACCGGATGTTCAAAAATGAACTGGGTGAGAATTACGTCATTGCAAGCTGTTATAATGGCTTGCTGCTTGGTGGTGGTGCTTACACGCTCTGCCGTCTGATTCTGGGACATATTGCCGAGCGCTCTGCAGGAATTGAAGATTTTAAAAACAACCAGCTTCCTTATGTTATGGATGTCATGGCAAAATATATGGATGCACGTATTGCGTTTGAGGTAGAGCAGTCAGGCTTTTTTGAATCGAATTTCCTTGCAAAAGAGGGGCTTATTCATAGGGACAGCTTCACCGGAATGTTTGGACTTGTCGGTCTTGCGGATGCGGTCAATGTCCTTATGACTAAAGAGGGTAAGGATGACAGATTCGGTCATTCGGATGCCGCTACACAGCTTGGTGTTGAGATTATGGATATCATAAATGAATTTAATAATAATCATTTTAATAAATATTGTGAGGGTACAGGCAGCCATTTCCTGCTTCATGCTCAGGTTGGTATTGCGGAGGACAAGGGGATTGCACCGGGGACACGTATTCCGATTGGTGAGGAGCCGGAGGAGCTTGTAGACCATCTCAATGTAATCAGCAATTTCCACAAGTATTTTGTTTCGGGTACAGGAGATATTTTCCCGGTGGATTTGACAGTACATAAGAATCCGGAGTATGTGCTTGACATTATTAAGGGCTCATGGCAAAAGGACATCCGATACCTTTCATTTTACTCATCGGACAGCGATGTAATCAGAATCACAGGATATCTGGTAAAGAGATCTGAGATTGAGAAGTATGAGCAGGGCAATGCTGTACTGCAGAACACCACCCAGCTTGGCACGGGTGCAAAGAAGAATGGCAGAATATTGGAGCGTAAGGTTAGATAAAATTTGAAAGTGAAACTTTCAAACTACTTATTATTGGCAATACAGCAAGCAGTGCCTGCTGTATGCAGGGGTATAACATGAGAGCACGAGTTAATAAAATTATTCCTTTTTCATCGGTTGACGGACCCGGAAACAGAACAGCAATCTTTTTGCAAGGCTGCAATATCAATTGTCTGTATTGTCACAATCCTGAGACAAGGGATAAGTACGGCGATAAAAATATTACAACTGTGACAGAGATGTCCTCCGATGAGGTGCTTGAACAGGTCAAAAAGCAGATTCCTTTTGTGAGAGGTATTACTGTCTCCGGCGGTGAATGTATGCTCCAGTACGATTTTTTGACCGAGCTGTTCACAAAGGCCAAAAAGCTGGGGCTGAGCACTATGATAGATACCAATGGTACCATTGATTTTGCCGGCAAGCAGGATTTACTTGACGTGACGGATGGCGTCCTTCTGGACATAAAGGCTTATGACAGCGATATCCACAGGAAAATTACCGGGACAGGCAATGAAACTGTGATTGCCAATGCCAGACTGTTAGCTACAATCGGCAGGCTTGAGGAGATAAGATGCGTAATCTGCCCGTCGCTTTATGACGGAAAGCATTCTGTGAGGGCTATTGGAGAGATGATGCGCGACTTGTACAAGCCGGATTCTTTTCATTTCAAGTTAATTTCCTATAGGCCGATGGGAGTCCGGGCGGAGTATGCCCGCATGCTCACACCCGGAACGGACTACATGAATGAGCTTGCTGGTATTTTGAGTGAGCTTGGGTATGAGAAAACTATAGTTGTATAACTGCGGGACAGGGGTCTGGTCCCCTGTCCCAATTATGAAGATAAAACAGCAAAAAATGATTAAAGCATTTAGTATTAAATACGCTTATTTACATAGATGAAAATTAAGTAATTGCAAACGAAACATAACTATGCTATTATAAATATGTCCGTGAATAAAGGACAAATAAACAGAAAGAGCACAGTCGGTGCAAGGTGGGAAGATGATTATTAGATAGTTTGATTTAAGTAGGACACATATTGATTTTATAACCTGCAATAGCAGGCTGTTTTGTGTACGCTTAAATTAGATTATCGCAATTCGCATTTTCCTTTTGTATCGGGCTGTTTATACGGAAGGATTATTTTTGCGGGTCTATTTTGCGTATGCAGGATAGACCTTTTATGTTGCTTTTGCAGGGTAAAGGGAGGCGTTTTTATGGCACAGATAAGTGTAGAGCATTTGACCTTTGCCTATGAGGGCAGTTTTGATGAAGTCTTTACGGATACATCCTTTTCAATTGACACAGGCTGGAAACTGGGATTTATTGGGAGAAACGGAAAGGGAAAAACAACATTTTTAAATCTTCTGTCGGGAAAGTATGAGTACAGCGGAACGATAAACAGCAGTGTGATATTTGACTATTTTCCATACAAGGTTTCTGAGGAAGATTATAACAATACGGCCGATGAGTTGATGGAGCGCTGGAAACCGAATGTGGAGAGCTGGAGGGTTCTGTGTGAGCTTCCTCAGCTTGGAATTGCGCCGGAGCTTCTGTACAGACCGTTTGGTCAACTGAGCTTTGGTGAGCGCACTAAGCTGATGCTTGCGGTACTGTTTTCCGGGGAGAATGAGTTTCTTCTGATTGATGAGCCGACTAATCATCTGGACAATGAGGCGAGACAGATAGTGAAGAATTATCTTAACAGAAAAAAAGGATTTATCCTTGTATCGCATGACAGGGATATACTTGACG
This sequence comes from Eubacterium sp., assembly GCA_003486385.1. Lineage (GTDB taxonomy): Bacteria > Bacillota > Clostridia > Lachnospirales > Lachnospiraceae > CAG-882. The sequence continues at coordinate 63,672 of DNFT01000032.1, read as the reverse complement.
CATGTATAGACCATGTACTTGTATTAAACAGGGCAACCATAGAGGTCCAGGCAGGGAACTTTTCAAGCTGGTGGGAGAACAAGGAAAAGGCGGATAAGAATGCAAGGGCAGAGAATGAAAAACACGCAAGGGAGATAGAGAAGCTTGAAACAGCGGCAGACAGAGCCGGCAGGTGGGCAGAACGTAGTGAGCGCACCAAGATAGGCTTTGACCCTGTAAAGGAACATGACAGGAGAAAAGATGCACGGGCATATATCGGAGCTAAGACAAAGAAAATGCAGAAGCGTGTGGAAACCTATGAAAATCGTATCAGGAGGGAAATAGAAGAAAAAGAAGGGCTGCTCAAGGACATCGAGGAAACGCAGGATTTGAAGCTTATGCCGCTTCGTTACCATAAAGACCGGCTGCTGCGCACAGCAGACTTTTCCCTAAGGTACTGTGACGCAGCAGCTAACGCGGTAAGAAATGTCACCTTTGAGCTTAAGAATGGCGACAGGATTGCGCTTGACGGTGCAAACGGCTGTGGGAAAACCAGTCTGGTTAAAGCAATTTTAGCTTGTAATAAGGATGGTGAAGCGGTATCATCAGATTATAAAACCACAGGAATTCTGGAGGTGCCGCAGAACCTGATAATATCATATATCAGCCAGGATACCTCGCATTTAAAGGGCAGCCTGAGAGATTTTGCCAGGGAGAAAAGATTGGATTACACACTCCTGTTAGCACTCCTGCGCCAGCTTGATTTTGAGAGGGTGCTGTTTGACAAAGACATGGAGCTGTACTCTGAGGGCCAGAAGAAAAAGGTGCTGATTGCTTCAAGCCTGCTTACTCCGGCACACCTTTATATCTGGGATGAGCCGTTAAATTACATTGATGTGTATACCAGAATGCAGATTGAGAAGCTGCTTCTGGCATTTCGGCCTACGATGCTTTTCGTGGAACATGATGTGCGATTTAAGGAGACTATAGCTACCGGTGTTTTGCACATGGAAAGAAATTAAATTAAAATAGAGCAGCAATGCGAACACATCTTGGCTTTAAGTGTGTCGGGGAATATGTATGCTATAAAAAGAACCTCGTATAGAAAATATGACTTTAAGGTATGGATATTTTTCCTATCCTACAGAAAATAATCAATACAGAGGATGGAGAAGTCCGTCCTCTTTTTTAAATGAAACCGGGGAAATCATCCTGTGATTTATTAAGGATGATTTCCCCGGTTTTATTTAAGGTGATGACGCGGTTGTCACCGCTTTTTTATTCCTCAATATTTTCAGTTTTTTTGCCGAACCAGTAGGTGAACCATGTGGCTCCTGCAAGCAATACGATTCCGACGATTATAGACACAGCATTGATATTGTTGTGTCCCATCTTTGCGAGAATGCCGATAGGCGATGCAAGGATGAGTCCGAGAATGGCGCTGTATGTAACCGATGGGTGCTTTTCAAAAAGCCATTCAATAAGCTTCGACACGGCGAAGATTCCGACAACCACACCGATACCGAATGGAAGAAGTATTCCAACGCAATGAAGAATACCTGGGGCATTGAATGCTATGAGAGAATCTATAAAATCTCTTATTGTCTCAATGATTCCCGAATAGTAGCCAAGCAGCATGAGCACAAGTGAACCGCTGACACCCGGAACAACCATGGTTGCGGAGGCGATTACACCGATGATGAACAGCTTTACAATAAGAAGTGCGTTCAGATTAAAGCTGGCAGAGTGTGACTCTGTCTCACTCATAAATGCCATTGCGACAGCTATCCCGAACAATATAAGAAATGCAGTCACATGCTGGAGGGATATATGCTTTCCGTCCTTTTTGAGGCTGTCTTTGGCAGGCTTGACTATAAAAGGCACACCGCCAAGGATAAGACCGATAAAGCAGAGGCTTGTAGGAAGCGGCTGGTTCTCAAGGCAGTACGGAAGTATGTAAGAGAACACTCCGATTCCGGCAACCATTCCTATTCCAATCGGAATAAGGGTGAGAATAGACTGCTTAAAATGCTTAAAAAGATTGTTGATAGCGCCTATGATTTTTTCATAGATGCCCATTGAAACCATCATGGTTCCGCCGCTGACGCCAGGAATGATGTTGGCAATACCCACTACCATTCCTTTTAAAAGGTCAATTAAAAATTTCATGTTAATCCTCATTTCTTTTTTTTTACCCATGCTATTAATATAACGCATGAACTTTTTTATTATAACCTTATATGGAATTTTGTTCAACCTATATTTCGGCTAAGAAATATTAATAAAAAGCTGAAACTTTTTTTGAATGAAAAAAACATGCTCTGCATAGTATGTGATAAACAACAGGACATACCTGAAACGGAAAGGAGAACAATGGGTATAGAAATATATTTTACCGGCATGCTCAAGCAGGCGGTGGGCGCTCTTGTACTATCTCCGGCATATAAGGGGGTAGAGGAAATCAGGCTGAGGGTGAACAGACCTGTAAGAATACTCAGGGAAGGAAAAATATATTTTTTAGGTACGGCGGGAGAACTGAAAAAGCAGTCGGCGAATGTTGTGATATGCCACCGCGAAGAGCTTGACCGATGCCTTGAGCTTATGAGCGACTACTCACTCTATGCATTTAACGAGGAACTGAAGAATGGCTTCATAACACTTCCCGGAGGACATCGTGTCGGTATATGCGGACAGGCAGTGTGCGATAAGGGTGAGGTCAAGCATATAAAAAATATAAGCTCCATGAATTTCAGGCTTGCCTGCCAGCACATAGGGATTGCGGATGAACTTGCCGCACATCTTATCAGGAGCGGAGGGATTTACAGCACGCTTATCCTGTCGCCGGCGGGCTGCGGAAAGACCACGCTGTTAAGAGATATAGTGAGGAATATCTCGGACAGTGGAATAACAGTTTCTGTTATCGACGAACGCTCGGAGATTGCGGCATGCTATAAGGGAATACCGCAGAATGATGTCGGAGACTGCACGGACGTTATGGACATGATTCCTAAAAGCAAGGGGATAATGATGATGCTGCGCGCCATGTCACCGCGGGTGATTGCGGTAGACGAAATAAACCGTAATGAGGACATCGCGGCTATACGCTCAGCACGCTCATGCGGCGCAGCACTGCTATGTACCATGCACTCAGATGAAAACAGCTTCGAACAGGCGGTTGTTGCAGAAAAAATATTTGAGAGATATATCCAACTGACCAATGACAGGAAATGCAGGGTGTATGACGGTGAATTACATCTGTTGTATGAACAGAATCTACAATTGAATGAGGAGGATATTTAGAATGTTGGCGTTGAAAATAGCAGGTACTGTATGCATAACAGGTGCAACAACATTGTATGCAAGAGGACTGGTAAATGAACTGGCCTGCCGGATAGCGGCGTTGAAGGCAATTAAACAGAGCTTTACAACATTGAAGGGTGAACTTAGATATGGTGTTGAGACGCTACCCTCTGCATTTATGCATGTGGGGGAAAGGTGTAGCTGCGGACAGGAAACAGTGAGAGATTTTTTCTGGAACACCGGGAACAGGCTTAAGACTGAAAATGGAAGTATTCTAAAGGAAGTCTGGGAGGAGGAAGCAAAGAAGCTGTCCGCCACAGCCCACTTAAATGGCAATGAATGTGACAATTTGATAGCTGTTGCCGATAGTCTGGGGTATCTGGATTTGACGCAGCAGACCAATAATATTGAACTGTATCTTCAGAGCGTTGATGAGAGCATCGAAGCTCTTTCGGGAAAATACGAGCAGACCAGCAGAATGTACATGAGCCTTGGAGTGATGGCGGGGCTTTTTCTTACCATAATATTGATATGAAGGGTGGGGGTTAAGTGGAGGTAAGCCTTATTTTTAAAATTGCTGCCGTAGGAATACTTGTCTCGGTAATCTCCCAGATTTTAAAGCATAGCGGAAGGGAGGAACATGCTTTTCTGACAAGTCTTGCCGGCCTGCTGCTAGTGCTGTTCTGGATAGTTCCGTATATTTATGAGCTTTTTGAGACAATAAAGGATTTATTTTCGCTGTAAAGGGTTGATGATTATGGATATGATAAAGGTAGCTGTTATAGGAACCATAGGCTCACTGCTTGCTTTAGCCCTCAAAAGTGCAAAGGGAGAGTTCGCTACGTACATCAATCTGTCCGCATGCGTGCTTATAATGCTATATCTTGCAGCCAGACTTTCGGGAATCGTCTCACAGCTTGAATTTATGACCGAATATGTGGATATTGATTCGGATTATATTCTGATTATGCTCAAGATGGCGGGACTTACATATATTGCAGAATTTTCAAGCTCGCTATGCAGGGATATGGGATATTCGGCTCTGGCGGTGCAGATTGAGAATTTTGGAAAGCTCTCACTTCTATTCTTAAGCTGCCCGATTGTGGTGAGGCTTTTAGAAATGGTTGGTGAAATGCTATGAGAAGAGGGTGCCGGAATCTGTTCTTAACTATGATGTGTGCTGTAATATTTACAATGTCATATACATGTTTAGTACATGCTGCCACACCTGATGACTACAATTATGATGAGATAGATACCAGCATTGAGGAATATGATATTGATTTTAAATATCTTGTAGAGCTTGTCATGGCAGGTAAGTATTCTGAGGCGCTCAGGGCAGCGTCGATATCGGCTGTATCCGGGGTATTCGATGAATTTTATGAGCAGAAGACAATCTTTTTGAAGCTTTTTCTTCTGGGGATTGTTGGTGCGGTATTCAAAAATCTTGCAGCAGGTTTTTTTGAAGCGGGGATTGCCGGAACGGGGAGCTATATAATTCAGATTGCATTGATGGCGGTGCTTACATCCGGAATGTACTGGGCAGCAGGCGTGGCACGCAATGTGCTTGACAGTATAGTTGAATTTATGCAGGTGCTTATTCCGACATACGCTGTTGTGATAACTGCCGGCTGCGGAAGCTCGGGTGCAATAGCATTCTACGAACTTGCCATGTTCCTTATACTGATTGTGGACAAGGTGCTGCTGCATGTGGTTCTGCCCGGAACGACAGTATATATGCTTGTAAATATGATGAACTATATATCGAGAGATAATATATTTGGCAGGCTTTCTGAGCTTATCAAGGAGCTGCTTGAATGGACAAACAAGGTTCTTTTGGGAACGGTCATTGGTCTGAATGCTATAAAGGGACTTATAAGTCCAATGCTTGATTCTCTAAAGGGAACGGCGATAACCAGACTTGTGGGGATGATTCCGGGTGCCGGAACGGCGGTTGACGCTGTCACCGGAGTGATTCTTGGTTCGGGTGCGCTTATCAAAAACAGTATGGGGGTTGCCGCGATGCTTGTGATAATAATGCTGTGTGCAATTCCGGTGATAAAGCTCTTTGTGTTTGCATACGGATGTAAGGCAGCAGGAGCATTTTTAGAACCTGTAGCAGAAAAAAACTATACGGAGTGCATCAATGGCATGCATGAGGGTGTGAAACTGCTTATGGTGAGCTCGATGAATGCGGGAATAATGTTTCTTGTCACACTGGCAATCGTGTGTGCCTCGACAAACGCGGCTTTCTTTTCAGGAACATAAAACTTATGAGGGAGGTCTGTTGGAACGGAAATAAAATGGAGCAGCTGAAGGATTATATAGGGAATGTGTTCTGTGTTTATGTCATATTGAGCATAATCGAAAATATAGTGTCAAATGAAAAGTACGCAAAATACCTTAGACTATTTGGCGGAATAGTTATGATTTTTATTGTGATTAAACCGGTTTTGGGTTTGTGGGGCAGTGGAAACGATACAATTGATATCGGTTACTTTGATTTTGAGATTTCGGATGAGGTGTATGCCGATATTTTAAAAGCGGAGAAAGGGCGCAATGAGGAGCTGATAAATATGTACTGCAGCAGTGTGGAGGAGCAGATACAGAATTATCTTTCGGAAACCGGTTATCAACTTATAAGCTGTGATACAAAGATTAATCTTGATGAGGGGAGTGATGAATATGGCAGGATTATTATGCTGGATATCGCGTTGAAGAAAGAGGATAAGCTGTATATGGGAAATGATTCAGGTTTTTATGATTATGATGTGGTGACATTAAAAAATTATTTGGCCAACTTCTATAATATCCCACGCGCTAATATATATATTAACATATATGATGGGCAGGATAATAAGGAGGGAATTGAGAACTGAGGTAGAAGGGTGAAAATCAATAATATTTTCTCAACGCTGAAAAATCTTCAGCTTTCTAAGGATAAACTACTGTTAATCCTGCTTGGAGGGGTACTTCTTGTAATAATATCACTCCCGGTGAAGGGAAAAAACGAAGCTGATAATACAGCGGACTCAAGGGATACAGGAGAAGCCATTGAATACGAATATGCAGATATATCAGATTACACAACAGAACTTGAAGCCAGACTGTCTGCTATACTATCGCAGGTTGATGGGGCGGGAAAGGTTGCCGTCCTTATCACCTTCAAGGATTCGGGAGAGACTGTAGTGAAAAGTGACATAACAGAGAACACTAAGACGGATGGCATTACAGGAGATGGAGAAAGGTTGGGAGAGAAAAAGCGGGAGGAGAAGGTGGTTTTCAGTAAGAAAAGCGATGGCAGTTTGACTCCGTATGTGACAAAAACCATATATCCTGAAATAAGCGGGGTTCTTGTTCTTGCGCAGGGAGCCTCCGATGCAGGTGTGACGGTAAGGCTTACGGAAGCAGTCAGCGCTGTCCTTGGGATAGAAATAAATAAAATAAAAGTTATGAAAATGGAGGGATAAGCCTTTGAAACGTATTTTAAAGAAAAACCAGATTATTATAACAGCACTTGCAATAATGATTGCAGTTGCAGGATACATAAACTATAAGGATCTTGTATCTAAGCATGCTAAGGATGCCAGGCAGACAAATGTCAGCCTGGCACTGGGGGAAACGGATGCTCAGACGGGAGATTTGTTAAGCAACGATGCAGAGCCGGACGATTTTTCGGTCACGGATCCTGGAGCAACCGTTCTCACAGGAAATTTAGGGGTGGCACAGTCGGATTTCATCATAAGTGCCAAACTTGACAGGGAACAGGTCCGTGCTGCGAATAAAGAGTCTCTTCTGGGAATAATAAATAATACCTCTCTTGATGAAGCCGACAAGGCTCAGGCGGTCAATAAGATGATAGAGCTTACGGATATAGCAGAAAGAGAGGCGGCGGCAGAGCTTCTCTTAGAGGCAAAGGGGTTCGTGGATGTGATTGTCTCTATAACGGATGGGCAGGCGGATGTCGTGGTAAATAAATCAAGTCTTTCCGATACTGAGAGGGCACAGATTGAGGACATAATAAAAAGAAAGTCGGGTGTCAGTGTAGAAAATATAACAATATCTTCCGTAAGCCTTACATCACAGACGCAGCAGGAGGCTGAGGATGCCAAGACATCGGCAGATATTAAGGACGATGAAGCTGTGCCGGGACAGACAGAGACGGACAGTGCTGAGGAGGGAACATATGGCGAAACACAGCCTGTATCCTGAAGTGCGGCGGTAGAAAAAAATGCTCCACCGGCAATACGATTTAAAGGAAGTAATGATGTTGTGTATTTTCTAATTGCAAAAAAGGGAAGGATTATATATAATATATGTATATTACCGTATTGCAGGCTTCCGTGATGGGGGCAGATTGGAGGACGTATGTCAAATAATAGTGAAAGCACATATACAATATGTGAGAATAAAGGAATTTGTAATATACAGGTTGCGGATGAGGTTGTATGTATAGTTGCAGGTCTTGCAGCCACAGAGGTTGAAGGTGTTGAATGTATGTCGGGCAACATAACCAATGAACTTGTAAGCAAGCTTGGCATGAAGGTACTGTCCAAGGGAGTTACAGTTGAGATAACTGATAAGACAGCGGTTGTATATATATCGGTTATTCTTAAGTATGGCTATTCAATACCGGAGGTCAGCGAAAAGATTCAGGAACGAGTTGCCAGTGCAATCGAGACTATGACAGGTCTTACTGTTGCTGAGGTCAATATTAAGATTGCCGGCGTTAAGGTTGAAAACAATAAATAGAACATAAGCAGAGCATGATGAAGGCCTTGAGCATTTCGGGGCCTTCATTGTTGCTGAATTGAAAGGATTTTCAGATATGAGAAGAAGTGAAATAAGAGAGCATGTATTTAAACTGTTATTCCGTGTGGAATTTCATGATGCGGCTGAGTTAGCGGAGCAGGACAAGCTATATTTTGAGCCGCTTGAGCTGACACCGGAGCACAGGAAGCTTATAAGCGACAGAACCAGGCTTATAGAGGATAAGCTCCCGGAAATAGATAAGAAGATAGAAGAGCTTTCTGTAGGCTGGAAGAAGGAACGTATAGGTAAGGTTGAGCTTACAATCTTAAGGCTTGCAATATATGAAGCCTTATATGACGATGATGTTCCTGCCGGGGTGGCAATCAATGAGGCTATAGAGCTTGCCAAGAAGTATGGCGGAGATGATTCACCGTCATTCGTAAACGGAATACTTGGAAAGCTCACAAAGTAATATATCAATTATGATACAGCTTTGATTATAAATATACCAATAGACGATATTGCTGGGAAAGGGTTTGGAAACGTGGCTGGTTCGGAGGCATATAGCGTAAGTAAAATAAATCAATACATCAGAAATATGTTCCAGACAGACTTTCTGCTCAGGAATGTGCGTGTCACGGGGGAGGTTTCCAACTGCAAGTATCACAGCTCAGGGCATATATATTTTACCCTCAAGGATGAGGCGGGTGCCCTTGCATGTGTCATGTATGCCGGTGACAGGGCGGGTATGAAATTTACACTGGACGATGGAATGAAGATTATAGCTTCCGGGCGTATCAGTGTATATGAAAGAGACGGAAAATACCAGCTATATGTCAAGTCCGTACAGAGGGATGGTGCAGGAGCATTGTATGAGCGTTATCTTGCACTTAAGACGGAGCTTGAGGAGATGGGAATGTTCGATGCCTCATATAAAAAGCCTCTTCCGAAGTATGCACTCAATATCGGTGTCGTCACTGCACAGACCGGTGCGGTAATCCACGACATACAGAATGTCGCGTACAGACGCAACCCGTATGTACAGATATATCTTTATCCTGCCAAGGTACAGGGCGAAGGAGCCTCTGAGACTATTTGTGAAGGTATCAGGACGCTTGACGCGATGAATCCTGACGTAATAATCATAGGCAGAGGCGGAGGAAGCATAGAGGATCTCTGGGCTTTCAATGAGGAATGTGTTGCAAGGGCAATTTTTGAGTGTAATACACCGATTATCTCCGCCGTAGGTCATGAGACCGATTTTACAATAGCAGATTTCGTTGCTGATATGCGTGCGCCCACGCCATCAGCTGCAGCGGAATTGGCTGTATTTGACTATGCGCAGTGGTGTGAACGGATCAGGCAGTATGAAGATACGCTCTACAGAGCGATGTCTGAGAAAATACGCGCATATAGAAACAGGCTTGCTTCACTTAATATGGAGCTTAGAAACAGCGCACCTGAGCGCCGGCTGCTTGATAATAAGCAGTATCTTGATTCGCTCCGGTTACGTCTTGACAACTGTATGGACAGAATGATGGAGAATTACCGTCATAGATTCAAGCTGTCCGCGACCAGATTAAGCGGACTTTCTCCGCTTTCAAAAATCAGCGGAGGCTTTGGATATCTCGAGGATTCACGGGGAAAGACAATCAGGTCGATAGAGGATGTTGAGCGCGGAGAGTATATAAAAATCATAGTGTCTGACGGAAGTATCAGTGCGGCCGTTGCGGATAAGGAGAAGATGTAGATAATGGCTAAGACAAAGAGTGTCAGCATAGAAGAGAATTTTGAACAACTAGAAGATATTATAGGCCGTCTCGAGAGCAATGAATTATCTCTTGAGGAGGCATTTAAGGTATATGAAACAGGTATTAAGCTGACAGCGCAATGCTCAAAGCAGCTTGATAAGGTAGAAAAACAGTTGATAACACTTAGAAATGAAGCTGATTCACAGGCTTCAGATGGAGATGAAAATTAATTGATGGGAACTAATATATCAGACTATCAGGAGCAGCTTCGTAGCAGAACGGAGTATGCCAATGAGGTAATACAGAAGTATCTTCCTGTGGAAGAAGGATATTTAACAGAACTCGTCTCGGCTATGAACTATAGTGTTATGGTAGGCGGAAAGAGATTAAGACCGGTTTTTATTGATAGTGTATATAGACTTATGGGTGGTAAAAGTGAAATCCGCGAGCCTTTCATGGCAGCGATGGAGTATCTTCACACATATTCTCTTGTACACGATGATATGCCGGAAATAGATAATGATGAGCTTCGCAGAGGAAAGCCTACAACACATAGGAAATATGGCGAGGCATGCGGGCTGTTGGCAGGGGATGGGCTTCTACATTGGTCAACCCAGACAGCTATGAAGGCTTTTTTATATGCTGATGCTGCTAAGACCATGGACGCAGCTGTTCATGCATTGTCCGTATTTGCAGAGAAATCCGGTCCGCATGGCATGCTTGGAGGTCAGTCCGTTGATGTTCTTTTTACGGGAAAGCACCCGGAGAAGGAAAGACTTGATTATATATACAGATTAAAAACCTGTGCACTTATTGAGGCGTCAATGATGATGGGTGCCATACTGGCAGGCGCCGGTAACGAGAGTGTTGCACAGTTTGAGGATATAGGACGCAGCGTTGGAATGGCTTTTCAGATTCAGGATGATATTCTGGATTGTACCGGTGATGCTGCATTGCTTGGAAAGCCTCTTAACAGTGATGAAAAGAATGGCAAGACAACCTATGTGACTTTATTTGGTATAGATACAGCCAGAGCTGAGGTGGAAAGACTTTCGGAGAATGCAAGGCATACACTTGAGAATGTCGATTCAGCAGATGAGAACGAAAAGAAGTTTCTCTTATGGCTGATAGAAAGCCTCGTAAAACGTATGTATTAGATGAAACGAGGTATACTATGGTATTGGATTCAATAAATAAGGCAAATGATATAAAAAATGTTCCTGTCGAGGAGCTGCCGCTGTTAGCTTCTGAAATCAGGGAATTTCTGATAGAGCATATCAGCCATACGGGCGGACATTTAGCCTCTAACCTTGGCACGGTTGAGCTTACGATGGCTATGCACCTTTCATTCGACCTTCCCGAGGACAAGCTTGTGTGGGATGTCGGACATCAGGCATACACACATAAGCTGCTTACAGGACGCAAGGAGGGCTTTGATTCACTCAGACAGTATGGCGGGATGAGCGGATTTCCTAAGAGGCGTGAGAGCGAATGTGACAGCTTCGACACAGGCCACAGCTCCACATCAATCTCAGCAGGACTTGGATATGTCAAGGCAAGGGATTTGTCGGGTGGGCATAATTATGTTGTGTCCATTATAGGTGATGGTGCGCTCACAGGAGGGCTTGCACTTGAGGCACTTAATAATGCTGCAGAGAACCAGAGTAATTTTATAATTGTCTTAAATGATAACAATATGTCTATTTCGCCGAATGTAGGTGCCATTTCATCGCTGCTGACAGGCATCAGGGGTGACAATGCCTACAGGGATATCAATGACAATGTAAAGAGCTCACTGAAAAAAATTCCTGTATATGGTGACAAGATAGTTTCACAGGTGCAGAAGGCAAAGAGCGGAATAAAGCAGCTTTTTCTCCCTGGCATGAAATTTGAGGATATGGGAATCACATATCTTGGACCGGTTGACGGTCACGATATAGGTAAGCTGTGCAAGCTGTTTAAGATTGCAAAGAAAATGAACACATCTGTCATTGTGCATGTTATCACCGAGAAGGGAAGAGGTTATGAACCGGCAAGACTGAAGCCGGAGAAATTTCATGGTGTAAGTCCTTTCGATGTGGTAACCGGCAAGCCTGTTGCCGCAGCTAAGACAAGCTATACGGAGGTTTTCTCCAGAAAAATCTGTGATATGGCACAGAAGGATAATAGAATTGTAGCCATCACGGCATCAATGGCAGCAGGAACCGGTCTTTCCAGATTCCAGAAAAGATTTCCGCTGAGATTTTTTGATGTCGGAATAGCGGAGGAGCATGCCGTAACATTTGCGGCAGGTCTGGCAGCAGGCGGTCTCAAGCCTTATTTTGCCGTATACTCTTCATTTCTGCAGAGAGGCTTCGATGAGATTTTACACGACGTCTGTATCCAGGGACTCCCGGTAGTCTTTATGATAGACCGGGCAGGTCTGGTGGGGAGTGATGGTGAGACACATCAGGGCATATATGACTATTCATATATGAATATTATACCGGGGATGACGGTTATGGCTCCTAAGAACAGGCTGGAGTTCATGGATATGATGGAATTTGCGAACAGCTTTGATGGACCTGTCGCAATCAGATATCCAAGGGGTAGTGTTTCGGATATTTTTTCGGATATTAAAAACGAGGTTTCTTATGGAAAAGCTGAACGAATCTACGATGGAGAGGGGACTGCCATATTAACTATAGGTGCTTCCATCGAGGAAGGAACGCAGGTGTATAAGCTGCTTAAGGAAAGAGGGGAAAACCCATCACTTATCAATGCGCGATTTGAAAATCCTATAGATATAGGACTCATTAAGGAGCTTGAAAATAAGCATGAAAAGCTGCTCACAATAGAGGAGAACATCTCTGCAGGTGGTTTTGGAATGAATGTCCTGCGAGCGGTAAATGAGAACAGAATTAATTTAAAGGTTATAAATGCTGCTCTTCCTGATGAGTATATTCAGCATGGCGGAGTGAATAAGCTTAAGGAGGTATATGGATTTACCCCTGAAGCAATCATAGAAAAACTGGACAGCTATTAAGCTGTATATGCGATTTGCTGTTGAGCGGGAGCAGGTTGCTGTTATGGCATCGTCAGATGATAAATCGCTCGGAAATGAGGATTACTATGAAGGAAAGACTGGATGTGCTTGTTGTTGAACGCAGGCTTGCCGATTCGAGGGAAAAGGCTAAGGCAATCATCATGGCGGGCAATGTGTTCGTGAATGGTCAGCGTGAAGATAAGGCAGGCTCCATGTTTGACGTCACAAGCCAGATAGAAATACATGGTGTTACGATGAAATATGTAAGCAGAGGCGGACTTAAGCTTGAAAAGGCCATGACCCATTTTGATATATCATTGGAGGGCAGGGTATGTATGGATGTAGGTGCCTCAACCGGCGGCTTTACAGACTGTATGCTGCAGAATGGTGCCGTGAAGGTGTATTCCGTTGATGTAGGCCACGGTCAGCTTGACTGGAGACTCCGTCAGGATGAACGTGTTGTTGTGATGGAGAAGACGAATATCAAGTTTGTGACACCGGAGGATATAGCTGATGTTATTGATTTTGCAAGTATTGATGTCTCTTTTATTTCGTTGACGAAGGTTCTTCTGCCTGTGCGTGCCCTGTTAAGGGACGGTGGAGAGGTTGCGGCACTTATCAAGCCACAGTTTGAAGCAGGAAGGGAGAAAGTAGGAAAGAAAGGTGTAGTGAGGGATAAGGCAGTCCATATTGAGGTTATTGAGAACGTGACGGCATTTGCAGCGGCTAACGGATTTATTCCGCTTAACCTTGAGTTTTCACCTATAAAGGGGCCGGAGGGGAACATCGAATATCTGCTTCATCTTAGAAAGAGTGATGAGGAGCCGGGTGAACTTCCGTTTAATATTCGCGAAATTGTTGAAAAAGCACATGAAATGTTGTAACATATATATAATTTTTTACAGAAGGGTAAGGCTACAGTGATGGAAAAATTTTTTATTGTCACCAACACGGCAAAGGATAAGGATTTAGTTTTTACCAACAGCATAATAGATTATCTGGAGTCTAAGGGAAAGACTTGTTATACGCAGACAAGAGAGGCTGTGAATAATACTGATTATAACTATACAAATGCTGATCTTGTTCCGGCTGATACGGACTGCGTTATTGTACTTGGCGGTGATGGAACACTTATTCAGGCAGCAAGAGATTTAAGCCAGCTGGAGCTTCCGCTTCTTGGAATTAATATAGGAACATTGGGATTCCTTGTTGATATAGATAAGGATCAGGCCTTTCCGGCTATTGATTGTGTTCTCGGAGGGGACTATGAGATAGACGAGAGAATGATGCTTGAAGGCAAAGCATACAGGGATGGCAGGCTTATTTATACCAATGTTGCTTTAAATGATATTGTTATTAACAGAAGCGGAGCACTCAGGGTAATTGATTTCGATATATATGTAAATGATGAATATCTGACCTCCTATACGGCGGACGGACTTATCATTTCCACGCCTACCGGCTCCACCGCATATAATCTCTCAGCCGGAGGACCGATTGCGCAGCCGAACTCAGAGCTTATTATTCTCACACCTGTATGCCCGCATAAAATCAATCAGAGAAGCATTATCCTTGATTCGTTCGATGAAATCTGTGTGAAGATGAGTAAGAGCCGTTCAAATCAGGAGGAGAGAGTTGCCTCATTTGACGGAGAGCTGCATACCAATCTTATTTCGGGAGATAAGGTTATTATTACAAGGGCACCTAAAAAGGCGAAGATTGTAAAGACAAGCAAGCTTAGCTTCTTTCAGGTTTTGGGAAAGAAAATGAGTGTGATATAGACGCATATATAAAATGAAAGCGGGGATTAAATATGAAGGCTGAACGCCACGCCAAGGTTATTGAACTCATACGCAGGTATGATATAGAAACGCAGGAAGATCTTGCGGACAGGCTTAACAGTGAAGGCTATAATGTGACGCAGGCAACCGTCTCAAGAGATATAAGGGAGCTAAAGCTGACAAAGGTTTCTAATGGAGCCGGAAAGCAGAAATATGTAATTCTTGATGGTAAAGACAGCTCTATGAGTGATAAGTTTATCCGTATTCTCAAGGAAGCGTATATATCAGTTGATATGGCGCAGAATATTCTTGTTGTCAAGACAGTTTCGGGAATGGCAATGGCGGTAGCCGCTGCGATAGATGCAATGCCATGGCATGAGATTGTCGGCTGTATAGCCGGTGATGACACTGTAATGTGTGCGGTGAGAACAGTTGAGGATACGAAGGATCTCATGGATAAGATACATAAACTGGTAAACAAGTAAAACTCACGGGGGATACCTTTTATACAGAGAGATTCTGTCAGAAGGAGGAAATATATGTTAATTAATTTGCATGTTAAGAATCTTGCCCTTATTGACGAAGCGGATGTCTTTTTTGATGAAGGTCTTAACATTCTTACAGGTGAAACGGGAGCCGGTAAATCTATTTTATTAGGCTCCATAAATCTTGCACTGGGAGCAAAAGCTTCACGCGATATTCTTGGAAAGCATGGGGACTATGCAAGTGTTGAACTTTTGTTTCAGGTTGATGCTTCCACTGTGTCGGCGCTCGCCGCAAAAGATATCTTTGTCACAGATAATCAGGTTCTGATTTCCAGAAAATTCACTGAAAACAGAAATATTATGAAGATAAACGGTGAGAATGTCACTCTGGCAACAGTCCGTGATATAACGTCGCTCCTCATTGATATACATGGTCAGCATGAGCACCAGTCACTTATCTATCCTGCTAACCACCTGCAGATACTTGACAGATATGCAAGGCATGAGCTTGAGCCAGCCATGAAGGAGTATTCCAGGGCTTATGAGGAGTACAGGACGCTTGGGCACAGGCTGTCCGAATTTGACATGGACGAGGAACAGAGAAAGAGAAATCTCGATTTTCTTGAATATGAGATAAATGAGATTGAGGCGGCGGCGATACATCCCGGAGAAGATGAGAGTCTCGAAGCTGAGTACCGCAGAGCGAAAAATTCAAGAAAAATCGCTGAGGCACTCGCACAGGCGGAGGAATGTGTCAATTCGGATGACTGTGATAATGCAACCGAGCTTATCGGCAGGGCGTATAAAGCGGTAAGTGAGGTTATGCAGTATGATGAGGCGATGGAGGGCTTAGCCTCGCAGCTATCGGATATAGAGAGCCTTATATCAGATTTTGAGAGGGAGCTGTCAGCATATATGTCGGGGCTTGAATTTGACGAGGAAAAATATTCACAGCTTGAGGAAAGACTTGATGTGATAAACAACCTAAAGGCGAAGCACGGCGGCAGTATAGAGAGTGTTCTTGCGGCACTTGAGGCAAAGAAACAGAAATATGATTTCCTTAATGAGTATGAAGCCAATCGCAGAATTGTACTTGCCGAACTTGAAAAATCTTATGATAAACTTGTAAAAACAGCAGATAATATAAGCAAAATAAGAAAAAAAGCCGCGGCAGGACTTGAAAAAGAAATCACTCAGGCGCTCATGGAGCTTAATTTTTTGAGTGTTGATTTCAGAATTGATTTTAAACCGCTTGAAAAACCCTCTGCAAACGGAATGGATCATGTTGAGTACCTCATCAGCGTGAATCCGGGAGAGGAGCCGAAGCCTCTTGCCAAGGTTGCCTCAGGAGGTGAGCTTTCACGAATAATGCTTGCAATCAAGACTGTTCTCGCAGATCAGGATGAGATAGATACGCTTATCTTTGATGAGATAGACACGGGCATAAGCGGCAGAACTGCACAGATGGTAGCGAACAAGCTTGATCAGATTGCTAAAAAACGTCAGGTAATATGCATAACCCATCTTCCTCAGATAGCTGCGATGGCAAAGAAACATTTTGGAATAATCAAATCAATAAGGGATAATAAGACAGTAACCAATATAACTGAACTTGATTATGATGGTTCGGTTATGGAGCTTGCCAGAATGCTTGGCGGGGATTCAATTACGGATACCGCAGTATCCAATGCAAGAGAGCTTAAAAGATACACACCATAATCTGTCTGTTTTAAAATAAATATGTGTTGCATACTAAGACCATAACAAGGCTTCAATACAGGCAATCCGTTTCGAGCGAAAACAGATTGCCATGATGATGGATTGGGATGGTCTTTTGTAATGTTTCCATCGTGATTTTGCTTTAAATCGCTCAGAAATGAGGGTTATTATGGAAAGAGTATGCACTGATTGCAGGAAAAAATACAGACGATTTCTTATATGGCTCCTCGCCGCAGGGATAATCGGGTGTGCAGTCTATTATATATATGCTGTCAAAAACTTAATTCCTGATACAATCAATTTAAATAAGAATTCGGTCGAGAGGCTGAATTTTAATGTTCCTTTTGTCGGAACGGTTGAACAGAAGGAGACAGGAGATGATAGTGAAGCTGTGCAGGCATACGCGACAAATGTAAAAGCTGTCAATGTCAATCTTCTTGACACATTGAATATAAGCACGGGTGAGAGCGGAAATTATAATCTTAATTTCAGGCTTTTGGGAATCATAAATTTAAAGAATGTTAAGCTGAATGTATGTGATGAAGTTCTTGTCATTCCCTGTGGCATCCCGGTAGGAATCTATATTGAGACAAAGGGTGTTATGGTTGTCGATATA
The DNA here is from genome assembly GCA_003486385.1 of Eubacterium sp. Classification (GTDB taxonomy): domain Bacteria; phylum Bacillota; class Clostridia; order Lachnospirales; family Lachnospiraceae; genus CAG-882. The sequence continues at coordinate 46,264 of DNFT01000032.1, read as the reverse complement.
GGTGACATCACTCTTACCGATGGAACACTCAGGTGTCCCGCCTCAGAGGTGCTGTGGCCGGGAGATTATATAGTAAGCGTGAATGATAACAGTGTTGCGACAAAGGAGGAGCTTATAAACCAGTTAAACCTTCAAGTATCGCAAGGAAGTGAGCATGTCAATATCGGACTGTACCGCAATGGAAGCTATATACAGGTGCGCATAACACCTGTTATAGATAAGGATGGCAAGGCTAGAATCGGAACATGGGTTCGTGATGACTGTCAGGGACTTGGAACCCTCACATATATAGATAAGAATGGGCGCTTCGGGGCATTAGGACATGGCATCAGCGATATAGATACCGGCAAGCTTGTCTCCTCAGGCGGAGGAAGATTATACTGTGCAAGGATATGGTCGATTGTCAAGGGAAAAGCAGGAATCCCGGGTGAGGTTGTAGGTTCAATCAATTACAGCAGTGAATATTTTCTGGGGAAAATAGAGAACAACACCGAAATCGGAATCTACGGCACCTGCCATGAGAATATTTACAAGTACATTGACAGCTATGCTCTGCCTGTGAAATACAAGCAGGATGTAAAAAAGGGCAGGGCATATATAAGAAGCTTCATAGACGGAGCTGTGCGCGATTACGAAATATATATAACCGGTGCGGATTTATCGAACAATAATGTCAATAAAGGGATTTCATTTACCGTAACGGACAAGGAGCTGTTAGAGCTTACAGGAGGAATAATTCAGGGAATGAGCGGCAGCCCGATTATCCAGGACGGCTCTGTGATAGGTGCCGTGACCCATGTGCTTGTCAATGACCCGGCTAAAGGGTATGGGATATTCATTGAGGAGATGTTGGAGAAATAAAGCAGTATTAGCGGAAAACTTGAGAGGATGGAGAAATCTGTCCTCTTATTTTAGAATTCAGCACCTAATAAAGATTGTCTGAAGTAATATTAAAGTTGATTTTAAGGTGAAAATGAAGTAATATTGAAAATGTTCGAAAATGTGATTATATATATTCTTAGAAATATATTTTTTAAATTACAGAAGGAATGATTACTTAAGCTGCCAATGACGGAGGAGTTTACAAAAAAATATGGAAAAAGGAAACATCAAAGCATCTAAAAAAATATTACTGACCGGTTTCGAGGCATTCAACGGCAGGACACTAAATCCATCCCAGCTTATAGTTGAGAGAATAACAGCACCGGAGGGTATACAGCTTATTAAGCGGATTCTTCCGGTTGAGTTTGACCGTACCACCGGAATTTTGGAAGAGCTTGTAAAAAAGGAAAGCCCGGACATTATTTTGTCACTTGGACAAGCCGGGAATTCGCCGTATATCCATGTTGAGCGTGTAGCCATCAATATGGACAACGGCATGTATTCGGACGGAACTGCAGTTTTAGCGGACTCTGCGGGAGTTGAAAAGGTGGATAGTGTAATATACCCGGAAGGAGAAAATGCATATTTTTCGACCTTGCCGGTATGGGATTTGATAAGAAAAGTGAATGAAGCAGGGATAGGCTGCCGCGCCTCCTATTCAGCCGGAACCTATGTGTGCAATCATGTGATGTACGTCGGTGCACACCTTGCCTCAAAATCAGGGAATATGATTTCGGGCTTTGTACATGTCCCGTTTTTGCCGGAGCAGCTACAGGGTAAAAAGGAACTTGACAACCGCTATTCGATGGAGCTTGATGATATGGTGAAGGGAATCCAGATTATGATTGATTATCTGGCAGGTGTATAAGTTTGAAAGTGAAACTTTCAAACAACTTATTGGTGGCAGTACTGCAAGCTATGCTTGCAGTATGCAGGGGTATAACAATGATTAATCTTTTAGAAGCAATTATGATTTTTTGCTGGGGACTGTCATGGCCTATCTCCATTCATAAATCTTATATTTCCAGAACAGCTAAGGGAAAAAGCATTGTGTTTGAAGTCTTTATTCTTATAGGTTATATCTGTGGAATTATAAGAAAAAGCCTGCAGGTATCACAGGGAATAGCTTTGGACTGGATATTTATTCTTGGCTTTGTGTTTTATTTCATCAACATGACCGCAGTAATAATTGATATGTGCCTTTGGGTGCGGAATCATCATCTGGACATTATGAGGCAGAAGGACATGTAAACTTGTTTACAGCCAAAAACATATATTGTCTGCACAGTGTTATAGATTTTAAAACTATATGCTGTAGAAGCTGTAAGGAAGCACAATGCTACTTATGGATGAAAATACATATTATTCGCAAATGACACAAGCCTTTCCGTTTAACCGGATGATATTTTCATCCTGCATTCTACCCAATTCCCTTGAAAGGGCACTTCTGTTGACGTTTAAAAATTCAGCCAGTGCGGTCTGCGAGAAGGGGATTGTCCTCACGTTGTTATTGTCCGGCTGTAAGCTGTAGAGATATACAATGATTTTGTCACGGAGCGACTTCTGGCTGAGAATCCGAAGTTTAAGGTTGGTAAAGATGTTCTGGTCAGCCATGCGGCTTGTGAGATTTAACAATAACTGATGATTGAATGTGCATGCAGAACAACATCTTTCCTTTGAACACATCAGATAATTCAAATCAATAAAAAGAATAATACAGTCAGCTATGGCATCAACCTGAATTGGGCTATAGCTGATTTTTTTTATTGCGAGAGCCTCACCAAAGACATTGGGAGCTGTGAAATGATTTACATTTAACTTATCAAACTGGTAATTGGTATACGAGACTTCAACTTTTCCTTTGAGTATAATTCCGGCGTATCTAAAGGGTTCACCGTGCCTTACAAGAGTTTCCCCTTTTTTAAAGGTCTTTGCAAAACCATTAAGAAAAAGTATCATTTCTTCAATTTTTTCAACAGGGATATCCTTAAATAAAGGACATTCTGCAATTGTATCTATATATTCAGTATAAGAAACTTTCTCACTCATAACGCTCCTCCGTAAATACGATAATTCAGATATTCGCAAAAGAAATATTCACCAGCTGTTTATTACAATAATTATCCTCTATATGGCAGATTGGATATCACTTCAAAATGGTGAAGATTTGTTTTTTATATTGTCAACGCGTGCATAGACAACTTACCGCCATATTCGCACCTGTTTAATATATGATGATTGTATTTTTGATTAAAATTATACTATTAAAATTGTTGCCATGGCAACAGAATTTTTGAGCTGTAAACGATAAAATGCATTTGTAATAAAAAAGAAAGGAAACCACAAGGCAGCATTTTACACAGAAAGAGGAAATTACTACAGGGGACGGATGTTCCAAAATAAAATATTAATAAGGAGTTTTAATAATGGATAACAATATGTTTTGTTTTCAGTGTGAACAGACAGCCGGATGTACAGGCTGTACAAGGAGCGGTGTGTGCGGAAAGACACCAGTGATTGCGAATCTTCAGGATAAGCTTACCGGCGCAGTCATAAGACTTGCAGAGAAAAACGAGATGAATAAAGCAAATGATGCTCTTATCATCAAGTCCCTTTTTACAACTATCACCAATGTAAATTTCAATGAGGAAACAATAACGAAGCTGATTAATGAGGTGCATGAGGCCTCAGGAAATAACGCGGACTATGACATGAACAGGGTATGGCATGCGGATGAAGATATCAGGTCATTAAAATCTCTCATTCTTTTTGGAATAAGAGGTATCGCGGCTTACGCATACCATGCTCAGGTCTTAGGCTATGAGAATGCGACAGTGAACGCATTCTTCTATGAGGCATTGCGCGCAGTCGGTTCGGATATGAGTATGGATGAACTGCTTTCACTTGTCCTCAAGGTAGGCGAGATTAACCTCACATGTATGGAACTTCTTGATGAAGCTAATACTAAGACTTACGGAAATCCCGTGCCGACAGAGGTTACACTTACCGTTGAAAAAGGTCCGTTTATTGTGATAACCGGACATGACCTTTATGATTTAAAGCAGCTCTTAGAGCAGACAAAAGATAAGGGAATCAATGTATATACCCACGGCGAAATGCTTCCGGCACATGGATATCCGGAGCTTAAGAAATACTCCCATTTAAAAGGAAATTTCGGAACTGCATGGCAGAACCAGCAGAAGGAATTTGCAAATCTCCCGGCGCCTATCCTTTATACAACCAACTGCCTTATGCCACCTAAGGCGAGCTATTCAGACCGCGTTTTCACAACGGAGGTGGTGTCCTATCCTGAAATAATACATGTCGGCGAGGACAAGGATTTTACACCTGTCATCGAAAAGGCACTGGAGCTTGGCGGATTTGTTGAGGATACAGTGTTTACAGGAATCAATGGCGGAAAGACAGTAATGACCGGTTTTGGAAGAAATACTGTTCTTGAAAATGCAGGCACGATTGTCGAAGCTGTGAAGGCGGGAGCAATCAGGCATTTCTTCCTTGTTGCAGGCTGCGATGGTGCAAAGCCGGGAAGAAACTATTACACAGAGTTTGTCAAGCAGACCCCGCAGGACAGCATTATTCTCACACTTGCATGTGGCAAATACAGATTCAATGACCTTGACCTTGGAAAAATCGGACCGTTCCCTAGAATCCTAGACATGGGACAGTGCAATGACGCTTATGGTGCTATTCAGGTTGCGGTCGCACTTGCAGGCGCATTTGAGTGTGGAGTGAATGAGCTTCCTCTTTCCATGGTTCTTTCATGGTATGAACAGAAAGCGGTATGTATTCTGCTCTCATTGCTTCACCTTGGAATCAAGAACATTTTGCTTGGACCTTCTCTGCCTGCATTCATTTCTCCGAATGTGTTGAAGGTGCTTGTGGATAATTACAATATAGGTCCAATCTCAACCCCGGAAGAGGATTTAAAGAAGTTATTGGGATAATAAAAATATAAAAAGAGGTATATGTATGAAGTATTATGTAAATGAAAATTGTATCGGCTGTGGAATGTGCAACGGAATCTGTCCGGCTGTGTTTGACATGACGGATGATGGTGTTGCGAAGGCAGTCGATGAAGAGGTAAAGATTGAAGATGCTGCCGATGCTGAGAACGTCATGAATAACTGCCCGGTGGGAGCTATAGGGCAGAGGTAAACTGTTGTATTTTATATAGTTTATAAGAAAATTATATCAATTCTGTTGACTTATCAACATGTTTATGTTACCATCAAAAGTGTCATAAGGTATGACAAAGTATGATAAAGTTAATAATTTGTATACATTATGCATATATTAAATAAGATTCTTTTAGCTTACGGGCAGAGAATCTCTTGACTGATGAAGTTTGTGTGAGCGATACCAAATGCAAATGGAGGTCTTCACGTTGGTTTATGCATTGAGCCAACAGTATCTTACTCTCCGGAGGAAAAAGTGAAAAATGCCTATAAGTGTCTTCTGGTTTTTGCCGGGAGACATTTATTTTTTTTGGAGGAAGCCTTTGGATATAATAAAAAATATTATTGCCGATTATGAAAAGCTGATAAAGACAAGTATCCAGATACCATTAAGCAACGGAGACACTATAAGATTTACATTTAATCCACAGGATTTGCCGCATTTGTTAGGCTTGCAACATCTTGTCGATAATCCTATTCTATTTGAGTACAGTGAAAAACGTTTGAGTGCCACCGAATTGTACCATAGAATGTGTAGCGATGGCGATGATGCGATTGATACGAATGAATTTGAAAATAGTGCATATTTCAATGAGTTATTTAATGTGAGAATACAATATTTTAGTAGTGAGTTGATTTTGGATATAATTCATGCAAGGCAAATAGTAAGGTTTGATTACTCAAAGATAAAAAACTTTTCCACGAAGCTAGATAAGATAGAGTATCTGTTTTGGAAGCGGTATAAAGATAAAAATAATAAATACGGATATTTCGGAATTGGTTTTATGGCTTCCGGAAAAGAAAGCGATGTAAACTATCCAAACACCTTTTTCTTTCGTCTGGATGATGATTACATAGAAAATCAGGAGAGTGTCTTGCCATGTTCTATTATGAGAAAAAATAAAAATAGTGACCTGTTCTTTGAAATATATTGGCGGCAGGTATGGAAAGCATTAGAAAAGAATAAGCATTATAAAAGGCTCAAAGATAGATATACCTTGAAGGATGGAACAATTGATGAACAGGCAATAAAAGATTGTACAAATGACGATATTTTGAAACATTATGACCTGCTACAGTTAGATGCATTAGATAAAATATATTTACCCTATATGAAAAAAGATTTCCGCTGGACTAACGATGAAAAACGCTTTATTCGACAAAAAATAAATGATTCAGACAGGGATTTGCTTCCGAATGAAATAAGGCAGTTGTTGAATGAATATAAACAGAAACAATAAGCACATTTAAGAAGGTTGTAATATACCTTCTTTTTTAGTTTCTTAAAAAATGTATTGACAAAAAATAAAACATATACGTTTAGAAAAGCATAATTTCCAATTGACGCTTCCCCATAACGATGTATAATAATCATGTCAATTATAATGTGTATAAGACACAGGCAGCATTGGCAATAGCAGATTGTGATATATAAGATGTATGGAGGAAATATAATTATGAAGCTTATGATAGCATCGGACATTCACGGTTCGGCTTATTACTGTGAAAAAATGGTTGAGGCATATAAAAGGGAGCAGGCAGACAGACTTCTTCTGCTTGGCGATATTCTTTATCATGGACCAAGGAATGACCTTCCGCGTGAATATGACCCGAAAAAAGTCATTTCAATGCTTAACCCTATAAAAAACGATATATTATGTGTGAGGGGCAACTGCGATGGTGAGGTTGACCAGATGGTGCTTGATTTCCCTATAATGGCGGAATACAGTATGATTTTCGATGGAGATACAACTATTTTTGCCACTCATGGACATCACTATAATCTCCGGAACCTGCCACCACATAAGGAGGGCGATGTACTTCTTCACGGACATACACATGTCCCGGCATGTATTTGTGAGAATGGCATGTGGTATATAAATCCGGGTTCTGTATCAATTCCTAAGGAAAACAGCCCGCATAGCTATATGATATATGAAGATGGAAGCTTTATATGGAAAGATATTGAAGGGCTGGACTATAAGAAAGTTTCACTTTCGACAAAATTCGACTAAATCAGAATTAAATCTTCACATAATCCTAAAAAAAGCTGTTGAACTCTCAGTATATGACTATTATAATATTAACTAAGTGTTGTATTGACAGCATGCGGCTATTGGCGGATGATATAAGTAAGTCATTGATAAACTTATTGACGGTCGGTGCCGGCTTGTTCAGGAAGATATACAGAACAGGCAAAATAAAATTATATATAGGGATGTGAGAGGGAACATGGGAAAGCTTAGAATTGTTATTGCAGATGACAATGAACGTATGCTGCAGCTTCTGGAAGATATCATTAGGACGGATAAGGACATGGAGGTTGTCGGCAAGGCGGAAAACGGCGAAATATGCCTAAGCTTGGTACGTGAACTGCAACCGGATGTTGTTCTGCTTGATATTGTTATGCCGAAGCTTGACGGCCTCACTGTTATGGAAAAAACACATTCAGATTCACGAATAAAGAGGAAGCCGGCTTTTATAATTATAACAGCTATTGGCCAGGAGGGAATTACGGAGGATGCGTTCAATCTTGGAGCCAATTATTACATAATGAAACCGTTTGACAATAACACACTCCTTAATCGAATAAGGTATGTAAGAAGTAATATGGGACGTCATCCTGCAGCCGGTAACAGCACAAGATTTGCAGCGGATATCAATAATGAAAACCAGAAGGTGAGCATAGAAACCGATGTTACCAATATGATTCATGAGGTAGGAATCCCGGCTCATATCAAAGGGTACCAGTATTTGCGCGATTCAATAATAATGGCTATAGAAGATTCGGATATTCTTAACAGCATTACTAAGGTTCTTTATCCGACGATAGCTAAGAAATACGATACAACCGCCAGCAGGGTTGAACGTGCTATCAGACATGCAATTGAGGTTGCATGGGAGCGTGGAAGAATGGAGACTATAGAAGAATTATTCGGATATACGGTAAGCAACGGAAAGGGTAAGCCAACCAATTCAGAGTTTATTGCACTTATAGCGGATAAGCTTCGTTTACAGTACAAGGTGAGATAAACTAATAATAAAAAATCTTTCATTTTTAATCTTTTTGTGTTATAATTTATAAAAATGTATCAAGGTTTTTGGAATTTTCAAAAAATTCACTAACATAATATGTGAGGTAGAGTCTATGAAGAAAAATGTGCTTTTTGTATCATCAGAAGCAGTTCCGTTTATCAAGACGGGTGGCCTTGCTGATGTGGCGGGTTCTCTTCCGAAGTATTTCGATAAGGAACACTATGATGTGCGTGTCATGCTGCCAAAGTATCTGTGCATTCCGGAAAAATGGCGCAGCCAGATGAAGTATGTTACACATTTTTATATGGATCTGGCATGGAGAAGCCAGTATGTAGGAGTATTGGAGATGGAGTATGCGGGAGTACACTATTACTTCATTGACAATGAATTTTACTTTGCGGGGCCGAAGCCTTATGGCTATATACACGAAGATATAGAAAAGTTTGCTTTTTTCAGTAAAGCAGCACTCTCAGCAATGCCACTTTTAGGTTTTAAGCCTGATATAGTCCATTGTCATGATTGGCAGACAGGTCTTGTTCCTGTTTATATGAAGGAACGTTTCCATGATGGCGAGTTTTTCCGTGATATGAAATCCATCATGACGATACATAATCTTAAGTTTCAGGGAATCTGGGATCTTAAGAAGGTTAAGGACATTACAGGGCTTCCGCCTTATTTCTTTACATCAGATAAGCTTGAGGCATATGGCGATGCCAATTATCTTAAGGGCGGTATAGTATATGCTGATGCCGTTACCACGGTAAGCGACAGTTATGCTGAAGAGATAAAGACACCATTTTACGGAGAACATCTCGATGGACTTATGAGAGCACGTTCCAATTGCCTGACTGGTATTGTAAACGGAATCGACTATGAAGAATTCAACCCGGCTACAGATACCAGAATAGTTTCCAACTATAACCAGAAGACTTTCCGCAAAGAGAAGCCGAAGAATAAGAAAGCTCTTCAGCAGGAGCTTGGTCTTGAGGTCAATGATAAGAAGTTTATGATAGGAATTGTATCAAGACTTACTGACCAGAAGGGGCTTGATCTTATTGCATATATGATGGATCAGATATGTGCCGAGGACGTACAGCTTGTTATCTTAGGTACGGGTGAATCACAGTATGAGAACATGTTCAGACATTTTGCATGGAAATATCCGGACAGAGTATCTGCTAACATATATTATTCAGAGGATATGTCACATAAGATATATGCTTCGTGTGATGCATTCCTTATGCCATCTCTTTTTGAGCCTTGCGGACTCAGCCAGCTGATGTCGCTTCGTTACGGCACTGTACCGATTGTGCGTGAAACAGGCGGACTTAAGGATACGGTTGAACCATATAATGAGTATGAGAGTACAGGAACAGGCTTCTCATTTGCCAATTACAATGCTCATGAGATGATGAATACAATCAACTATGCAAAGCATGTTTTTTATAATAATAAGAGAGAGTGGAATAAGATTGTAGACCGTGGAATGTTAAAGGACTTCTCGTGGGCAAGCTCCGCTAAGAAATACCAGAAGCTCTACGATAATCTTCTTGGGTATTAGTACAGAATGACCTGGATGCAGATTTCAAAAACATAAAATAAAGATAGTGGAAAACAGGGCTGATCAGCAGCGGGATTGGTTCTGTTTTTTTTGTTCTTCACTTTAACAAGTCAATTTATTAAAAAATATGTTGCAACTTGTGAAATTCAATGCTAATATATTCTTTAAAAGTTAACTAACGGAGGTTTGAGCAATATGGAAAAGTACGAAATGTTAAGCAAAGAGGAGCTAAAGTCAATTAAAGCAGCTCTCGAAGAAGAGTATGCCAAGGCACAGCATTTAGGACTTAAGCTTGATATGTCCAGAGGAAAGCCGGCACCGGCTCAGTTAGACCTTGCAATGGGAATTTTAGATGCGGTGAGCAGTACATCCGATTATAAATCGGAGGACGGGGTTGATTGCCGTAATTATGGAGGTCTTGACGGAATACCGGAGGCAAAACATTTTATGGCAGATATCATGGGTGTTGATGCGTCGAATGTCATTGTCTACGGCAATGCAAGTCTTAACATTATGTACGATACTATTTCCAGATTTATGCTCGAGGGAACAGGTGGCTGCACACCTTGGTGCAAGCTTGACAAGGTTAAGTTCCTGTGTCCGGTACCGGGATATGACAGACATTTTGCCATTACCCAGCATTTTGGAGTTGAGATGATTAACGTCCCTATGAAAGAGGACGGTCCTGATATGGATATGGTTGAGAAGCTCGTCTCAGAGGATGAGAGTATCAAGGGTATATGGTGCGTACCTAAATTTTCCAACCCGGGTGGATGTGTGTATTCGGATGAGGTTGTCAGGAGAATGGCTGCACTTAAGCCTGCTGCGAAGGATTTCAGGATAATGTGGGATAATGCTTACGTTGTTCATTATCTTTATGAGGACAACCAGCCTCAGATTCTTGATATACTTACTGAATGTGAGAAGGCAGGTAATCCTGACATGGTTTATGAATTCGCCTCAACATCCAAGATAAGCTTTGCCGGAGCCGGAATTGCCGCACTCGCCACATCGAAGGCTAACATTGCGGAAGTTAAGAAGTCATTGACAATCCAGACAATCGGTTATGATAAGCTGAATCAGTTAAGACATATAAGGTTCTATAAGAACAAGCAGGGTATTATGGAGCATATGATGAAGCAGGCTGAAATATTAAGACCTAAGTTCGAGGCAGTCGAGGAGATTCTTGACAATGAGCTTTCAGGTCTTGGTATCGGAACCTGGACTAAGCCTCTTGGAGGATATTTTATATCATTTGACGCAATGCCTGGCTGCGCTAAGGCTATAGTAGCAAAATGCAAAGAGGCAGGAATGGTGCTTACGGGAGCTGGTGCCACATTCCCTTATGGAAAAGATCCTGAGGATTCCAATATCAGAATAGCTCCGTCTTTCCCGACTGTTGACGAGATGAAGAAGGCAGCACTTTTGTTTACTCTTTGTGTTAAGCTTGTAAGTGTTGAAAAGCTGTTAGACAGATAGAACCTTAAATAAATTTGTTTTGAAAGTTCAGTTTATGATAATTTTAACCTTAGAGAGGAAAATGAGAAGATGAGTACATTTGGATTTATCGGAATGGGCAATATGGGATATGCCATGTTAAAAGGCCTTTTAAAAACTTATTCTCCCGCTGATATTGTCTTTTCATGTGCTACGGATAAAAAGAGGGTGACAGTAAGCGATGAGACAGGAGTGAGGGCTGCTTCCGGAAATGCTGAATGTGCTAACAGTGCAAAATACATTATCCTTGCAGTAAAACCACAGGTGTATGATGCTGTTATCAGGAATCTCATGTATGTTGTGACGGAGGAACATATAATTATCTCACTTTCACCCAGCCATTCGATAGATGCACTCAAGGCAAAGTTCGAGAAGCCGGTCCGTGTGGTGCGCGCAATGCCGAATACGCCCGCACTTATAGGAGAAGCCATGACCGGAGTAGCTTATGACGCAATGGAATTTTCCTTTGATGAAAAAGAAGTATTAGATAACTTCTTTAAGTCATTTGGTACATACAGGCTGGTAGATGAAAAACTTATGAACGCCGTCACATGTGCAAGCGGGAGTTCACCTGCCTATGTATATATGTTTATTGAAGCCATGGCAGATGCATGTGTCAAGCATGGAATGCCACGTCAGTCCGCGTATGAGTTCGTTGCGCAGACTGTTGTAGGCGCAGGCAGGATGGTTCTTGAGACTAATGAACATCCCGGAATGTTAAAGGATAAGGTGTGCTCACCCGGAGGAACAACTATTGCGGGTGTCGCAGCACTTGAGGAGCATGGCTTCAGAAATTCTGTTATCAAGGCTGTGGATGCATGCTTTGACAAATGCAATGGGATAAAGTAATATATTTACAAAATATACTATTCATGTGAAAAGGAATTATTATGGAAATTATTAAACGTCTTAATCGTGAACTTGTCTACAAGGGTACAGTCATCAATATGTATAGGGATACAGTTCAGGTTCAGAACGGTCATATCGCAGAGTGGGATTTTATAGGACACAAGGGTGCTGCGGCTGTGGTGCCGGTTCTTGATGATGGGCGTGTCCTGATGGTAAAGCAATATAGGAATGCACTTGACAGAATGACAATAGAGGTGCCGGCAGGCGGAAGAGATACAACGGATGAACCTTATATTACATGTGCGTCAAGAGAACTTGAGGAGGAGACCGGGTACAGATCTGACAACCTTGAGTTCCTCATATCTGTACAGACAACAGTCGCATTCTGCAATGAAAAAATTGACGTCTTTGTTGCCAGAAATCTTAAAAAGACACATCAGCATCTCGATGAGGATGAATGTGTTGAGGTTGAAGCGTATGATGTTGATGAACTGATTGATATGATCTATGCGGGGAAGCTTCAGGACGGAAAGACAATGGCTGCTATAATGGCATATAAGCTGAAATATGCAAAATAAGTAATAAAGCTTGAAAAAGTCTCATATCTTGTTTTGTCCATAGTTGACAGAAAGGATGTGGGATTTTTTTATGCAGAGAAAATCAATTGAACCGGCAGGAGCAGACAAGCTTGTTATTCTTTTTTTCTTTGGAATCATGGTTGGGTCAATAATTGCCAATCTTATTCCTTTTTCGTGGGTTCAGGCTATGAATGTATGGAGTGCAGATTATATAACCGCTTTTATGTCGAAAACTGTAAAATATTCTACAATGTTCCGCTATCTGCTGCGCATCCGCGGTTTGATAATGATAGGATTGTTTCTTGTAATGATGACTCCATTCGCCAAGAAGCTTCTGTATATTATTCCGGCATATATTGGTGCAGCATGGGGAATGATTAGTTCAATAATTCTGATGGAGCATGGAATAAATGGCATCAGGATATGTTTTTTTCTTTTGTTTCCGCATTTCATATTTTATACAGCCGGAATTATAATGATGTTATACAAAATTCTTAGAAGGACTGTTACCTCAAAAGGAATTGATGTTACATTTCTCCTCGTTTTTTTATTCGCCGCTATGATGATTGTGGCAGGAATAATGGCTGAGTCATATATAAATGTAAGTGTAATGCCATGGGTACTTGAACAGATGGCGTAAAAACATATTGATTTTATGTTATTGTTTATTTATAATATCATTTACAACTTGAAAGAACGAAGGAATATCATGGAACAGGAAATTGACGAATACATAGAATATATCGGAAGAAACAGAGGTAAATCCGACAATACAATTGCTTCATACAAGAGCGATTTATATAAGCTTATGAATTACTTAAAGGCTGAAATAAAACTTGAAGAATGGGCGCAGGTTACAGAGACGGATATCAATTCTTATATCTTGTATCTGCAGAGCCAAGGGTGTGCGCCATCCACGGTTGCAAGGCATGTGGTTTCAATAAAAGCCTTTTTTGAATATTGTCACAGAAATGGTAAAATATCTGATGAACCGGCATTAAATATAAAGCCGCCAAGACATGAAAAGAAAATACCTGAAGTAATATCGGTTGATAATGTTGTAAAGCTATTAACCGCACCTGATGGCGATTCCCCGAAGCAACTGCGGGACCGTGCGATGTTAGAGCTTCTTTATGCCACCGGGATAAAGGTGTCGGAACTTGTCGCCATTAAGATGGATGATATCAATTTGCAGATAGGATACGTCAACTGCAGGACGGTCATGCATGACCGGATTATTCCATTTGGAAATGAGGCTAAGCAGGCGTTGATACGATATCTTAAGGATGGACGCGGAGCCTTAGTCGGCGCGGATGACAGCGAATATCTTTTTACTAATATCAGGGGTGGGGCTATGAGTCGTCAGGGCTTCTGGAAGATTATTAAGGCTTATGCCGGAAAAGCGGGGATAGAGGAGGATATTACTCCGTATACACTCAGACATTCCTTCGCCGCACATATGATAAGTAATGGTGCAGACATATATGCAGTATCAGAGCTGCTTGGACATCTTGATGTTTCTGCAACGCAGGTATATTCAACCTTTTCCAATTCAAGATTGCGGGATGTATACACAAAAGCTCACCCGAGAGGGTGAGCTTTTTGCTCTATCCGAGAGGGTGAGCTTTTTGCTCTATCCGAGAGGGTGAGCTTTTTGTTCTACTCAAGAAGGTGGGTTTTTATCTAATCAGCAATTTTCTGCAATGTAGTAGAGAAGCTTTTCGGTATCCTCCCATCCAAGGCAAGGGTCGGTGATTGACTTGCCATAGATATGTTCATCAATCTTCTGGTTGCCAGGTTCAATATAGCTCTCTATCATAACGCCCTTTACAAGGCTGCTGACATCGGCGGAGTGTTTTCTGCTTTCCAATACTTCCTTTACAATACGCACCTGCTCAGCATACTGCTTATTTGAGTTGCTGTGGTTTGAATCCACGATTGTCGCCATATTCTTGAGATTCTTCTGGCTGTACATTTCATAAAGCCTTACAAGATCCTCGTAGTGATAGTTAGGAATGTTCTGGCCGTGCTTGTTTGTTGCGCCACGCAGAATGGTGTGGGTGAGGGGGTTTCCGTCCGTCTTTACCTCCCAGCCTCTATATATGAAGGAATGTGCGTGTTGTGCAGCCACGACAGAATTGAGCATGACTGTATAGTCACCGCTTGTAGGATTCTTCATTCCGGCAGGAATGTCCATTCCGCTTACGGTAAGTCTGTGCTGCTGATCCTCGACCGAACGTGCTCCCACAGCAACGTATGACAAAATATCCGATAAAAAATCATAGTTTTCCGGGTAGAGCATCTCATCCGCAGGTGTGAGGTGAGTCTCGTTCATGACACGGATATGCATTTTTCTGATAGCCATTATGCCTGCAAGCATATCAGGCTTCTTTTCAGGATCCGGCTGATGTAACATTCCCTTGTAGCCCTCTCCCGTGGTTCGCGGCTTGTTGGTATATACTCTCGGAACGATAAGAACCTTATCCTTTATTTTTTCCTGAACCTTGGCAAGGCGGCATGCGTAATCGCACACAGGATCCTCATGGTCTGCAGAGCAGGGACCGACTATTGCCAGAAATTTAGATGAATCGCCTGTGATGATATCGGCAATCTCCTTATCGCGTTCGCGCTTTATATTGGCGAGCTCTTCATTCACCGGAATAAGCTCTTTTACAACCTGTGGTGAAGGAAGCTCTTTTACATATTCAAATCCCATTTTATCCTCGTTTCTTCAAGCGGATGATATTATCAAAAGTGACATTCGTAGAAGCCTTTGGTGAATATAACCTACCTGATTATATATTTTATGAATTATGATAACATGTTAACGTGTAAAATGCAAATGTCGGATTATATTTGTTTCTTGATGAATTTTATGCTTTTAATCGTATTTTAATTGAATAAAAGCAAAAAGTAAGTTATAATATATATAAATGGGGTATTTCGCCTTATAGCTATTTATATGCTGCATAAGGATAAAACGCTGGAATATCAATCGCAGTGTATCGAATAAGTATCTGATATGAAAGGAATGATAATAGATGAAGAGAGTAATATGGATTATTCTGGACAGCGTTGGAATGGGTGAACAGCCGGATGCGGCCAGATTCGGTGATGTTGGCACCCATACACTCGCACATGTATGGGAGTATAATAATGGACTTAAAATCCCTAATCTGATTAAAATGGGACTTGGAAACATTGAGGGTATGAAGGCACTTGACACAACGCAGGTACCTACGGCTGCATACGGCAAGTGTGCGGAGCTTTCAGACGGTAAGGACACGACAGTCGGACATTGGGAGATGGTTGGTATTGAGACGAAGGTTGCTTTTCCGACATATCCGAAGGGGTTTCCGGCTGAGGTCATAGATGAATTTGTGAAGCGCACAGGTGTACCGGGTGTGCTTGGAAATTGTACTGCTTCCGGGACAGAGATTATCGAGAGGCTGGGTGAAGAGCATGCCGCTACCGGAAAGCCTATAGTATATACATCGGCCGACAGCGTTTTCCAGATTGCAGCCAACATTGATGTCATACCTCTTGAGAGACTCTATGAACTATGCCGCATTGCGAGAGAGCTGCTTCATGGTGAGCACAATGTTTCAAGAGTTATCGCAAGACCGTTTAAAGGCACAAAGGGCAATTATGAGAGGACACCGGACAGAAGAGATTATGCCATTCTTCCTCCTCAGAATAATCTGCTTGTGCACGTTAAGGATGCCGGGCAGGATGTCATAGGTGTAGGCAAGATTGAGGATATTTTCGCAGGTGTCGGAATAACCGAGGCAGTCCACACCAAGGATAATATGGATGGTGTTGACAGAACTGTGAGCTATATGAGGGAAGATAACAAGGGACTTATTTTTACCAATCTTGTAGAATTTGACTCTAAGTGGGGACATAGAAATGATCCTGCGGGATACGGCAAGGGGCTTGAGGATTTCGATGCAAGACTTCCTGAAATCATTGCGGCGATGAAGGAGGATGACATACTTATAATCAATTCTGACCACGGCTGCGACCCTACAACTCCGGGAACGGACCATACAAGGGAGTATATTCCGGTTCTTGTATATGGAAAGAATGTCAGGCCTGCAAGCCTCCATATCAGAAAATCCTTTGCTGATATCGGACAGACGATTGCTGAGTACCTTGGTGCAGAGCCTATCGTGATAGGCGAAAGCTTCCTTAAGGAAATAATGTAACCGGAAATATTTTTGACAATGAGGAAAACGACATGAGAATGTACGATATTATAATCAAAAAGAGAAATGGGGAAGCTCTCACAGATGAGGAGATAGCATTTTTCATAAAGGGCTATACAGATGGAAGCATACCGGATTATCAGGCTTCTGCTCTGTTGATGGCTATATATTTTATGGGAATGACCGAAAGAGAGACTGCAGCCCTTACAATGGAGATGGCCCGCAGCGGTGATATGCTTGACCTATCCGCAATCAAGGGACTTAAGGCAGATAAGCACAGCACAGGCGGCGTAGGCGATAAGACATCATTAGTTCTCACACCGCTTGCGGCTTCCATTGGAATACCGGTTGCCAAGATGTCCGGACGTGGTCTCGGACACACAGGAGGAACAATCGATAAGCTTGAGAGCTTTCCGGGCTTCACAACCGGAATCTCCGAGGAACAGTTTATCGACAATGTGAACAGAATCGGCATTGCGATAGCCGGGCAGACCAAGAACATGGTTCCTGCCGACAAGAAGCTGTATGCTCTCCGCGATGTGACAGGAACAGTTGACAGTATCCCTCTTATCGCAAGCAGTATCATGAGCAAGAAGCTTGCTGCAGGCGCAGATGTTATTGTTCTTGATGTCAAGACCGGAAGCGGCGCTTTTATGAAGACGGAGGAGGATTCCGTCAGGCTTGCTAAGGAGATGGTCAAGATTGGCAATAATGTTGGAAGAAAGACCTTAGCTGTAATTTCTGATATGGATGAACCTCTGGGCTATGCAGTCGGAAACGCAATTGAGGTCAAGGAGGCCATAGATACCCTCAATGGCCACGGTCCGCAGGATTTGCTGGAGCTGTGTCTTACAATAGGTTCGCTCATGGCAGTTGGAACGGGCAGGGCAGCAGATATTGATGAGGCGAGAAAGCTCCTGCTTGAGAAGCTGAATGACGGCTCCGCACTCAGGAAATTTGCAGAGTTTGTGGAAGCTCAGGGCGGGGACAGTGCGCCTGTATATAATACAGCTCTGTTACCTAAGGCTTCAATAGTAAAAGAAATATATGCACCTATGGACGGCTATGTATCACATATTGAGTCAGACAGGGTCGGAATAAGTGCCATGAAGCTTGGCGGCGGCAGGGAAACAAAGGAAAGCAGTATCGATTTATCGGTCGGAATACTTATCCGCAGGAAGGTAGGAGATGCAGTTAAAAAAGGTGAGCCTGTTGCAACGCTCTATGCCAATGACGATGATAAGCTGTCGGCTGCAATATCGGAGCTTGAACAGTCTTACAGCTATTCGGCTGAACCTGTAGAAAGACCGAAGCTTATAAAGACAATCATAAAATAGCAGTACTATTCGGAAAAAATCGGGAGGTATGTATGTCACGTATCAATTTTAATAATGGTTGGAAGTTTTGTCAGGACTATAAAGAAGAGATGGAACAGCCGGGGTTTAATGATGCCGAATTCGAGGAAGTGCGTCTTCCTCATACGGTAATCGAGACTCCTTATAATTATTTTGACGAGGGAATTTACCAGAAAATAGCTATCTACCGCAAGAGGTTCAGCATTGATGAAGATATGACGGGCAGGAAGGCATTACTTACGTTTGAAGCTGTTGGACATAAGGCAGATGTGTACATAAATGGCATTCTCTGCGAAACCCACTGTGGTGGATACACCGCATTTACGGTAGATATCACACCTTACCTTGTAAAGGACCGCGATAATGTCCTTGCGGTCGTATGTGACAGCAGGGAGAATCTTAATATTCCTCCGTTTGGCAAGGTTATTGATTATATGACATATGGCGGAATTTACAGAGAGGTATATCTTGACATCAGGTCTGAGGACTATGTGGAGGATGTATATGTCATTACAGAGATAGAACCTGCAATATTGAAATCGGAGATTACATTCAATTTTAAGAATAATATTGAAGCCTCGGATGACTATGCGGCGGAAGCATACTTGAATGACAAGGATGGAAATGAACTCTTCTCTCTCAGGGCACCTGTAAAGAAGAATGTCATGCACCTTAACAGAAGAGTGGATAATATCAGCCTTTGGAGTGTTGATAATCCTGTACTTTACAGCCTTACAATCAAGCTTTTAAGAAAGGACGAAGTTCTTGATGAAAAGACTGTACAATTCGGTTTCAGAACAGCAGTATTTAAAAAGGATGGCTTCTATCTTAACGGAAAGAAGTTAAGACTTATCGGGCTTAACAGACACCAGAGCTACCCGTATGTCGGATATGCCATGCCGAAGTCTGTTCAGGAAAACGATGCGGTCATCCTCAAAAATGAGTTATGTGTGAATGCGGTCAGGACATCACACTATACGCAGTCACAGCATTTTATAAATAAATGTGACGAGCTTGGCCTGCTTGTCTTTACCGAGCTTCCGGGATGGCAGTATGTCGGTGATGAGAACTGGAAGCGCATCGCATGTGAAAGTGTGTCTGAGATGGTAAAGCAGTACCGTAATCACCCTTCAATAATTATATGGGGCGTCCGCATAAATGAATCAGGTGACGATGATGTATTTTACGAGAGAACGAATAAAATCGCTCATTCACTTGACCGTTCAAGGGCAACCGGCGGAGTGCGCTGCTTTAAGAAGAGCCATCTGCTCGAGGATGTATATACCTACAATGATTTTTCACATGTCGGAAATAATCCGGGTGTTATACCAAAGTCTGAGGCGACCTCAGATGTTGAAAAGCCTTACCTGATTTCAGAGTATGGCGGACATATGTACCCTACGAAATCATTTGACGATGAAGAGCATAGACTTTCACACGCTGTAAGACATGCGAGAGTAATAAATGATATGCTTGGGCAGGATGATATAGCAGGATGCTTCGGATGGTGCATGAATGATTATAACACTCACAGGGATTTTGGAAGCGGTGACAGAATATGTTATCACGGAGTTATGGATATGTTCCGCAATCCGAAGGCAGCCGCCTATGTATATGCCAGTCAGGGTAATAAAAATGATGTACTCTACGTCACGTCATCTGTCGAGATAGGTGACCATCCATCATGTACAGTAGGTGATTTCTATGTCCTTACTAATGCAGACAGCGTGCGCCTGTATAAGAATGAGCAGATGATTCGCGAATATACCCATGCAGATTCACCGTTCACTAATATGGTAAATCCACCTATTCTTATCAATGACCGTGTCGGCAACCTTCTCGAGACTAACGAAGGTCTTCCGCACGAGACATCAGAAGCGCTTAAACAGCTTATGTTTGCAATGGTGGATGAAGGCGGCGCAGACGGCAATCTTTCAGCAGCACTCAGGCTTAAAAGGAATTTTATAATGAAGACCTCAGGATTGACGCTCAAGGATATCAGCCGCATGTATAATACCTATGTAGGCAACTGGGGAGATTTAGCAACCACCTATCGCTTTGAGGCGGTCAAAAACGGAGAAGTCGTTGCGGTTGTTAAGAAGCAGCCGATGACCTCGGCGGATTTTATTGTGAAAATCGATAAGACAAAGCTTGTCGAGGCTTCAACCTACGATGTGGCTTCAATCCGTATGGAAGCGGTTGACGAGAACGGAAACCGTCTGTACTATTGCAATGCGCCTGTTGAGCTTTCTGTTGAGGGACCTGTTGAGATTATCGGACCTTGTGTAGTGCCATTTATAGGTGGCGCAGCAGGAACATACGTTAAGACAATGGGGCAGAGCGGCAGCGGCAAGCTCACAATCAAGTCACTTGGAAAGACATATAGCATAGAGCTTGATGTAAAATAAACTGCTCTGAAATATATTTTTCGTTATTTTAATGTACAGTTCTAATATCTGTTGAATGGAGGCATTGATATGACAGATGAACAGATTACACTAAAAAAATGGATTGACGAGAGCAATTATATTGTATTCTTCGGTGGGGCAGGTGTCTCCACCGAGAGCAATATCCCGGATTTCAGGAGTACAGATGGACTGTATAACCAGAAATACAAGTATCCGCCGGAGACTATACTGAGCCACAGCTTTTTTGTACAAAAGCCGAAGGAGTTCTATGATTTCTACCGCGATAAGATGATTTATACAGAGGCAAAACCGAATAAGGCGCATTACGCTCTTGCAGAGCTTGAGAAGCAGGGAAAGCTCAAGGCTGTGATAACCCAGAATATTGATGGACTGCATCAGGCAGCCGGAAGCAAATCTGTCTATGAGCTTCACGGCACAATAATGAAAAATTATTGCACCAGATGTGGCAGGGAGTACCCTCTTTCAACTATTATCGAAAGCAGGGGAATACCAAGATGTCAGGTCAAGGATGAGACCGGAGGTGTCTGCAACGGAATTATCAAGCCCAAGGTTGTCCTGTATGAGGAGGGACTTGACGATAATGTTGTGAGCGGTGCGATAAAGCATATCCGGAATGCCGATATGCTGATTATAGGCGGAACCTCACTTACGGTGTATCCTGCGGCAGGGCTTATCAGATATTTCTCCGGCAGGCACATTGTCCTTATCAACAAGGCACCTACCTCCAGCGACAGCATGGCGGATCTGATTATAAGGGAGCCCATTGGAGAGACACTTGAAGCAATAGTTTGTGAATAAATTGTCATACTTTGTGAATAAAATATCGTTAATTGATTATTTTATTTTTATGTGTTAATATAATTATCAGTGAATTTTTGGTAAAGGAGATATTACTATGGAAGTCAGACCGGGAGCTAATCCTAATGATGTAAAGAATTACGATACAGACAGACTGAGACATGATTTCTTAATTCAGGATGTATTTGTACCGGGCGAGATAAAGACTATCTACAGCCAGATTGATAGAATTATTGTTGGTTCTGCCACACCTGCAGGCAAGGCACTTAAGCTCACAGCGGGCGATGAGCTCAGAGCAGCATACTTTCTTGAGAGAAGAGAGATGGGTGTCATCAACATCGGTGGCAAGGGAACAATGACCTTAGACGGTGTCAAGTATGATTTTGATTATAAGGATGGAATATATATAGGCATGGGTACCAAGGAAGTTATTTTTGAGAGTGCCGATGCAGAGAATCCTGCTAAGTTTTACTTTAACAGTGCTCCGGCACATAAGACTTATCCTACTGTATTCATTAACCCTGAGAAGGATATCCTTCCTGAGAATAAGAAGGAGCTTGGCTGTCTTGAGAATGCTAACCACAGAACTATCCGCAAGTATATTCTTCCGGGACAGGTTGAGAGCTGTCAGCTTGAGATGGGTATGACCGCACTTGAGCCGGGCAGCGTATGGAACACGATGCCATGCCACACACATGACAGAAGAATGGAGGTATACCTCTATTTCGAAGTTCCTGAGAATGATGTCGTATTCCACTATATGGGTGAGCCGACGCAGACAAGACATATCGTTATGAGAAATGAGGAAGCTGTGATTTCACCAAGCTGGTCAATCCATTCAGCTTCCGCTACACATGCATATACATTTATCTGGGGCATGGTTGGCGAGAATCAGGATTTCGACGATATGGATGACGTTGATATGAAAGACCTTAGATAATAAGGATTTTCATGGCATATCAGTTATGCCGAATATATATTACATAAAAAGGAGAATGAAAAATGTCAGTTAATTTTTCACTTGAAGGCAAAATAGCTTTAGTTACAGGTGCTTCTTACGGTATCGGTTTTGCAATTGCTTCCGCATACGCAAAGGCAGGAGCGACAATCTGCTTCAACGATATTAAGCAGGAGTTAGTAGATAAGGGACTTGCAGCATATAAGGAGCTTGGTATAGAGGCTCACGGTTATGTATGTGATGTTACCAATGAGGAGCAGGTTAATGCACTCGTTGCACAGATTGAGAAGGAAGTCGGCGTAATCGATATCCTTGTAAACAATGCAGGTATCATCAAGAGAATACCTATGTGCGATATGACAGCAGCAGAGTTCAGACAGGTTATCGATGTTGACCTCAACGCTCCATTCATCGTATCTAAGGCTGTTATCCCTTCTATGATCAAGAAGGGTCATGGTAAGATTATAAACATCTGCTCAATGATGTCAGAGCTCGGCCGTGAGACAGTTTCAGCTTACGCTGCAGCTAAGGGCGGTCTTAAGATGCTTACAAAGAACATCTGTTCTGAGTACGGCAGATACAACATCCAGTGTAATGGTATCGGACCTGGTTACATTGAGACACCTCAGACAGCTCCTCTTCGTGAGAGACAGGCTGATGGTTCAAGACATCCTTTCGATTCCTTCATCATTGCAAAGACACCTGCTGAGAGATGGCTTAAGCCTGAAGAGCTTGCAGGTCCTGCTGTATTCCTTGCCTCAGATGCATCTGATGCAGTTAACGGACACATCCTCTATGTTGACGGCGGTATCCTTGCATACATAGGAAAGCAGCCACAGTAATAGAGAGCTATACTTTCACTTTGTTATTGCTTCACAATTGTGAAGCAATAACAAAGCAATTGTGAAGCCGGGGCAGGTATGTCCCGGCTTTTTTTGCGTGTGATTTTGCATTTGAATTTTCGGTTCGTACTTAATTCTATTTCACCTCATTTGATAAAAGTACCTATTTTTTTTGTAAATTATGTCGATATAAAAGATATAATCAAGAGACAGGGAGGTCGAATATTATGAATACAGGTATGGTTAATTACGGCTCAGCTCTAGCCGCAGAGCAGACAGCTAAGGCTGATAAGACAGCTCAGGCGGAGAAGAAGGGCAAGGTTGCAGGAAGAACTGTGGGAAATCCGGAGCTTTCGGAGAAGGCTGCGAAGTACTATGAACAGCTTAAATCGAAGTTTGGCAATATGGAGTTTGTGTTAGTGAGCAAGGATATGAAGGAACAGGCGCAGGCCAATGCTTCTTCCTATGCAAATACGTCAAAGACCGTTGTTCTCATCGATGAGGAGAAAATAGAAAAGATGGCTGAGGACGAGAAATACCGCTCACAGTACGAGGGACTTATCTCCGGCGCAGCCGCTAATCTAAACCGGATGCAATCAGGTCTGTCACAGAACGGTGGTGTGACATCCTATGGTATCAAGATTAATGACAATGGAACTGCCTCCTATTTTGCTGTTATCGATAAATCGCTTGTCGCACAGAAGGAGCGTATTGCAAAGAATGCTGAGAAGAAGGCGGAGGAGAAAAAAGCCGCAGCTAAGAAGGATAAGGAAGAAAAATCTGAGAAGCTGAAGGATAAAAAGACAGAGGACAGCACTAAGAGCGACAGCGTAACTGTCACAGCCTCATCGGTGGAGGAACTGTTGAAGAAAATTAATGATATCTATTATGAAACACTCAGCGATAATGTGATGACTGAGGATGAGAAGAGGGTCGGACAGCACTTTGACATGAACGTGTAGGGACAAGGCGTAATAGTAAAAATAAACGGTATGAATTGCATATAATGTGCAGTCCATACCGTTTTTGAGGTTTATAAATACATGCTTAAATCAACCTGCGTGCCGCCCTTGACTTCAATATAATTATCGTTGTTCACGCATATCCATACAGACATGGCACTTGGATTATATACGAAGCTTAAATCATAGGCATATACAAGTCTCTTTGCCGCCTCCATGTAGTTGACATATTCAATGTTGGTGGCATACCAGATGTCATCGCGGTGTCCAACCATCTCACAGAATTTCTCCATTATCTCCCAGTTGTTGTCGCGCCCGAACTCATAGCTGTGTCCCCAGACATACATCATGTAGAGATATTGCTTCTTGGTAAGCGAACAGAACTGTTCGCCAAGCTCAAGCAGCCTGTTATTGTGATGGCAGGTAGCCTTCCACTCATACAGATTGTCAGGAAGCTCAAAACCATAGGAATCACCAACAATTCTTGAATACTTTATCCCCATTCCCGGAAGAAGTGCTTCAATATCCTTGGAATACGAACCGTTAGGGTATGAAAGTCCCTGAACAGGGTGATGGGTTATCTTCTCAAGGTTAGCTCTGTCATCTCCGATTTCTCTGATAACCTCACTGAGCGGACATCTTGCGATAGTCGGGTGGGTGAGCGTGTGACAGGCTATCTCATGCCCCTTGTACAGTGTTGAAAATTCTTCCGGTTTTATCCTGATTTCCTGCGCAAACATTCCTGAATTGATATGGAATGTACCTTTGATGCCGTGCTTGTTGAATATCGATATAAGCTGTCTGTCCTCCAGCTTGCCGTCATCATAACTCATTGTGAGCACTTTAAATTTTCCACCCGGGAAACATATATAGCTCTTCATTGCAATCTCCTTCTGAATTATATACAAAACATTTATTTTTATCCAAAACAAGATAATTATACTAACTTTTTGATAAAAAGTAAACGCTTGCATTCAACAATAATATTTTTAAATTTAATACAATCCATATTAAAGCTTGCATTTTCACATTTCTTACATTATAATGCCGTATGGGTTTGCCGTAGATAATCGGCGTGAAACGGAAACATACGATATTTTAAGTGAGGAAAAGTAAAATGCTAAAGAAATTTTTCAAGATTTTTGTTCCGGCAGTCTATTCAGGACTCTGCATCGGAATCGGCGGAATGGTGTATCTTAACTGTGAGAACAAGGTGGTAGGAGCGTTTATGTTCTGTATCGGACTCCTTACAATTCTTCTGTTTGGGTTTAATCTCTACACTGGCAAGGTTGGATATATCTGTCAGAACAAGCCGGCTTATATAGGCCAGGTTGCCATCGTGTGGCTCGGTAATTTCGCCGGAACAGCGATAATGGCGGGGCTTTGCAAGCTGACAAGGAATGCAGATAAGCTAACAGAGACATGCCGGAAGATGGTTGACATCAAGTTAAATGACAGTCTTTTGAGTCTTTTTGTTCTTGCTATTTTCTGTGGTATGCTTATGTTCATAGCAGTCGATACATATAAGCACCATTATGAGAAGAAGGATACTATGGTAACTGTAGTCGCTATATTAGGCGTTGTTGTATTTATTCTGGCAGGCTTTGAGCATTGTATTGCCGATATGTTTTACTTCACGCTTGCGGGAGCTTTTCCTAAGGCATTTCCTGCACTTATCGTGATGACACTCGGAAATGCGGTTGGAGGTAACCTTATTCCCCTTGGACAGAATATTATGAAAAAGCTTAATGACTGATTTTCGTGATATTTATTCATTATAAGTTCGGCAGATACATATATTTCATACTAAGTTAAGCTGTGTGGAGCTTGTATGAAAAATGTGAAGTGTAAAAAGATTGTAAGTATTATAATGGCATTCCTTTATTTTGCATTGATAGTCAACGAGACGATATATGCAAAATCAGGGGATGCCTTTTTGCCGTTGAAAAGCAATGAATTATATGCCTTATCGGCATGTCTTATGGATGCGGACAGCGGCAGAGTATTGTATGATAAAAACGCAGATGAAGTCCGCGCCATGGCGAGCACAACCAAGATTATGACACTTATTGTTGCACTCGAATATGCCAATGAGGATGATATTGTCACAGTATCACCTTATGCAGCGTCCATGCCGGATGTACAGCTTAATATCATGGCAGGTGAACAGTACAGACTTGGAGATCTGTACTATGCCATGATGCTTGAATCGTTTAATGATGTCGCTGTTACAATCGCGGAATACATCGGTGAGTGTTACGCATTGAATCAGGATGATAGAACTGCAAATACAGATATAAAAGCACGAAGCTATGATGACAGCAAAAAATATGTCCATACATTTGCAAAGCTGATGAATGAGAAGGCAAAAGAGCTGGGATGTGAGAATACATATTTTATCACCCCTAACGGTCTTGATGCTGAGGATGAAAATGGAAAGCATTCCACAACGGCAAAGGAACTGGCTGTTATAGCCTCATACGCCATCAAAAATGAGAGATTCAATGACATAATAGGAACAAGACAATATTCATTCTGTGAGGTGAACGGCACCAGAAACTGCAGTGCGTATAATAAAGATGCTTTTTTAAATCAGATGAATGGTGCATTCGGAATAAAAACCGGATTTACGGGAAATGCAGGCTACTGCTTTGTCGGAGCACTGAAAAGCGATGGCAGAACCTTCATATCAGTGGTTCTCGGAAGCGGGTGGCCATCCAATCGTACATATAAATGGAAGGATACGCGAAAGCTGATGGAATATGGCATAAATAACTTCTTTCCAAGGACGGTGTTTTCAACAATTGAAAATTACAAGGATGTGATGGTCAAGGATGGAATGGAGGAAAGCACATCAACATGTATAGCAGGTGAATTGTCATTAATTTTATGTGACGCGGATGATGTCCGGGTGGTGTATGAGCTTGAGGACTATATAGATGCACCTGTCAGTGCCGGGGATGTTGTCGGAAAAGCCATTATATATGTTAACGGCCAGCGAATGGGCAGCTTTCCGATTACGGCTGCCGCAGCCGTAGAACGAGCAAATTATATGTGGTATCTTAAAAGATTGTTAAATGTGACGCTATAATAATGAATTCTTATAAATATAGAAAATGAAATTTCAGAGGTTATTGTAAACACTCAAATTTTACAGGAAAGAAATGGTAAATAAATTATTATATATTCGCATAATTGAAAATTATGCTTGATAATTTGCGACTTTCGTACTACAATTACATTTGGTGTAAATTGAATAAATTTTCCAAAATACGTTTATGGAGGGCTGAAAAATGAGCAACACAGCACAGGTATCAGCAAGCAAGAGAATTGAAGCACTGCTTGATGATAACAGTTTTGTTGAAATCGGTGGCCTTGTAACTGCAAGAAATACTGATTTTAACTTAGGCGACAACGCAACACCTGCCGATGGCGTTATCACAGGTTACGGCGTTATCAATGGAAGTCTTGTGTATGTATACAGCCAGGATGCTACCGTACTCGGTGGTTCAATAGGTGAGATGCATGCCAGGAAGATTGCTAATCTTTACGATTTAGCACTTAAGATGGGAGCACCGGTCATCGGTCTTGTAGATTGTGCCGGATTAAGATTACAGGAGGCAACAGACGCACTTAACGGCTTTGGTCAGATATATGCAAAGCAGGTAGAGGCCTCAGGCGTTATTCCACAGATTACAGCAGTATTCGGTACATGTGGCGGAGGAATGGCAGTAGTTCCTACTCTTACAGACTTCACATTCATGGAAGAGAAGTCTGCTAAGCTTTTCGTCAACAGCCCGAATGCACTTGACGGCAACTACACATCCAAGCTTGACACAGCTTCCGCTAAGTTCCAGAGCGAGGAGGCAGGTATTGTTGATGTTACAGGTGATGAGACTACGGTTCTTGAGCAGATAAGACAGTTAGTAGCACTTCTTCCTGCCAACAACGAGGATACAGCCGAGGATGAGTGCACAGATGACCTTAACAGAGTAAGCGATACTATCGCAAATGCAGTAGGTGACACTTCTATCGCTCTTACTGAGCTTGCAGATGATAATGTATTCTTCGAAGTTAAGAGAAACTACGCTAAGGACATGGTAACAGGCTTCATTAAGCTCAATGGACTTACGGTAGGTGCAGTGGCCAACAGGACAGTTGTATATGATGACGAGATGAAAGAGACTGCCAAGTTCGATGCAGTATTATCTCCTGAGGGCTGTGAGAAGGCAGCAGAGTTCGTTAACTTCTGTGATTCCTTCAACATTCCTGTTCTCACACTTACGAACGTCAAGGGCTACAAGGCTACAGTATGTGCGGAGAAGCACATTGCCAAGGCAGCAGCTAAGCTTACATACGCATTCGCTAATGCAACAGTTCCTAAGGTTAATGTAGTTATCGGTGAGGCTTTCGGAAGCGCTTACGTGGCAATGAACTCCAAGTCAATCGGTGCTGACATGACATTTGCATGGGACAGCGCAAGCATCGGTATGATGGATGCCAGCATGGCAGCCAAGATTATGTATGCTGATAAGCCTGAGGTTATCTCTGAGAAGGCTTCTGAGTATGCAGCACTTCAGACAAGCGCAGTATCCGCAGCTAAGAGAGGCTACGTTGATTCAATCATCGCTCCTGCCGATACAAGAAAGTATGTCATTGGTGCATTCGAGATGTTATACAGCAAGAAGGAAGACCGTCCAAGCAAGAAGCATGGCACGGTTTAATACGAGGTGACATGTATGATAATTTGCAGCGCAATTTCAGATGCGGGTATCAATACAGTAATTTGTCTTGCCGTTGTATTCGCGGTACTTATTTTCATCTCCTTCTTAATCAGCCTTTTCAAGTACATTCCTAAGCTTGAGGCTGCTTTATCAAAGAAGGATAAGAAGACAGAGCTTGCAGAGAATGCGGTTGTCAACACCGTATCACAGATTGAGGTTAAGGAAGAGGAAGAAGAGCTTTCAGATGACCTTGAGCTTGTGGCTGTTATCACAGCAGCTATCGCAGCTTCAGCCGGAACTTCGACAGACGGATTCGTAGTCCGCTCAATCAGAAGATCAAATAACAGTAGATGGGCTAAATAATGCCTGATTCAGGAGGATTAACATGAAGAATTATACAATCACAGTAAATGGTAATGTGTATGATGTTACAGTAGAAGAGGGAGCAGCAGGCAGCACTCCTGCCGCTGCTCCTAAGGCAGCTCCAAAGGCTGCCGCAGCACCTAAGGCAGCAGCTCCGGCAGGTGCAGGCGCAGTTAAGATTACAGCCCCGATGCCGGGCAAGATTGTTGCAGTTAAGGCTAATGCCGGCGCAGCAGTTAAGAAGGGACAGGTTATCCTTGTTCTTGAGGCAATGAAGATGGAGAACGACGTAGTTGCTCCTCAGGACGGAACTCTTGCAAGCGTTGATGTTGCAACAGGTGCTTCCGTAGAGGCTGGTTCCGTATTAGCTACAATGAACTAATTAACAAAACCACGGAGAGGAATAAAGATGGAAATCATTACAGAAACATTAGTCAACCTGCTTAACCAGACAGGATTCATGACATTGTCCTACAAGAACTTCATAATGGTTGCAGTGGCATTGTTCTTCCTTTATCTGGCAATTAAGAAGGGTTATGAACCGCTTCTCCTTGTCCCGATTTCATTTGGTATGCTCCTTGTTAACCTTTTCCCTGACATTATGATGACAGTTGAAGAGGCTAAGGCTTCCGGAAGTCAGGCAGCAGGTCTTTTACATTATTTTTATTTACTTGATGAGTGGAGCATCCTGCCATCCCTTATTTTCATGGGTGTAGGTGCGATGACCGATTTCGGACCGCTCATTGCCAATCCTAAGAGCTTTCTCTTAGGTGCAGCAGCACAGTTGGGTATTTTCAGCGCATATTTCCTTGCTATCATTTTAGGATTCAATGGTATGGCAGCCGCAGCTATCTCCATCATCGGTGGTGCTGATGGTCCTACATCCATCTTCCTTGCAGGTAAGCTTGGACAGACAGAGCTTATGGGACCTATCGCCGTAGCAGCATACTCCTATATGTCTCTCGTGCCTATTATTCAGCCGCCTATCATGAAGCTTCTCACAACTGAGAAGGAGCGTAAGATTAAGATGGAGCAGCTTCGTCCTGTATCAAAGCTTGAGAAGATTCTCTTCCCAATCATTGTTACAATCGTAGTTGTACTTATCCTTCCTTCGACAGCACCACTTATCGGTATGCTCATGCTCGGTAACCTCTTCAAGGAGAGCGGTGTTGTTAAGCAGCTTGCTGAGACAGCTTCCAATGCTCTTATGTACATTGTAGTTATCATCCTCGGTACATCCGTAGGTGCTACTACAAGTGCTGAGGCATTCTTAAAGGCTGATACACTCAAGATTGTCGTACTTGGCCTTGTTGCTTTTGCCGTAGGTACTGCAGGAGGAGTTTTGTTCGGCAAGCTTATGTGCCTCGCAACCAAGGGCAAGGTTAACCCGCTCATCGGTTCGGCAGGTGTATCTGCCGTTCCTATGGCTGCCAGAGTATCACAGAAGGTCGGAGCAGAAGCTGACCCGACTAACTTCTTACTCATGCATGCTATGGGTCCTAACGTTGCAGGTGTTATCGGTACAGCCGTAGTTGCAGGAACATTCATGGCGATATTCGGTGTATAAGCTCATTTCAAAGCATAACTGAAATGACTGCCTGCAGTCACCTTCAGCTATGCTTTGGAAATGGCAGCAGCGATGAGAAATAAGGCTGCCAATCCCTATTTCGAATTGATGTTGTTAATTGCGCAGTAATTTGCAGCTTATACATAAGTACATTAGTACTGTAAATTGCATGGGCAATTTTCGGAGCTTAAACACATTAAGTCGTATTTCAATTTGAAGTTGTAAATTGCGTAGCAATTTACAACTTATATCATACGACAAGTTATATATAATTTTCAGGAGGAAAATAAAATGGCAGAAAAGAAACCGGTTCAGATAGTTGAAACTGTTTTGCGTGATGCTCATCAGTCACTTATTGCCACCAGAATGTCTACAGAGCAGATGCTTCCTATCATCGACAAGATGGATAAGGTTGGATATTATGCTGTAGAGTGCTGGGGCGGTGCTACTTTTGATGCATGTTTAAGATTCTTAAAGGAAGATCCATGGATGAGACTTCGTAAGCTCAAGGATGGCTTCAAAAATACAAAGCTTCAGATGTTATTCCGTGGACAGAACATCCTCGGATATCGTCCTTACGCTGATGACGTTGTAGAGTACTTCGTAAAGAAGTCCGCTGCCAACGGTATCGACGTAATTCGTATCTTCGACTGTCTTAACGATATCCGTAACCTCGAGACAGCAGTTAAGGCTGCCAATTCTGAGGGCGTAGAGGCTCAGGTAGCTCTTTCCTACACATTAGGTGATGCATATACACTTGATTACTGGAAGGATATGGCTAAGAAGATTGAGGATATGGGTGCTAACTCCATCTGTATCAAGGATATGGCAGGTCTTTTAGTTCCTTACAAGGCAACAGAGCTTGTACAGGCACTCAAGGAGGGTACATCCCTTCCTATCGACCTTCATACACATTACACATCAGGTGTCGCTTCAATGACTTACTTAAAGGCAGTTGAGGCAGGCTGCGACAGAATCGATACAGCTATGTCACCTATGGCTATGGGTACAAGCCAGCCTGCAACAGAGGTTCTCGCTAAGACATTCGAGGGAACTCCTTATGATCCGGGCTTTGACCAGAACCTTCTTGCTGAGATTGCAGCTTACTTTACCCCTCTTCGTGAGGAGTGGATTAAGAGCGGTCTTATGAGCACAAAGGTTATGGGCGTTAACATTAAGACTCTCCTTTACCAGGTACCTGGAGGTATGCTCTCCAACCTCGTTTCCCAGTTAAAGGAAATGAAGGCAGAGGACAAGTTTACAGAGGTTCTTGAGGAAGTTCCAAGAGTTCGTAAGGATTTCGGTGAACCGCCTCTTGTTACACCTTCAAGCCAGATTGTTGGTACACAGGCTGTTCTCAACGTAGTTCTCGGCGAGAGATACAAGAACATGACTAAGGAGTCTAAGGACTTACTTCTTGGTAAGTACGGAAAGACTGTTAAGCCTTTCAACCCTGAGGTTCAGAAGAAGGCCATCGAGCTTTCAGGCGAGCAGCCAATCACCTGCCGTTTTGCTGATACTCTCAAGCCTGAGCTTGCTAAGCTCGAGTCTGAGATGAAGCAGTACAAGCAGCAGGACGAGGATGTATTATCATACGCACTCTTCCCACAGGTTGCCACTGACTTCTTCAAGTATAGAGAAGCACAGCAGACTAAGGTTGACGCTACAGTTGCCAAGGACGGAGCTTACCCTGTATAAAGGAATCCGAAGAACGGAAGAATCACGATTATAATGCAAGAGCCGATTTAATGTAATGTTAAATCGGCTCTTTTTGAAATATAAACATCGCTGATAATGCGTGCTTGTTATATAATAAAAAGAATACTCTTATTGAAGCAGAATGAATAATAATGTATGGCTTTCTTTAGGGAATAATATGTACATTTCCATGTAACTAGTATTGAGATAAGATATCAATAATATCAGGGTTAAGTGCTAAGCATAAGACGTGGATGGTAACGGCAGTTGATGCCGGAGAACCTGCATATAAGATATCGGTGTCGAATGGCGGTTATGGATTGCAGGCATTAAGAAAGAATAACTGGGACGGTATTGTGCTTGCTAATAGCTTAAGACACTACAAAATGGTATATTTTGTTGATGATCAGGATTTTGTTGAGAGTAAAGACTTTGCGCAAGCTATTAAGGAGGATAGGGAGAACTTTGACAATTGGGACAGGGGTCAGGTACGTGTCCCAGAGTAAAACGGTTGGGACACGTACCTGACCCCTGTCCCAATTAAAAACTTATTCTTCTATGAGTGTTCCCATCTTATGAGCATCATTGTCGATGGTCATGGAGTAGTTGGTGTGATAAATCACGAATCCAGGCTTCGCTGCCGCAGGCTTTTTGATGTGTTTTTTCTGGATATAGTCGACATCAACCTTCTCCTGACCGCTCGCCTTGGAGTAGTGGGCTGCGAGTCTTGCTGCCTCCTCGAAGGTGTTGTCCGGAAGCTCCTTGTTATCCGCCTTCACAATGACATGCGAACCCGGAATGTTCTTTGCATGGAACCACCAGTCATTGCCTGTTGCAAGCTTGAAGGTGAGTTCTTCGTTCTGGTAATTGTTCTTTCCAACATACATGTGGAAGCCGTCACTTGAAATATAGTGGAATGGCTTGCTCGTAATCTTTTCTTTCTTACCTTTAGCTCCCTTGCGGTGGATATAGCCGTACTCAATCATCTCCTCCTTGAGCTGTACGAGGTCATCATAGGACACGGCTATATCAAGTGAGTTGCTTATAGACTCAAGATGGTCAATCTCCTCCTTTGTCTCGAGCGTCAGCTTACTAAGTGCCTCATAGGTACGCTTGAGTTTGTTATAACGCTCGAAATACTTCACACTATTTTCATGTGCAGTCAAATCCTCCTGAAGGGGTATGGTTACCATCTCGTTGGTGTAATAGTTAAGTGCCTCAAAGCTCTTGGCACCTTCCAGTATATCATAGCCGTAGGCATTGAGAAGTTCGCCATATATGCGGTACTTTTCACGCTTTTCGGTATCGGCAAGCTGCTTTAGCTGCAGGTCATATTTCTTGTTATTGCGCTCGAGAGCGGTGTTTACAATCTGCCTTAAATCGGCTGAGCGCTGACGGATACGTGTTATGTTGTTCTTCTTCTCATAGAAGATCTGCAAAACAGCACTTATGGAAGCACCGTTTTCCGTTCTGTATGAGTCTCCTGAAGAGGCATTATCGCTATACATGGTAAGAGGTATTGCAGAAAATTCCACCGGTTCATCATACTTGTAAACAATACAAGGGGAAAAACTGCCTGACAGGATATCTTCCATAATATTGCGGAAAATGCCATACAGATGAATAAACTCCGGCTCTGACATACAGTTGGCAGTTTTCAGACTGTCGATTGATGCAAGATGGCATATCTCCTCGGCACTCACGGGACTTATTCCGGTAAAAGAGGAGTAAAGTGCTTTTGCCACAGGCATTGGTTTCTCTGAAATAATTGTCATAAAATCTTCCATATCGATATCAAGGGGGTCATGCTTTCCTGTAGTGTTTGGTATGAAATAGTTACGTCCCGGTAAAACCTCACGAACTGAGCTGACATATGACGGAATATGTTTAATACTGTCAATAATCATATCGTTCTCATCGCAGAATATAATATTACTGTGTTTTCCCATAAGCTCGACAATTAGAAACTTCTTGCACAAATCGCCCATCTCATCTAAATGTTCAACTTCAAATCGTATAATACGTTCCAGTCCCGGCTGAGTGATGGCAGCTATTCTTCCATTGCTCAAATGTTTTCTGAGGAGCATACAGAAGTTCGGGGCAGTAAGCGGACTTGGCTTGTTGTCCTGCAATATATATACAAGCGGGAGACTTGCGCTCGCAGATAAAAGAAGTCTGTACTGTTCCTTATTGTTCTTGATTGTGATGAAAAGCTCGTCCTCCTCAGGCTGGGCTATTTTATATAAACGTCCACCAAGCAGCTTGTCATTCATTTCTTTGACAAGTGCAGCGACTACAAAACCATCGAATGCCATTTTGATTCCTCATCTTTCTTTTATATTACATAGGTAATTGCATTTTCGCGATAGGGTAATATCAGCTAACGCTGTAAGCTGTATATATAAATTATTTACCGTGAAAAACGTAAAAACATATTATAATTGTAGCATATTTTGAATAAATATGATATAATTTTTTCAAAGTATGTGCTGATAGTGCAATACATATATAATTATGGAGGAAATCCGATGATCAAAAGCATGACTGGATTCGGCAGATATGAAGCTGCTGATGATGACCATAAGATTACGGTCGAAATGAAGTCTGTCAATCACAGATATCTTGAAACCGGTATTAAGATGCCTAAGAAGCTTAATTTCTATGAGGCGGGAATAAGAAATGTACTTAAGAAATATATCAGCAGAGGCAAGGTAGATGTATTTATCACCTTTGAAGACTTTTCAGAAGGTAAAGTATGCCTGCACTATAATGAAGACCTCGCAGGTGAATATATGAGTATCTTTAAGTATATGTCGGAACAGTTCGGCATAGATAATGATGTGAATGTATCTACACTTGCAAGAATGCCCGAAGTTATTACAATGGAGGATCAGGACGGTGATGACGAGACTGTATGGCATTTGTTGGAGCATGCGGTGGATATGGCATGTCAGGCCTTCGTGCAGACCAGAATAACGGAAGGTGAGCACCTTAAGAATGACCTTATCGATAAGCTTGACAATATGCTTGAGCTTGTAACCAGGATAGAAAAACGGAGTCCCCTCGTGGTCGATGAATACAGAGTAAGACTTGAGGATAAGGTATCAGAGCTTCTCTCCGATACATCCATTGACGAGGGCAGGATAGCTACAGAGGTCACAATATTTGCTGATAAGATATGTGTGGACGAGGAGACGGTGCGGCTTAGAAGCCATATCGAGAGTACCAAGGCAACTCTTATAGAAGGCGGCAGTGTGGGGCGTAAGCTTGATTTCATAGCACAGGAAATGAACCGTGAAGCCAACACAATCCTGTCGAAAGCGAGTGATTTGTCTATTACTGACTGGGCAATCACCTTGAAAACTGAGATTGAAAAGGTTCGTGAACAGATACAGAATATAGAATAACTATTGACAAAACAAAAAAAACAAGACATAATAACAGTTATGGCAATATTTCATAATGCTAAAGTATATATATTAAACAGCAGCAGCTTTAGCATTTGTCAATGAAATATATGAACGAATATCCGTCATGGAAGGAGAATTATAATGTTACATCCATCTTATACAGACTTAATGGAAGTTGTTAACAGCGATGTTGAGCCGGGCGAGCAGCCTATTGTACAGAGCCGTTATTCAATTGTGCTTGCCACCGCTAAGAGAGCAAGACAGCTTATTGCAGGCGATGAACCTCTTGTAAAGGTTAAGTCAGTTGATAAGCCATTATCAATTGCTATTGAGGAGCTTTACGAATCTAAGATTAAGATTATCAGTGAAGATAATAATGACGAAGAATAAATGAATGAAAAAGGACTGTTATACTTAATATT
This sequence comes from Eubacterium sp., assembly GCA_003486385.1. Taxonomy (GTDB): domain Bacteria; phylum Bacillota; class Clostridia; order Lachnospirales; family Lachnospiraceae; genus CAG-882. The sequence goes on along the minus strand of DNFT01000032.1, from coordinate 9,929 downwards.
TCGCTTTTAGTGTGACAGTCCTTTATTTTTGATTAAGGGGATACATAACATGGAATGGATTGAATATTTAAAGGTTATTATTTTAGGAATAGTGGAGGGTATAACTGAGTGGCTTCCTATCAGCAGTACAGGGCACCTTATTCTTGTTGATGAATTTATGAAGCTCAATATGAGTGATGCATTCAAGGAAATGTTCGATGTCCTTGTACAGCTTGGGGCAATTCTGGCTGTGGTTGTTATATATTTCAAAAAGCTTCTGCCGGTTGATATGGTAAAGAAGGAGGATAATTCCAAGAAGCCTGCATGGAACAAGGATAAACTTATTTTATGGTGCAAGATACTTGTCGCATGCCTTCCTGCAGCAATTATAGGGCTTCCGTTCAACGATAAAATCGATGAGTTCTTCTACAATGCGCCTACAGTTGCGATTATGCTCATTGTATATGGTATTGCATTTATAATTGTCGAAAAGCTTCACAAAGGTAAGGAATTTAAGATTAATGATATAAGCAGCATTACATTCAAAACAGCTGCGCTCATAGGAATATTCCAGGTGCTTGCCCTTATTCCCGGAACCTCACGTTCAGGAGCAACTATTGTAGGTGCTATGATTATCGGTGTAGGAAGAACTGCTGCAGCTGAATTTACTTTCTACCTTGCAATACCTGTAATGTTCGGTGCAAGCTTATTAAAGCTTATCAAGTTCGGCTTCGCATTCACCACCGCTGAGGCAGCTGCGCTTATACTTGGAATGATTGCAGCATTTGTGGTATCCATTATAGCAATCAGATTCCTCATGGGTTATATAAAGAAACATGATTTCACAGTATTCGGATGGTACAGAATCGTTCTTGGCATCCTTGTGCTTGTTATGATGTTTCTGCGATAATGCTCTTATAGGGCAGCTTTCCGGCATGTTGTTTTACAAATAATTTTCCCGGGAAGGGCCTTAATATTGTGAAAATAAAGAGAATGACAAAAACTATGAAAAAAGAAATAAAAAAGAACAAATATATTATCCCATGTGCAATAGAATTAGTGCTTGCATTATTTTTTATTATATTAATTTTATTGCCGGATAGGGAATACAGCGTAGATATATCGGGAAGCAGATACAGTGAGTCATCAGACACTGCGGCATTTTCCCGGAACAATAGTGAGATGTACCGGTATGTCACGGAGCCTGTCTCACTTCCTATGGGAAGATACTTTCTTAAAGTTAACTATGAATGTGCTGAGACATCAACAATCATATATGTATATAATGGCGCGAAAGTAATACAGAGTATAAGCCTCACAGCAGAAAATAATATTCAGTCCTTGGAAACATGGTTCGGCAGACTGAGTAATCCTGTGAGCTGCACATTTTTGTCAAATAATGCTGCTCCGGTGAAAATAGATAATATTGTTTTCCGGCGCACTGATTATATATACTATATGGGGCTGATTACAGTCATTCTGCTTTTTACCATAACATGTTTCGCCGGGCTTATAGACTCCGGCAGAATATGCCCGACAAAAGAGGAGACAGCTACAGCTCTTCTTCTTGTCGGAATGATTATAATATCGTGTATTCCTCTGTATAATGATGTGATTTATTTAGGTCATGATTCACGTTTCCACCTTGATAGAATCGAAGGAATAAAAGAAGGACTTTTATCGGGGCAGTTCCCAGTGAGCATATATCCTCTCATCAATTCAGGATACGGATATGCGACACCTCTGTTTTACGGTGATGCATTCCTTTATATTCCGGCAGTTATGAGACTTATGGGCTTCACATTGCAGTTTTCTTTCAAAGCGTTTATTTTCATGATTAATGCTTTTTCTGTTATAGCGTTTTATTTTTGTGTAAAGAAAATAACGTGCAACAGAAAATACGGACTGCTCGGAGCGTTTCTCTTTATTTTCTCCACCTATCATTTTTCGGATACCTACGGAAGGGCGTCAATAGGAGAGATAACCGCATGGGGATTTTTTTCCCTTATTGTTGTAGGATTGTGGAATATATATACGATGGATGTGGATGATAAAAGATATTCACACCAGTGGATTGTCCCAATGATAGGCTACACAGGGGTAATTGAGTCGCATATCATCAGCACGGAACTTGTCGCCATGGCAACTGTTCTGACATGTCTGGTTCTTTTTAAGAGGACATTTAAGCTGAAGCGTTTTTTGAATCTGCTCAAGACCGCGTCAGCTTCCATTGCAGTCAATATGTATTTCATTCTCCCTTTTCTCGACAGCATGAAGAATGAGAATGTTGTCATCACCAAGTGGAAGGACATTGACTGTGCAATGCAGGCGAATGGAATACACCTTGCGGACTTGTTCAGAGTTGATATACCCCAGATGTTTCTTGAGGTCAGATTTTTTAGGGAAGTGTATACCGGACTCGGAATCGCATTCGGGCTTGGACTGCTTGTCATAATATATGTTTTCATAAGATATAGACAAAAGGCTGTTAAAAATAAACCATTCATCTTTTTTTCGTCGATGGCAGTCTTTTTCACAGCTTTATGCCTCACGATATTCCCATGGGATGGAATAATATCGTTCCTCCAGAATTTTATGGCGGGCACACGCATAAACCAGTTGACACTTTACGCGGCAAACGCATTGGCTAATATACAGTGGCCATACCGATTTCTCACGATTGCAACCGTGTTTTTCGCTATTGCCATTGTTTTCGCCATCAGCATGCTTGAAAACAGAAAAGTAAAGTATACAGTAACATCGGTGATAGCTTTTATGCTGCTTGGACAATATATCTGGTCATCAATAGGACTGATGACAACCAAGGATGTTGTACATCTCAATTCGATAACCCGGAATGACACGGAATATGCAAACGATATCGGCATGATGGAGTACTATCCTATGGTTGGTGATACGCTGACGTCGATAAATCTGAATGAGCAGAATTGTAAAACAATATTTGTCGATGTAAGTGATTATAAGAAGGAATATACCAATATCTACCTGCATGCCTCCAATTCATCGGGAGCGGAAGGGCTGATTGAGCTTCCTCTGTTCTATTATAGAGGATATGTTGTGGAGAACCTGACAACGCACCAGCTTGCACAGGCAGAGGCCGGGGCAATTAAAAATGTCTCCTTCAAGGTTCCTGTGGGGGAGTATGACTATAAGATATACTATAACGGAATCAATTATTGGTATATAGGATACTATGCTTCCCTTGCATCCGTGATACTTCTTGTATTCTATACGATATATATTTTTTATAACAGGAATATTGACAAAAATAAAAAATAAGTATATGCTTAAAAGTGAAGAAGAAGATTTTTTAGATGATAGCATATTATTATAGAAAGGAGTGCATATTATGTCGTTGTCGATTAATACATTGTTTGGAAGTTTTAATAACAGCTCAGCCAACAGTTCGTTTACGAGTGGTCTGTATTCCTCATTATCGGAATATTCAACCATAAGAAGTGGAGCATATAAGAAGCTTGTCAGCTCTTATTACAATAAGACAGCTTCTACAGATAAATCTAATACCACTTCAACTAAGTTGAACTCTAACAAGAATGCCATTGCACAGAAGAGAGAGCTTACAGAGGTAAAGGATGCAGCAGACAGTCTCTACGAGGCTGCAGGCAAGCTTACTGACACAAGCGCATCCAAGAGCCTTTTCAAGAAGGCTGATAAGGTAACGAACGATATTACTTCTGCTGTAAAGGACTATGTGAAGAATTATAATTCCTTGATTGAGGAAGCTGCCGATACCACCAATTCCAAGGTGACCGGTAAGGTGTCATTTATGACAGGTCAGGCAAATGCCTACAAGAGTTCTCTTGAGAATGTTGGTATTACCATCAATTCGGACAAGACACTGTCTATTGATGAGGATACATTCAAGAAGTCCGATATTTCTGATGTCAAGAAGTTATTCAATGGTTCCGGTTCAATGGCATATCAGACTTTTGTAAGAGCATCTGATATCAGCAGTGCCGCAGAGAATGCAAGTGCATCTGTAACTTCTTACGGTGCAGACGGAATGTACAACAATTATTATAACAGTGCATATAATTGGTATCTGTAATAGTATATGAATCAATAAGGGCACCAGAATGTTTTCATTTTGGTGTTCTTTTTTGCGAAAAAAGCCAACTAATATTATATGGATGTATAAGGAGAGCTATGAAGATAAGAGTACCTGAGTACTACAAGGACTTTGCATGCATTGGAGGAACCTGTATTGATACCTGCTGTGCAGGATGGGAAGTTGATGTGGATAAAAAATCAAGTGCATATTATAAAAGTGTTGAAGGCGCTTTCGGAGACAGGCTCAGAAGCATGCTTGTAGATTATCCCATAGAGGACAGATTCATTCTTCAGGAACATGGCAGATGTCCATTCCTAAATGACAGAAATCTATGTGATATATATTCTGAGCTTGGTGAAGACAAGCTGTGTGAGACATGCACGAACTTTCCCAGACATATAACGGAATTCGGGAATACAAGGGAAATAGGCATTTCACTCTCGTGTCCGGTTGCCGTTGAACTTATTATGAAGCGCAGGGAGCCGATTACGTTCAAGCTTTCAGAAAACAGCGAGCCTGTTTCAGGCTACAACAATATAGATGCTTCGCTTTATTTCAAGCTCTGTCAGGCAAGAGATATAGCATATTCGATTTGTCAGAACAGAAGCCTGCCTGTTAAGCACCGTACAGTTCTTCTGCTTGATTTTTCACATGCAATTCAGAAACGAATCAGAAACAGAAAAATAGATAGAGTATTAGATAACTATAAGGATATAAATTATTGTAATAAGAGAATCGAAAGACTTGAAAAGAAATACGGAAATTATAAAAAAACACCGGAAACTCTCGCCGGCTGGCTTGAGGTGTATGATAATCTGGAACATATTAAGCCTGAATGGACACAAATACTTTCAAATGCCATCGCTTTTGTATCAGAGGGAATGCCTGAATGTAAAGAAAATTCCCATATTGTCAATGAACGGGAATACGAGTATGAGCATCTGCTTGTCTATTATATCTACAGATATTTTTTGAGAGCTGTGTTCGATGAAAAATTATCAGAAAAAGTTAAGCTTGCCTGTACCGCACTTATAATGCAGGAACTTTTAGGTTCATCAGCCTGCCGCACTGAAAAAGAATTCACTTTTGAGAAACAGATAACTCTGATGAGAGTATATTCTAAGGAGACAGAACATTCCGAGGAAAATCTGGAAGCTTTATATAGTAACTTTAACAAAAATAATTTGTTCTCTTTAAAAAAATATATGGGTATTATTCTTGGCAGCGGGCTGTTATAATAAATTCAATGCGATTAAACTATTGAATATATGTTGAGATATTACGATTTCACACAGTAAAAACGTGAAAAGCACGTTTTTCATTACTATTTTGAGTCGCTGCAAAAGCAGTGACACGGGGATTAAAAATGAAAAAATTTTTAAACATTATTTTCGGAAGAGCGATTGTCGTTGCTATAAGTATAATTTTTCAATTTTTATGGCTGTTTTCCATACTTCATAGGCTGAACAGCTATTATGTGCCGCTTTCCATGATAGCCAATATAATTGGCATACTCATGGTGTTAGGGATTGTTGTAAATCGTGATAATCCGGCATATAAACTGGTATGGGCTGTAGTGATACTTGCTTTACCTGTATTCGGTGTTTTTCTTTATGCGTTTGTGGGACAGTCAAAGGTTCCTAAAAAAATGAATCGCAAGTTCACGAAAATCAACGAGCGCTTCGACATATACAAAGCCGCTGATGATGAAATATTGTCTGAGCTTGGACAAAACAATGATGATATAAAGTCACAATGCCACTACCTATCCAAATACAGCGGCTATGGAGCTTACAAAAATACGGATGTAGATTATTTTTCGCAGACGGATGCAGCATATAATGCAATGCTTGAGGAACTATCCAGGGCAGAAAAATACATATTTATGGAATATTTTGCAATGGAGGATGCACATTCCTTTAAAAAGATTGAGGACATACTTGAGCAGAAGGTTAAAGACGGAGTGGAGGTAAGAATAATCTACGATGATTTTGGCAGCCTTGCTTATGTCAATAACCGCTTTATAAAAAGACTTCTGTCAAAGGGAATCAAGGTCAGGGCATTCAATCCGTTAGTTCCTGTATTCTATATTTTTATGAATAATCGTGATCATAGGAAAATCATGGTCATAGACGGAAGAGTCAGCTTCAACGGCGGCTTCAATATGTGTGATGAATATTTCAATATCGACTGCCCTTATGGTCATTGGAAGGACACCGCAGTACGCCTAAGAGGCGATGCCGTGCGTAATCATGTCATCATGTTTCTCCAGATGTGGAACTCCATTGAGGACACTGATAAGGACTATTCTCCATACTTTGAGATACCTGAATATAAGGCGAAAGACGAATCAGCGGTGGTAATTCCATTCTCCGATTCACCTCTTGACCATGAATGTGTCGGTGAGAACGCATATCTTAATATTATAAGACATGCAAGCCGTTATGTTTATATCTTTACTCCCTATCTCATAATCGACAATGAGATGATGGAGGCACTGTGCCTTGCAGCAAAATCAGGTGTGGATATAAGGATAGTGACCCCGGGAATACCTGATAAGAAGATAGTGTACATGCTCACAAAGTCCTACTATCCACAGCTTTTGGAGGCAGGAGTGCGGATATATCACTATACACCCGGATTTATACATGCCAAATGCTATGTATGTGATGACGAGGTTGGAGTAGTGGGAACTATCAATATGGATTACCGAAGTCTCTATCTGCATTTCGAGTGTGGAACATATCTATATAATTCTAAAGCCATAGCAGATCTTAAGAAGGACTTTTTCGATACATTTGAAATCAGCGAGGAGGTCCATGAAAAAGACAGACCTAAAAAGGTTTCTCTTATCACCATGACATTTAAGGCTATATTGAGACTGTTTGCACCGCTTATGTAATGTGTGTATTTGCATGGTGTCTATATAAGTATTTTATATATGTTATATATTACAATTATTTTGTGGTCAAAACATCGTTACAATTAATAATAATAGAAATGAGGAAAATTGTGAAAGTATTTTACGTATCATTAGGTTGTGACAAGAATCTTGTCGATTCTGAGAAAATGTTGGGAATGCTCCATGAAGCCCATTATGAACTCACAGACAACGAGTATGAAGCTGATATTATCATAGTTAATACCTGCGCGTTTATCGGTGATGCCAAAGAGGAGAGTATTAACAATATAATTGAGATGGGTAAGCTCAAGGAGACAGGAAAGTGCAGGAAGCTTATCGTTACAGGCTGCCTTGCACAGCGTTACAAGGAGGAGATTAAAAAGGAGCTTCCCGAGGTCGATATGGTATTCGGAATGTCGGATTACAAGCCGGATATGATTAAGGCAAAGCGTATCGTGACTACAGGTGGACATTATGCCCACCTTAAGATAGCGGAGGGCTGTGATAAGTATTGCACATACTGTATCATCCCTATGCTGCGCGGTCACTACAGAAGCTACCCGATGGAAGAGCTTGTCAAGGAAGCGGAGGCACTTGTAGAGGGCGGAGTCAAGGAGCTTGTGCTGGTTGCACAGGAGACTACACTTTACGGAGTTGATTTATACGGAAAGAAGATGCTCCATGAGCTTCTAAGAAAGCTCTGCCGCATAAACGGGCTTCGCTGGATAAGGATAATGTACTGCTACCCGGAAGAGATATATGACGAGCTCATCCAGGTTATGAAGGAGGAGCCGAAGATATGCCATTATCTTGATATCCCGATTCAGCATGCCTCAGACAATATTTTAAAGAGAATGAACCGTAAGACAAACAGGGCAGAGCTGACTGAGCGTATTGCTAAGCTGCGCGAGGAAATACCGGATATCGCGCTCAGAACATCTCTTATCGCAGGCTTCCCGGGTGAGACAGAGGAGGATCATGAAGAGCTCATGGAATTTATTGACGAGATCGAGTTCACAAGACTCGGCGTGTTCACCTATTCCGCTGAGGAGGGAACCAAGGCTGCTGAGATGGACGGTCAGGTTCAGGAAGAAGTAAAGGAAGAAAGACGCGACAGACTTATGGAGCTGCAGCAGGAGATTTCCTCCGACCTGTCACAATCACAGATAGGCAAAGTGATGACTGTAATGATAGAGGGTAAGGTTGCGGATGAGAATGCCTACGTTGGAAGAACCTATATGGATGCCCCGAATGTCGACGGTTATATATTTGTCAATACGGATGAAGAGCTTATGTCCGGAGATTTTTGTAAGGTTAAGGTTACCGGCGCATTAGAATATGACTTGATAGGAGAATTAGTACAATGAATTTACCAAACAGACTTACAATAGCAAGAGTTATCATGATACCTTTTTTTCTGGTATTCCTTATGACAGATTTCTTTCCCGGAAGCAGATATGCTGCACTTGCAATATTTATCATCGCAAGCCTCACAGACATGCTTGACGGTAAAATCGCAAGAAAGTATAATCTTGTGACTAATTTTGGCAAATTTATGGATCCGCTTGCCGATAAGCTTTTGGTATGTTCGGCTATGATAGCCTTCATAGAGCTTGACCTTATCCCGGCGTGGATTGTAATAATTATAATTGCGCGTGAATTTATAATAAGCGGCTTCAGACTCATTGCAGCTGAAAAGAATGTAGTCATTGCAGCCGGAATGTCGGGAAAAATTAAGACTACCGTACAGATGATTATGTGCTGCCTGCTTATAGCCAGACTTCCGTTTGCCTTTATGAGATACGTTGAGCAGATATTTATCTATGCAGCGCTTGTGCTCACAGTGTATTCGCTCATAGTATATCTTGTACAGAATAAAGATATATTGAAGGATAACTAATCATGGAAGAAGAATTGGTAAGAATATTATTTGAGAGAGCACTCAAGATTACAACTGCCGAATCCTGCACGGGAGGGTTGATTGCAGCCACCCTTGTGAATGTGCCGGGTGTCTCAGATGTATTTGAAACAGGTTATATAACCTATTCAGAGGAAACGAAGATGCGTATTCTCGGCGTTAAGAGGGAAACACTGGAAAAATATACCGTGTACAGTGAGGAGGTTGCCCGTGAGATGGCTGAGGGTGCCGCAAAGACTGCCGGAGCCGATGTCGCACTTTCCGTTACGGGCATTGCCGGACCTGACGGAGGGACACCGGACTTTCCTGTAGGTTTATGTTATATCGGCTGCTATTATAATGGCGAAGCCGTGGTTGAAAAGCATATTTTTCAGGGTGATAGGCAGAACATAAGAGCTCAGGCAGTAGACGCTGCGTTAGAGCTCGCAATTAAAACCTTGGATTAAAAAAAAGTGGTGTCCTATTGCGGCACCACTTTTTTTATCTGATTTACAAGAACATTGTAAGCCTGCGTATTATTTCCTGCCTTGATTTCATAGACGCTGTGGTCAGGACCTTCAATAAACAGGACGAAGTGCAGCTTATGGCTTAAAATCTCCTCAAACTTAAGCTGTATTGTAAGCTTGATCGTTCCATCCTTCTTGCTCTCAATAAAATAAAGGTATCTCTCCGTGATGGCAAAATATCCTCTCACAAAGCCTGTTCCTACAGTGAGATTAGCCATACTTCCATATAACACCTTCTGATTTCCAATAATAGTGTTCAGCTGTTCTTCCATCTTTTTCTTCTGAAGATTTTCGGAAAAGAAAATAAGAAAAACTACAACAATAACAAGTAAAAGTGCAAGTACACCGGGCATAGTCATACTCCTTTGCATTATAATATTATCCGACAGATGAATCTGCTCTAAAGCTAAATTTTACCATATTAAAGTGTACATGTAAATACATGTATGCTGGCAGGGAATGAGATTCTGCACGTAAACTCTCTTTTTTCAGGATTCAGGTGGCAAAACATGTTATATATACCTAGCTGTG
>DNFT01000006.1 GCA_003486385.1 Eubacterium sp. | reverse complement strand
TTTGACGTGCAAATTATTATTTAAACGCTCTGAACATATCTTCTAAATATATCAATGGTATGCTCAGAGCCAATAAAAGAATAATGCTTTCCTGCTGTAGAGGAATCCTTGTGGCCAAGGTATTCTCCAGCGTCATGCACACTACCTCCGCGCTTAATAATATTGGTAGCTGTTGTTTTACGGAACAGGTGCGGATATACACGCCGTTTTAGCCCGGAACGCTGTTTAATGCACTTAATGGATTCTCTTATACCCCCAGCACTTAAAACGTCATCAGAATGGCGTATCGTGAAGAGTGGTACAGTGCTTGTGGTATGAAGCTTCCGCTCTATGATATATTCGGTGAGGTATTTTAGGGCGATGGTGTCAAGGCATACAGGACGATAAGCATGAGATTTTTTACCATAGATTGAAATAAGGCCGGTATTCCAATTTATATCAGATATTTTTACGGCACCTACTTCTCCAACACGCATAGCTGTAGAACGAAGAAATTCTATAAGGGCACGGTCACGCGTGGAGCTGCATCCGGATTTGAGTTGCTCATATTCAGTTGGTTCCAGATGGTCAATAGGCTTCTCAATTTCCGTATATGGTTCAACGGCTTCACAAGGGTTTTCAACGATTAAGTGTGATTTTCTCATCCAAGTATAAAAAGCAGATATGTTGCGGCGCAGATTATTGAGTGAGACAGAATCATTACTGTTCCGGAGACTGTTTAGAAAATAACTGATGTCAATACTGGTGATGTCAATAAGTGGCTTGTGAATTACAGATAGCAGGCGCTTGATAGTATCGACATAGTATGATACAGTTTTAGCGGATAGCTTTGTCGCTTTTGTGGCCGCGAATAGCTTGAGAATGTATTCATTGCTATCATCGGCAGTCGCAGGAAGTGTCTCACATTCTGTTATAGTATAGTGAGATAGATTTTTTATGAGTACATCTTTAAGTATTGACAGGGCAGCAGGTTCAAGGTGAGTGCTCATGGACATTATAATGCTGTTCATTATTTTTTCTGGTACATTCATATAGATAACTCCTTTGTTTTTGCCCTAATGATAACATAAGTTGCACCGGTGCAATAAAAAAGAATACAATTTACATGTATTCTTTTACCTACTATAACTCGACTACAGACCGCCATATTGGCTTATAATAAGCTGTGCCAGCTTAGGATTAGGTTCCTTGATGTGCACAGGAAATTCCAGTTTTTTCTCATAAATCCACATTAATTATACGCCTCCATTTCCCAAGGCCATGGAAGCTGCTGCCACGGCCAGCAAGTATCTGAGCTTACACTGTAGAATGTGAGCGGGCCATAGAGACGCTCATATTCGGCTGCATGTTTTTCGTATGAAGCGCGATGCTTTTGAAATGCATTGAGCGCCTGAACGCAGTCCGGATGAGTGTCAAGGTACAAGCCAAGGTCAATCATCATGAACTCACACTCATGAATTTTTCTAAACAGGGCATTCCTGTCATTGCATGTTTCGTTCATCGACATCTGCCTCCTCTCATAAACGGTTTGAAAAGCGAAGGAAAGGCAGTGCCAATCATAAATGATTTTGATTCCTCGAATAATTCCTCGAATGCCTGAAATGGTACATACGCCATTGCGACAGGGCAGTATGGTGAAGGCATTACACATGACTGTGCAACACCATCTGCAGGTGTTATGCGTGGCTGCATCATACACTTTTTTTCAGCAGCATTAGGCATATCCTGATGTGGCGTATCGGCATTTTGATTACAGCATGGCTGTGCTGAAGCTGTATTTCGACCGTATCCGGAGCTGCTCTGCCTGTTCTGTGCCTGATTCGGACAGGTCATCATAGGCTGACGCTGCACCATGCGGTGATTGCCATTATAATAAGCCATATATGACTCCTTTTGCATATTTTATATAAATATAATATGAAGAAACCCAATATTTGTGAAAGCAGATGTTTGTTCTAAAATTATGTCGAAAAATGCAATATAAGCTTGTAATATAGATACAAAAAATGGTAATATGTAACATATTAAATATGTTGTTTTGGCTTGTGAAAATATAAGCACAATGTATTTTGTATTTATGAAGGTGTGGAGGAGCAGTATGGAAAACAAAAAATTTGACGGATTGAAGCTGTCGAACAGGACCAGTATGATAGCATACAGCATAATGAATATTATTCTTGTTGTATGCTATCTTGTTGAGGTACTCAAGAAAAGCAGAAGCATGGGATATTTTGCCGTGTTCTGTATCTTTGCACTGGTGCCTTATGTATTATGTCTGGCAATGTATTTAAAGGACAAGGGTACGAAATATTTAAAATATGCCATATCGGGCGGGTATGTAATATTTTACCTGTTTATAATTTTTACTACGGTATCGCCTGTCGCGTATGTGTATGCGTTTCTTATCGCTGTCATTCTTATCTCTTACAATAATATTAAGGTTGCGGCATGTTTTATGGGAACGGTATCGCTTGGAAATATTATCCAGGTTGCTTACAGTGCCCTGTCGGGACAGCTGGATATGTCGCAGCTTGCGAATGTTGAGATCAGGGTTGCATCGGTTCTGCTTTTTACAGGTTATCTTCTCATGGCGACTTATGTATCAAAAAAATGCAACGATACCCAGCTTGAGCTGGTTGAGGAGGAGAAGGAGCATAATGCGGCTCTTATGAGCGAGATTCTTGATGTGGCAGAGAAGATTACCGATGACATCAATACTGTATCCGGCAAGGTTGATATATTAGAGACTACAGCCAATAAGACCAAGGATTCGATGAGCGAGGTGGCAGCAGGAACGAACGAGACAGTTCGCTCCATCCAGGTACAGCTCGAAAAGACAGAACAGATTCAGGATACGATTAATAGTGTTGAGAAAGCTTCGGGAATGATTGTGGATAATGTAAATGAGACTAAGTCGGAGCTTGATTTATCGAAGAAAAATATGGATGAGCTTTTAAGATGTGTAAAGGTGTCAAATGATGCCAATGCCAATGTATCCAGGGAGCTTCTGCAGCTTCGTGAGCATACAGGTAAGATGCAGTCAATAATAGATATGATTAACAGCATTGCTTCACAGACAAGTCTTCTTGCACTTAATGCAAGCATTGAGGCGGCAAGGGCAGGGGACGCAGGCCGTGGTTTCGCAGTGGTTGCCTCTGAGATTTCCAATCTTGCCGATCAGACGCAGGGAGCTACAGGTAATATAACAGAGCTTATTGACAGTATTTCAGCAGAGCTTTCGGATGTTGTAAATGTTATTGAGGATATGATAAAGGTATCAGGAAATCAGAATCACGCAGCAGATGAGACTGTTAAGAGCTTTGTGAAGATTGCACAGAAGAATGACATGGTATATGACGAGGCAGGAAGACTCAGTGAGCTTGTACGCGAGTTAAATGATGCCAACCAGACTATAGTAGAAGGAATACACACGATTTCAGGTGTGACCGAGGAGGTTACGGCTCATTCCACGGAGACTCTTAAGGTGAGCGAGGATAATAGTGCTATTACCAAGGATGTCGGAAGTACCATTACAGGACTTAAGGAGCTTGCAGAACAGTTAAAAGGACTGAAAAAATAAAAAAATGCTGGATTTTTTTGTTCAGATGTGATATGATAATTAAGGCTGTTGCAGAAGGAATTCTGTAACAGTGTGCAGGATTAGTACATCGGTAGTATATCAGCTTCCCAAGCTGAGGAGGCGGGTTCGATTCCCGTATCCTGCTCTGTAAAAAGACGCATGAAGCTTTATGGTTCGAGGCTTTATGCGTTTTTTGTTTTTTCTAAGACATTATTCTTCCGATGCCGTTTTATTCCGGAATGTATCAGTGTGGGGCATTTGGATAGCCTGGATTATAATGATTTTACGTTTTGTACTTATTCTGTTCATAATTATATGCTACAATTGCCTAAAAAGCGCGTGGACATTATTGCAACTATATAAGGAAAAAATACATAGGAGATGGAGAGGGCTATGAATAACAATAATATTTTATTTTTTCTCACACCGAAGTGTGATGTGGTATATGTGTATGAGGATGCGAATATAAGGCAGGTGCTGGAGAAGATACGTTACCATAAGTATACAGCGATGCCTATTATCAGCAAGCATGGCAAATATGTGGGAACAATAACGGAGGGTGATCTGCTCTGGAAGATGGCTGATGAGAATATTTCTACCTTTGAGGAAGCGGAGGAGATACCGATTTCAGATATTCACAGGCGTGTGAACAATCGTCCGGTGAATGCCGAGGCACATATGGAAAGTCTGATTGATCTTGCAATCAAGCAGAATTTCGTGCCGGTTGTTGATGATGACAATGTTTTTATAGGAATTGTGACAAGGAAGGATATTATTCAGTATCTCTACAAAAACTATGATAAACAGGCAATGTGAATTGCGAAAGGTAAAATACGCAAGGTAAGAATGTGCGGAGCAGGCAGACGATAATTGATTATGGGTTATGTATAATCAGAAATTTTGGAATAAAAATTTTTAAAATTTTTTTTAGAAAAGTGCAACCTAATAAAAAATAAGCTGTGTATATAGGCAGGATGATAAAAATGGAGGAGGAAATGCAGGACAAGGCTATCGTGGAGCTTTTTCTGGAGCGCAATGAACGCGCAATCAGGGAAGCCTCGGAAAAATATAATCATTATTGCATGCATATTTCGATGAATATACTTGATAATATTGAGGATAGCGAGGAGTGCGTTAACGATGCACTACTTGGGGCATGGAAATCAATACCTCCGCATCATCCGGAAAATCTGGCAGCATTTCTTGGAAAGCTGACCAGAAATGCGGCAATTAACAAGTACAATGCCAGACATGCAGATAAGAGGGCGGCAGGGGAATATGCTGTGTCCATTCATGAACTGGATGAGTGTATACCGGACATGAAGGATGTAGAGAGCCATGCTGACGCGGTTCATCTTGAACAGGTGATTGATGAATTCTTAAGAGGTCAGAAACCGGAGAATAGGAATATTTTCTTGCTCAGGTATTACTATAGCTGTCCGGTTTCCGATATCTCTAAGAGAATGGGAATCAGTGAGGGAACGATTAAGTCAACGCTGTCGAGAATCAGGCGCCGCCTCAAGGATTATCTGAAGAAGGAGGGGGTATGGTGAAGAAAGGAGAGATACTTTCGCAGGCTTTATCCGGTGTCAGCGACGATCTCTTAGACGGAGCAAGGGAGCTTTTTGAAAAGAGTGAGGACGATGTAATTAAGACACAGGAATTATTCCGCAGGAAGAAGCAGGCTGTGAGAAAAAAAATGATATATGCCATGTCCGCTGTGGCTGCGGCATGTATTTTAATTGTACTTGGAAGAGGCATTACGGTATTGTCAGGAAAGGGTCAGATACCGGAGGTATATTACGACGGAGTCATGCTTGATGAAAGAGGTGTGACAGCCCAGGTGCAGAATGAACCTGCGGTTGTTTCATATTCTCTTGAAAGAAGTGCCGTTTTGGAGGAGTCCGGGTTTACACTTCATATTAAGGCGAGGGGAAGCTTTACAATAGAAGCATCCGGTGGTGAACTCATACCTTATGGGACAAGTGTAATGTCGGCGAGCGATGAGGCGGATATAGTCTGGGCAGTGCAGCCTGATGAGGAGGCATACCTTACAGTGAATGCGGGGACTTATTCTGTAAAGGTTTCAATGTGTTTCGATGAAGAAACAGGAGAGTGGAAGCTCAGGACACAGAAGGGGAATAATTAACAATTTTTTTATCAGGAGGAATTTAATTTTATGAGAAAGTTAGCTTTATTATCAGTTATGGCAGTGTCGGTTGTTGCACTCAGCGCATGTGGAAAGAAGGATAACAATGTAAATCCGGGTACAACAGAGTCAACATCACAGATTGAGACAACAACAGAGACAACAACAGAGACAACAACAGAGGCGACACAGGAGCCGTCTAAGGATGCGGATGAGAGCGATGCGCAGGGAGCGGTTAAGCTTCTTGATGATATCTGGGCAGTTTACGGTGAGGATGACAGGTTCCCGGCAGCAGGTGGGGATTACAATCCGGATAATGCAAGAGATGACGCTGCGGGAAAATATGGTCTTGAGGACTCTGCTGCAATAAACGATGTTTTTGGAATTGCGGAGGATGACGTTGCACTCATCGACGATGCGGCCTCCCTTGGTCATATGATGAATGCAAACACATTTACGGCAGGTGCTTTTCATGTGATTGACAAGGAGAATGTAGCTGCGATTGCAGAGCACCTTAAGGATGGAATTCTTGAAAAGCAGTGGATGTGCGGTTTCCCGGATGTTTTGGTTGTATATCAGGTTGACGATTATATTGTATCAGCTTATGGTCTTACAGATATAATTGATACATTCTCAGCTAATCTCTCAGAGGTATATCCTGATGCAGTTGAGTTATATAAGGAAAATATTGGATAATCGGTAGTATTATGAGTGTTGTTTGTGTTACAGACGTCGCAGACAGCCGGCACTGTAAAGAAATGTCTGTGAAATGAGGATTGGCATGATTTTTTCAAGTATTCCGTTTTTATATTGCTTCCTGCCTGCGGTGATACTGCTGTATTTTGTGGTACCGGGCAGAGGAAAAAATGTAGTACTTTTATTGGCAAGCCTTGTATTTTACGCATGGGGAGAGTTAAGATATACTCTCCTCATGTTGGTTATGATAACGCAGGGCTATGTATTTGGAAGACTTATAGACTCTAAGAGAAGGTGGTCAAAGCTTTTTTTGACCACCTCTGTTGTAATAAGTCTTGGTGTGCTTGGATATTTCAAGTATGCAGGATTTTTCCTTGAATCCTTCGGAGCCGTGACAGGGCTTGCTGTTCCGGTTCTTAAGGTTACTCTGCCTATAGGCATCAGCTTTTATACCTTTCAGGTGATAAGCTATGTCATTGATGTGTACAGAAAAACGGTTGCGGCTCAGAGGAGCTATATAGATATGGCGATGTATATATCCATGTTTCCACAGCTCATAGCAGGTCCGATTGTGCGATATTCGGATATTGAGGGAGAGCTGCATGTGAGAAAGCACAGCACCGAAAAGACTGCCTGTGGAATCAGGAGATTTATAATAGGCTTATCAAAAAAGGTACTTATAGCTAACCAGTTAGGTGAGCTTATAGATGCCTACACGGGTGCAGCACAGCCTTCGGTGCTTTTTGTGTGGCTGTATGCAATTGCGTGTACACTTCAGATATATTTTGATTTTTCGGGCTACAGTGATATGGCGATAGGTCTTGGAAAGATATTTGGCTTCGATTTTCCGGAGAACTTCAACTATCCGTATATTTCAAAGAGCATTACGGAGTTCTGGAGAAGATGGCACATGTCTCTGGGGACATGGTTCCGCGACTATGTGTATATTCCGATGGGAGGAAACCGGGTGAAGAAGTGGAGATGGTTCCTGAACATTCTGGTTGTGTGGGCACTCACCGGCTTATGGCATGGAGCAGCATGGAATTTTGTCATCTGGGGGCTTTATATGGCATTTTTCCTCATCCTTGAGAAGCTCTTTCTGCTTCCGTTACTCAAAAAGAGCAGGGCAGCAGGGCATATATACACGATGTTACTGGTTATGATAAGCTTCGTCATATTCAGCGCTGCGACGATGTCCGATGCCGGAGCAGTCATTGCAGGAATGTTCGGGGCAGGAGGGCTTAGTGCTGTGTCTGCCGAGTCGCTCTACTACCTGAAGAGCTATGCCATAACACTTATTATTGCAATTGCAGGCTCACTGCCTGTGGTGAGGAATGTTTTTGCGAGACTTGAGGGCAGGATGAAGGACAATAAGGCGGTGAACGCTATTTTTACGATAGGTGAACCGGTTGTGCTTGCAGCACTGCTTATTCTGGTGACAGGCTATCTGGTGGACGGCTCCTTCAATCCGTTTTTATATTTCAGGTTTTAATATTAAATCTCTGAGAAATGGAGATAGATATGGAAAATAAATCAAATGGTTTAAAAAGATATTTGAATAAAAATATAATAGTGATTATTGTGACTGCGGCATGCATTTACGGATTGGCGCTGTGGAGCATTATTGAGCCGGATAATACGTATTCATACAGTGAGAGAAGGGGGCTTAAGACGTTCCCTAAGCTGTCTGTACAGACCTTGCAGTCCGGCAGATTTATGGAGGAGTTTGAGAAGTACACACTGGATCAATTCCCTATGCGTGACACCATGCGCACATTTAAGGCGGTCGGCAATTATTATCTTTTTGGCAGGAAGGATAACAATGGGCTGTATATAGCAGATGGATACCTGTCAAAGCTTGAGTACCCGCTAAATGAAGCTTCGCTTGATTATGCTGCACTGTGCTTTGGTGAGGTTAACAGGAAATATCTTGAGGGTAAGGCAGGTGCCGTGTATGGTGTGATTGTACCGGACAAGAATTATTTTCTTGCGGATAAGAATGGCTATCCATCCATGGACTATGATGAGCTTTATAGTCTGATGAAGGATAAGCTTGATTTCATGCAGCTTATAGACATCCGCGGCTTGTTAAGCTATGACGATTACTACCGCACTGACACTCATTGGAGACAGGAAAGGATAGTGGATGCTGCGAGGGAGATTGCTGATAAGATGGGGGTTACTCTGTCGGCTGAGTATGAACTAAAGCAGTTGGCTGCGCCGTTCCGTGGGGTGTACTATGGGCAGGCGGCACTTCCGATTGCCACGGAGACATTGTATTATCTTGAAAATGAAGCGATAAAAAACAGTACGGTAACGGATTACGAGACTGGTAAGACAGGAGCTGTATACGATATGGAGAAGGCAGAGGGAAATGATCTCTATGAAACATTCCTCTCCGGTCCAAGATCGCTCCTTGTCATTGACAATCCATCGGCGGATACGGACAAGGAGCTTATAATCTTCAGGGATTCGTTCGGGAGCAGCATAGCACCTCTTTTTATAGAGGCATATTCTAAGATAACGCTTGTGGATATCCGCTATATCTCACCGGCATACCTTGGACGGTTCATAGAATTTGACGGGCAGGATGTGCTCTTTCTGTACAGCACACTTGTGTTAAATAACAGTGATACTATCATAAGATAGCCTACACCACACCATTTGCCTTTCTGTACTCTCTTGGAGACATACCTTTTATCTTTTTAAAGCAGTCTCCGAAGTAGTTGCTGTCATCAAAGCCGCAGTTCTCCGCAATCTGTGTGATTGACATGTCGGTATTAAGAAGAAGCCGGCAGGCTTCGATAATACGCACTGTTATGAGGTATTCCTTGTAGCCGAAGCCGGTGCACAGCTTGAACTTGCGGGAGAAATATGATGGGCTCATATTGTACTTAACAGCTAGCTGGGAGAGAGAAAAGTCCTTTGTAAAATTTCCTGAAATGAACTTAGCGGCTTCGGAGATGACATCATCTCCGATTTCGCTGGCAGGATATGCGGAATCCGAATTTTCCTGACACCTAAGAACAAATAAAATAAGTTCATACACATATACGGCGAGCATGCTTTCGGAAAATATGTCTATTCCGTTATGCTCCCGTATTATTTTTGCAAAGAGTTCCTCAATATAATCTCTCCTGTTGGGAGGAATCGTTATCTGACGTTTTCCAAAGCACTTTTGAAAAGTGTCGGAACTAAGCTTGTTCATGAGCGGGGCGATGAAGGCATCGCTGAAAATCATGACAATTCTTTCGTGGGTGTCTCCGCCTATATAGGTTGTGCGGTGCAGTTCACCTTTAGGTATGACAATCAAATCCCCCTTTTTTACGTAATATATAGTGTCATTTATGAAAATACGTCTTGTCCCTGATAGAAGGTAATAGAATTCATAATATGGATGATAGTGGGCATCCTTCATTTCGGAATATGCCTTTCCCTTCACCTGGGTTATATCGAAGTCTTTCTTTTTGTCGCTTAAAATCATACAATTCTCCATTCTGCAGTGAAAATGCACTGTACCTAAGGTGCTATTAGATATAGTAAGTTTTGAGACTTTTTTTGTCAATAAAAATGTAAAAAAAACAGTAATATATATGAAAATAATAAATTAAAACGTAGATATTACATTTAATATAGAGTAATATATATGAATGTTACAGCGTGCACTGGTTTTATGCTCGGAGATGAGGAGTAGTGTGAAAAATAAGCTTGATAGCATATTTTTCACACATGCAATTTGTTTTTGAGCGAAAACAAATTGCTTTGATGGCAGATGAGAAATCGCCTACGCGAATTTCTCATCGCCTCCTCGCAATAAACCGGTCGGAGATGAGGAGTAATATGGCAAAGAAATATAATCGTGATCTGATTTTGAATGGGAGTATGCTGAGCGCAATTCTTTCACTTGCAATTCCCGTTGTAATTAACAGCTTTCTGCAGACGATGTATAACCTTACGGATACATACTGGCTGGGACATATAGGCAAGGAGGAGCTTGCGGCGATTAATCTTGTGACACCGGTCCAGAATATAGTTATTAATTTCGGAACCGGGATAACAGTTGCAGGGTCGGTGCTGATTGCACAGTACATAGGCGCGCGCGCCGACAAGGAGGCACGCAGGATGGCGAGCCAGATATATGCCTGTGCGATGATTTTTGCATTTGCCTGTGCGGCGATATGCTTTGCCATGGCTCCGGGGATTGTCTCATGGCTTGGAGCGGAGGGGGATATTTACAGGTACAGCAGGCAGTATCTGCAGATAGTGGTGCTGGATATGCCGTTTCTGTTTACGATAAATATGTTTACCGCACTTAATCAGGCTCAGGGAGACACGGTAAAGCCTATGCTTCTTAATCTGGTAGGAATTATTCTCAATATGATTCTTGACCCGCTGCTTATGGTGGTGTTCAAGCTTGGAATATCAGGTGCGGCGCTTGCAACATTGTCCGCCAAGCTTCCGTCTGCGGCAATAGCACTGTTTTCGCTCCTTAGAAAGGAGAATAACCTCCACCTTGATTACAAGGATTTCCGGTTCGAGAAGGATAAGCTTAGGGATATTTTAAGAATAGGGCTTCCAACGGCAATCGGCGGAAGTACAATGCAGTTCGGCTTTCTGCTTATGAGCAGGAATGTATATAAGTATGGCACGGAGGCGATGGCTGCTTATGGCATTGGAAATAAAGTCAACAGCCTTATAACCTTGCCGTCTAACGGCATAGGCTCAGCCGCAGCTACCATAGTCGGACAGAATATGGGAGCGGGTCAGGTTGACAGAGCGAAAAAGGGATATATATTGTCACGCAATATATGTGTTGTATTCCTGTTTGCCGGAGGAATGATTCTCTCAAGAATGCCGGTATCCAGAGCCATAGTCGGAATTTTCAATAACGATGAGCAGGTTGTCGCGATGGCTGCGGATTTCCTGTCGATAATGGCATTCTGGTGCTGGACGAACGGAATATATAATGCGACATCGGGACTGTTCCAGGGGACAGGCCACACTGAGGTCACGATGATTGTGGATGCCGCAAGGCTGTGGGTGTTCAGATTTATGACACTGTTCTTCTGTGAGAGTGTGCTTCACATGGGAGTCCGCAGTGTGTGGTATTCGGTTGTTGTAAGTAATGCAATATCTTCATTCATTCTTTATGTAGTATATAGAACTAATATATGGAAGAAGAGTAAGATAAAAGTAAAGGGGGCAAACACATGATTAACTTAAATCTTGAAAAACTGTACAGATATCCGAGAAATATGGAGCCTATGTGGGTCGCGGTTCCGGTGAAGAGGGGAAGACTTGGCGATGCATCGCAGGTCTGTGTGTATGATGGGGATGAAAGGCTGACGAGCCAGACAAAGGTGACCTCGCGGTATGATGATGGTTCAATAAGATTTCTTTTCACCAGATTTGAGGGAAATCTTCCGGGAAATGCAGGAAAGAAATTCGAGCTTTTTCTTGATGATGAGGATTTAAAAGCCTCAGGAAGAAAATCTGATATTTCGGATGAGAAAAATCCGGATAGTAAAAATGCAGATAATAATTCACACAATATGAACAGTTCAGGTAATAGGGGCAGTTCGGATAATGTGAATAATATCGGTATAAAAGCTGACAGCGCAGCAGTAAGTACAGTATACAACACCGATGGCTTCACGGTCGACACAGGTGCAGTGAGCTTTACCGTTAAGAATTATTCCCAGAGTCTGTTCGAGAGCCTGAGCTATGGAGACAGGCTGTATGAGAAGGGGCAGTTTAAGGGTCCGTATCTTACAGACAAGGCAGGAACACGCTATGAGCTTAACCTGAACAGATGGCGCGTGGTTGAGGAGGGCGCAGTGTGTACGATTCTTGCTGTGGACGGCTATAATGAGACTGAATCCGGCGGCTGTGAGGAGTCGAAGCACTATAGGTTTGAGATAAGACTTACCGTATATGCAGGAAAGCCATGGATTGATGTGAGCTACAGGATCTTTAATACATCTGAGACACCTTTAAGTATTAAGTCGCTTGTATTTTCCGTCATGGACAGGGCTGACATGGAGCAGGATGTATCGCTTGCCACACTGGATTCGTCTGCGATGATCGATTCCACAGGCTGTGGTGATATAGGAACTGAACTGAAAAATGACGGAGGTCTTATCTACAGGACCAGAGGCACTAAGGATTTGGATACGATAGAGAAACTGGCAAGGGTCGAGAATATCCGAACCTGTGCAGGAGCCTCCAACTATAAAACGGATTTCATTATAGGAAAGGATGGTGCACAGGTCAACAAGGCTGCATATGATAAGGCTCTCCTTATGGAGAGCAATGAGCACATGGCGGAGGTGCTTTACGGAACCTTCTTTGCGGACAGGACGGATTCGGAGGGCGGAGTGTGTGCTACCATATATCAGGCACAGCAGAACTATCCGAAGGCGGTGAAGGCTGATAAGGACGGACTCTATGTGATGTTGGTGCCGGAGGGCTTTAACGATGTGATTATGCAGCCGGGTATGGCGCGCGAGCAGAGGTTCATGCTGCATTTCCATGCTGCGGCTGAGAGCCTTGCGGAGCTTGACAACAGGAGCCTTATCTACCAGATGCCGGACAGACCGGTAATTGCACCCGATGTATATAAAAATTCCGGTGCCGTGACGGATGTGTTCGCAGACAAATGCTCACCTGAGATTGACATGCTGCTTATAGGAAAGGCGGATTCCAGGGCGCGAAGCTTCGGAATGCTCAACTGGGGAGACACGATTGACCAGAATTACACTAAGCAGGGACGTGGCGGCGGAGCTGCCGTGTGGGCTAACAATGAGTATGATTTTCCTCATGCCTGTGCACTTATGTACATGAGGATGGGGATAAGAAGATATCTTGATTTCTGTATGGTGCATGCAAGCCACTGGATGGATGTGGATGTGTGCCACTACAGCAGTGACCCGCTTAAGTTAGGCGGTCTTACGGAGCATACCAAGGGACATGTTATCAACGGCGTCATGGTTCCGAGCCACGAATGGGTTGAGGGCTTCCTTGACTATTATCACCTTACAGGTGATGAGAGAGGGCTTGAGACTGCTGTCGGAATAGGGGATAACATTATAAGGCTTCTCGACACCCCGGCCTATGCCGTGGCGGGTGAGAGCAATGCAAGAGAGACAGGATGGGCACTTAGGGCGCTCACTGCACTGTACATTGAGACAGGCGAGGAAAAATATCGTATTAAATGCGATAAGATAGTCGGATATTTTGAAAAATGGTACGAGGACTATGGATGCTTTGCCGCACCGTATACGGACAACACACTTATCCATGTAGGATTTATGATTTCTGTTGCGGTTGGCAGTCTTATGAGGTACTATAGAGTCAACAAAACGGATTCTCTGAAAAATCTTATTATGCTGGCGGTCGATGATATTCTTGACAACTGCATGTTAGAGTGTGGGTTATTCTACTATAAAGAGCTGCCTAGCCTTACACGGCTCGGAAATAATACACTTCTGCTCGAGGCGATGGCTACAGGGTATGAGCTTACCGGTGACGGGAAATATTTAGAGGCAGGCCTGGGTACCATCAGACGGGTTCTGCAGGAGCCTTATAAGTATGTCGGGGGTGATAAGCAGATAGTAGGAGATGCACTTGTCACATCAGGTGACTCTACAAAGAATTTTGCACAGAGTTTTTATCCGGTTGCGTATTACTATAAGTGCCTGGTTGAGGCGGGAATGGACGAGTATGTACACATTTAAGGATAATGTTCTGAAAATATCGGTCCGCAGTCTTGTGGAATTTATCTGCCGTAGCGGGGATATTGACACAAGACGCGGGCAGGGCGGGGACAAGGCTGCCATGGATGCAGGCAGCAAGGCTCACCGCAGAATACAAAAGCAGATGGGTTCACAGTATGAGGCGGAGGTTCCGATGAGAATGGAATTTCCGTCTCTTAATTATACCATCGTAATAGAAGGAAGAGCGGACGGAGTTATAACGGAGGATGAGGGGATTACCATAGATGAAATCAAGGGGACATACCGCAATTTTAAGTATCTTGATGAGCCGGTCAAGGTTCACAAGGCACAGGCGATGGTATACGCATACATAAAGAGCGTCCAGGATTCACTTGAAAGTATACGCGTGATGATGACCTATGTGAACCTTGACACTGAGGAGGTAAAATATTTTACAGAGACCATCTCGTTTGCAGAGCTTGAGAAATGGTTCATGGGGGTGCTTGACAGCTTCAGAAAATGGAGCGATTTTCTTTATGAGAGCGGGAGAAGGAGAAAGGAATCGCTTCACGGAATGGATTTTCCGTTTCCGTACCGTGATGGGCAGAGGGATATAGCTGTCAGTGTCTACAGAATTATACGCATGCAGAAAAAGCTTTTCATTCAGGCACCTACAGGAGTGGGAAAGACCATGTCAACGGTCTTTCCGGCGGTTAAAGCCATAGGTGAGGGGCTGGGTGACAAGCTGTTTTATCTAACTGCAAAGACCATAACACGCACCGTGGCTGAGGAGGCTTTTTCGATACTGCGCTCTAAGGGCGCGTATTTCAGGACAGTGACGATAACAGCTAAGGAAAAGATATGTATGTGCGGTAAACCGGAGTGCAATCCGCTTGCGTGTCCGTATGCCAAGGGACATTTTGACAGGGTGAATGAAGCCGTGTATGACATGGTGACACATGAGGACGTGATAGACCGTGCTGTGATTGAGGACTATGCGAACAAGTACACGGTATGCCCTTTTGAGATGTCGCTTGATGCGACCTACTGGGTTGACGGAATTATATGTGATTACAACTATGTGTTTGACCCGGATGTATATTTAAAGAGGTATTTTTCCGATGGCTCATCGGGGGATTATATTTTTCTGATAGATGAGGCGCATAATCTTGTCGACAGGGCAAGGGATATGTACAGCGCAAGCCTCTGCAAGGAAGCTTTTCTTAAGGTCAGAAGGCTTGTGGAGAAGGTGGATAAGCGCCTTGCTTCGGCACTTGCAAGGTGCAACAAGAATTTTCTTGAGCTGAAAAAAATATGCGATGATGTGATTGTTCTTGACAGTATCGGCGCGGTGACGATGGCGCTTAATTCACTTTTTGAGGAGTTCACAAGATTTTTTGAGGAGAAGCCTGAGTTTGAGTACAGTGAGGAGGCATCGGAGCTTTTCTTTGAGGTGCGGCATTTCCTCAATATGTACGACCTGATACAGGATAACTATGTGATTTACGGTGAGCACACGGATGACGGCTTTATGGTAAAGTTGTTCTGCGTGAATCCTTCGCCGTGCCTTGCCGGGCGGCTTGAAAAGGGCAAGGCGGCGGTGTTCTTTTCGGCGACACTGCTCCCTGTGACGTACTATAAGGAGCTTTTAAGCCAAAAGGATGATTACGCCATATATATCAAGTCTCCATTTGATTCCGCCAACAGGCTGCTGGCGGTCGGGTACGATGTGACGAGCAGATACACAAGGCGCAATGAGACGGAATTTCTCAAGATAAAGAGCTATATTGCCGACATTACTGCGCAGAAAAAGGGAAACTATATGGTGTTTTTTCCATCCTATGGGTATATGGACAGCGTGTATAAGCTTTACACCGAGCAGGAGCGGAGAAACATAATCGTGCAGAACCGCGGTATGACTGAGGCGGAGAGGGAGCAGTTCCTTGACAGATTCCGGGGAACGGCGGCATCGGTGACAGGGGAAAAATCCGTGACAGAGAATACGGATTGGGGTGAGACGGTCTTAGCAGATGATTGCGCAATCCGCAAAGAAAATAATGGCGAAGAAACGTCAGAAAGAGATTGTATCGGCTTCTGCGTCACAGGCGGTGTCTTTTCGGAGGGTATTGACCTGAAAAATGAGAGTCTTATTGGCTGCATTATAGTGGGAACCGGTATTCCGCAGATATGTACGGAACGCAGACTTTTAAAGGACTATTATGACGAAAAGGATGGCAACGGCTACAATTATGCGTACACCTATCCGGGGATGAACAAGGTTCTGCAGGCAGCAGGGCGCGTCATAAGAACGATGGATGATGTGGGGGTCATAGTGCTTCTTGATGAGCGCTTTGCAAGGAGTGAGTATGTGAGGCTGTTTCCGGCGGAGTGGGCGGACTATAAGCTGTGTAATCTTAAGGAGGCACCGAAGCTGGTGGCAGAGTTCTGGGATGGGCATAGTTAATATAGTAATAATTTGGTTAAAAGGTCTTTATATTTTGAGCGGATTGCTTTATAATGATTAGGATTATGTAAAAGTGCATTTTACAGGGTGTGCTGTCAGCATGTCCGAAAATGCATTGGAATGAGGAGTTATATGATAGAAGAAGTAGTAACTGTGGCGATGCCGGTGAGTGAGAAGATTGTTATCCGCAAGAACAGGATAATGTCGGAAAATCTTGACAACAGGGCTAAGAGACTGTCAATCGTGACCGGAATACATGGTGATGAGCTTGACGGACAGTATATATGCTATGAGCTTAACCGCAGAATCAATGAACATATAGAGCTGCTTGACGGCATTGTGGATATATATCCGGCCGTCAATCCGCTTGGAATAGAGAGCTGTACGCGAGGTATGCCGATGTTCGACCTTGATATGAACCGTGTGTTCCCGGGAATTGAGAACGGTGCGACGGCGGAATATCTTGCGTCTAAGATTGTGAATGATATTATAGGAAGCGACATGTGCGTTGACCTGCATTCATCGAATATATTTATAAAGGAGACACCGCAGGTGCGCGTGTTCGACCAGTTTAAGGATAAGCTTATGTCGTACGCTTACCTTCTCAATGCTGATTTTATCTGGGAATATAAGATAAATACGGTGCTTGAGGCGACGCTTGCCAACAGTCTTAATCATCTTGGCGTTCCTACCCTCGTGATAGAGATGGGAGTCGGAAACAGGATTGAGAAGTCCTATGGTGACCAGATTATCGAAGGTATATTCAATCTCATGTGTGAGCTTGGTATGTGGAAGGGGAAAAAGACACCTGTAAAGAAGCCGATGATATCAACGGAGGGTGAGATTACAGTGATACATGCCAAGGTTACGGGATTGTTCGTGCCGGCGGATGGTGCCATGATGAAGTATGTACAGTTTGGAGAGCATATAGGTGACATAGTCGAACCGCTTACGGGAAGACTGTTACACCGGGTTGAGGCTCCGTGTGAGGGAAGAATATTTACGTTCCGAGAGTACCCTGTGGTATATGAGGGAGCTATCCTGTGCAGAATTTTTACAGGAGGTAAGCAGAATGGTTAAGAAGGAATTATATACACTTAAGGGCTATAACAGAGAAGATTTCAATATAACAGGCTACAGCTTCGGAAGTGGGGAGAAGGCTGCCTGTATAGTCGGTGCGATAAGAGGAAATGAGTATCAGCAGATGTATATCTGCTCCCAGCTTATCAGGGTCTTAGGTGAGCTTGAGGAAAGAGGACAGATAACTGCCAACAATGAGATTCTGGTTGTACCATGTCTCAACCATTATTCCGTCAATGTCCAGAAGCGCTTCTGGGCGATGGACAATTCGGATATCAACAGAAGATTTCCCGGAATACACGGGGGAGATACGACACAGAATATTGCCGCTGAGTTCTTTGAAAAGGTTAAGGGCTACAGCTATGGAATACAGTTTACAAGCTTTTATATGCAGGGAGATTTCATCCCGCATGTGCGCATGATGGAGACAGGGCATCAGAGCCCGAGTCTTGCCAATCTGTTCGGGCTTCCGTATGTGGTCATAAGAAAGCCGAAGCCGCTTGACACCACCACGCTTAATTACAACTGGCAGATGTGTGGGACATGTGCATTTTCGATATATACGAATTGTAGTGATTATATAGATGATGTTTCCGCAAGACAGGCAGTGGCAAGTGTACTTCGCTTCTTGACGAGAATGGGTATTATAAAGTATTATAACCATAGCGGATTTATTGCGCATGTAATTGACGAGGATGAGCTTATGGCTGTCAAGACCAACACGGCCGGGCTGTATCGTAGATTAAAGAGTCCAAGTGACCCTGTATATAGAGGAGATATCATAGGTGAGGTTATAGACCCTTATGAGGGGGAAGTGATTAATCAGGTCATTTCACCGACGGAGGGGATTATATTTTTTGCACATACAGCACCTACGGTTATGGAGAACAATGTTGTCTACAGGATTATCCGCAGACTTCATGAGTAATAAATAACGCACAAAAATATGTCATGGGACATGAACATGGAGGAAAAAATGAGCAAGGTTAGACGAGTTTATTCTGAGAAGATGCCTGCATTCGCTGTCAAGGCAAAGGAGCTAAGTGATGAGATTTCCAATTATCTTAACATCAACACGGTTAAGAATGTACGTGTACTTATCCGCTACGATATTGAGAATATCTCAGATGAGGTGTATAAGGATGCATTGGTTACTGTCTTTTCTGAGCCGCCTGTAGATTATGTTTATGAGGAGGATTTTGGAAAGAAGGCAGGCGAGAAGGTGTTCGCTGTTGAATTTCTCCCGGGACAGTTCGACCAGAGAGCCGATTCTGCCGTACAGTGTGTGAAGCTTCTCAAGGAGGACGAGGAGCCTGTTATAAGAACAGCCACCGTATATGTCATTGATGGAGACGTTACGGATGATGAGCTTGCACGCATAAAGAGCTTCTGTATCAACCCGGTTGATTCAAGAGAGGCTGATATGGCTAAGCCGGAGACACTTGTCACTGTTTTTGCTGAGCCGGCGGACGTAAAGATATTTGATGGCTTTAAGGATATGGATGATGACAAGCTGTCAGAGCTTTACAAGTCACTTGGTCTTGCCATGACATTTAAAGATTTTAAGCATATACAGAATTATTTCAAAAATGAGGAGAAGCGTGATCCATCCATGACGGAAATCCGTGTTCTCGATACATACTGGTCTGACCATTGCCGTCATACTACATTCTCCACGGAGCTTAAGAATGTAAGCTTCGGCGATGGAGATTACAAGAAGCCAATTGTTGATACCTACAATCGTTACCTTGCTGACAGAGAGGTTATCTTCAAGGGCAGAGATGACAAGTTCGTATGTCTTATGGATATTGCACTTCTTGCGATGCGCAAGTTAAAGAAGGAGGGCAGGCTTGAGGATATGGAAGTATCCGATGAGATAAATGCGTGCAGCATCGTGGTTCCTGTCACAATAGACGGAGTAACAGAGGAGTGGCTTGTCAACTTTAAGAATGAGACACATAACCATCCTACAGAGATAGAGCCGTTCGGTGGTGCTGCAACCTGTCTTGGCGGTGCAATCCGTGACCCGCTCTCAGGTAGAACCTATGTATATCAGGCTATGAGGGTTACAGGTGCGGGAGATCCTACCGTCCCTGTAAGTGAGACCATGAAGGGAAAGCTTCCGCAGAAGAAGCTTGTGCGTGGTGCAGCTAACGGCTACAGCTCCTACGGTAACCAGATTGGTCTTGCAACAGGCTATGTAAAGGAGATTTATCATCCTAATTATGTTGCAAAGAGAATGGAAATCGGTGCAGTTATGGGTGCCGCACCGAGAAAGAATGTCATCCGTGAGACATCGGATCCGGGCGATATCATCATTCTTCTCGGCGGAAGAACAGGACGTGACGGCTGTGGCGGTGCTACAGGCTCATCCAAGGTTCACACAGAGGCTTCCATTGAGACCTGCGGAGCTGAGGTCCAGAAGGGTAATGCACCTACAGAGCGTAAGATTCAGAGATTATTCAGAAGAAGCGAAGTAAGCCTTCTTATTAAGAAATGTAATGACTTTGGTGCAGGCGGTGTCTCTGTTGCAATCGGTGAGCTTGCCGATGGTCTTAACATCAACCTTGACAAGGTTCCGAAAAAGTATGCAGGTCTTGACGGAACTGAGATAGCAATTTCTGAGTCACAGGAGAGAATGGCTGTTGTTGTAGACAGGAAGGATGTAGATAAGATGCTTGCTTATGCGGCAGAGGAGAATCTTGAAGCTGTTCCTGTCGCTGAGGTTACACCTGAGAAGAGACTTGTCATGTACTGGAGAGGAAAGAAGATTGTTGATATCAGCAGAGCTTTCCTTGATACTAACGGTGCTCATCAGGAGACAGATGTACATGTAAATATCCCATCCAGGGACGGAAGCTGCTTTAACGCGCCTGTTGTGGAGGAGGTACGTGCTAAGTGGCTTGAGACTCTTGCAGACCTCAATGTATGTTCACAGAAGGGTCTTGTCGAGATGTTCGACGGCTCAATCGGTGCAGGCTCGGTATTCATGCCTTACGGCGGTAAGTATCAGCTTACAGAGGTTCAGACTATGGTTGCGAAGCTTCCTGTTCTTAAGGGTAAGACCGATACAGTTACAATGATGAGCTACGGCTTCGACCCATATCTCTCATCATGGAGTGCTTATCATGGAGCGGTATATGCAGTGCTTGAGTCTGTTGCGAAGATTGTCTGCGCAGGCGGTGATTTCTCCAAGGTAAGATTTACCTTCCAGGAGTACTTCAGAAGAATGACAGAGGATGCCTCACGCTGGGGTGAGCCTTTCAAGGCACTTCTCGGTGCTTATGATGCACAGCTTGGCTTCGGTCTTCCGTCAATCGGAGGAAAGGACAGTATGTCCGGAACCTTTAACGATATGGATGTTCCTAACACACTTGTATCGTTTGCGGTTGACGTTGCCAGGACACAGGATGTCATCACACCTGAGTTTAAGAAGGCAGGAAACAAGGTCGTTCTCTACACAATCAGGACGGATGAGTATGACCTTCCGGATTATGAGGCAGTTAAGAAGTTATATTCGGATATAAGCAAGGATATTGCAGACGGTGTTATCGTATCAGCATATACACTTGATGCCAAGGGAATCGCAGCGGCAGTCAGCAAGATGGCATTCGGTAACAAGCTTGGTGTTAAGCTTGATGCTTCAGCGGTCAGCGCCGATAAGCTTTTCGCTCCGATGTACGGCTGTATCGTAGCGGAAGTCGCAGCGGACAAGAACGGTGTTGCAGACGGCACTGTAATCGGTGAGGTTACGGACAAGGCTGCATTTGAGTACGCCGATGTAAAGATTGGTGTTGAGGAAGCACTTGCTTCATGGAAGGCTACACTTGAGAAGGTATTCCCTACAGTTGCCGTAAAGGGTGGCAAGGAGCTTGACACACCTGTATACAGCACAGATAAGGTATATGTATGCAGGAATAAGGTTGCCAGACCTACAGTGTTCATCCCTGTATTCCCGGGAACCAACTGTGAGTATGACAGCACCAAGGCATTCGAGCGCGCAGGTGCAGACGTGGTAACTAAGGTATTCAAGAACCTTTCAGCCGAGGATATCCGTGATTCGGCACATGAGTTCGCTGATGAGATTAAGAAAGCACAGATTATCATGTTCCCTGGCGGCTTCAGCGCAGGTGATGAGCCGGACGGTTCGGCTAAGTTCTTTGCGACAGCCTTCAGAAATGCGGCGATTACAGAGGAAATCAACAAGCTTATAAATGAGAGAGACGGTCTTGTGCTCGGTATATGTAACGGTTTCCAGGCTCTCATAAAGCTCGGTCTTGTACCTTACGGTGAAATCAGAATGCAGACACCTGATTCACCTACACTTACCATGAACACAATCGGACGCCACGTATCTAAGATGGTTTATACAAAGGTTGTCACCAATAAGTCCCCATGGCTTGCAGGAGCACAGCTTGGCGGAGTATACTGTAACCCTGCTTCACACGGTGAGGGCCGTTTCGTAGCCAATGATGAGTGGCTTAAGAAGCTCTTTGAGAACGGACAGGTTGCAACACAGTATGTCGATGTGAACACAGGAATACCTACAATGGATGAGGAGTGGAATCCTAACGGTTCATACATGGCAATTGAGGGTATCACAAGCCCTGACGGAAGAATCCTTGGTAAGATGGCTCACTCTGAGCGCCGCGGCGATTCGGTGGCTATCAATATCTACGGCGAGCAGGATATGAAGATATTCGAGTCCGGAGTGAAGTACTTCCTGTAATACCTTGCACTGTTGGTGCCGGTCACCGACAGGTGCGGATATAGTTATAGTATTAAAAAATAGTTATATAATTGAATGTAAGGTCAGAACCTGCATAGCAACATCAGCCGCCTCCGCCACCGGTAATTTATATCCGGTGGCGGAGGTGACAGGTGCTGCTAAGCGTGTTTTGGCGATTATGTATGCTGCCTGTGGACAGCAGCATTGGAGATTGAGATCAGTATGAAAAAAAGTGTTAAAAAAGAGATATTCGGATATCTCAGGATAATCGTAGCCGGCGTTGTGATTGCCGTGCTCCTCAATAAATTTGTTATCATAAATGCGGACATTACGTCTGAGTCGATGAGCACCACCTTTGAGAAGGGCGATAAGCTTATCGGCTTCAGGCTTAGCTATATATTTTCCAAGCCGGAGAGAGGCGATGTGATCATATTTGAGTACCCGGATGACGGCGATAAGCTTCTCATCAAGAGAGTTATAGGACTTCCGGGGGAGATGGTCATAATAAAGGATGGACTTGTGTATATCAACGGCAGTGAGGTGCCGCTTGAGGAGCCTTACGCCCATGGCGTGAGCAGGCAGGATTTCGGACCTTATCTCATTCCGGCGGACTGCTATTTCGTGCTGGGGGACAACAGGGATAACTCTAAGGATTCAAGATACTGGAAGAATACCTACGTCACGAAGAAGCAGATAATTGCCAAGGCATTGTTCAGATATAATAATGGATTTAAGATTATAGAATAGCTTATACTTTTTGTTTAGACCTGACACGTTTTACGTTACAGGTCTTTTGTTTTTTTAAGTTCCTTTCAGGGCAATATATCATGCCAAATCAGCTTTCGTGTCAAAAGTATCCCGTTCATGACGGGAGCATTGTTTTTTGCAGGCCATCGGATATAATTTTATTGACGAACAGATATGTGTATGTATATAACAAGAAAGGAATGAGTCGAAATGAAAATAAATAATCAAAACAAGAAGATGTATATGCTCCTCATTTTTGCAATGATAGTCGTGCTGCTCGTATTTAAGATAATATATATCAGGCGTGAATATATTTATTTGAATACGGATTATAGTGTTTACGTTGTTATGTTTATGCCTTTTGCAATTTACTATGCACTAAAATATGTGGACAATATAACAAGTGCGACTGCATTGAATTGGCTCTGTACAGTTCCTATGAGTATGTATCTTTATCAGAGCGTGTATCTTCGTTTCAAACAATTTGATATGTTGATTGTATATTCTTTAATGGGAATTTTTATAAATTTAATTGTTTTTAAAAAGACTGAAATGAAAGAATTTATATTGGCAGTATCAGGATATATAATGTTGAGTATATTGACGCTTGCCGGAGCAGTACGGGAACTGGTTAATGCTGTTAACGGAAGGAATTATGAGCAGTGCTTGGTTATGAATATTATAAAGAATGCCAAATGTTTTAAAGCCTCGGCTGACTCGCAACAATACCTTGATGCCCTGCTTTATTTACCCGGCAAAAATTTGCGGCAGTATTTTATTGCAGAAAAGATAACACAATATGGGCTTTTGAATGTACTCTTTGTTTTTATTTTGATTGTCGGGGTATTGGCAGTTCTGTTATATAAAAATTATAAAAGAAATAACGAGGTATCTCTGATAGCCACGGCAATAATGATTATACAAAGTGTATGTTTTTTATTGGTTAACTTGGGCATTTTAAGAGGCTCTGTTTATGAGATTCCGTTTTTCAAAGAAAATACAGTCTATTCTGTCTGTCAGTTATTACTGTTGGGAGCTGCACTGGACATTAAAGGAAGCGTTTTGAACATTGCGAAGAAAAGAATATGATTGTATGGTGTAAAAGGGATGTATACCGGAATGAAAAATGACATGATGTTAAGTATTTTGGTTTGTGACGATGACAAATATTTTTTTGAGATATTAAGAGACTATTTATGCAAAAATATGTATTTTAATAAGTCTGATTTTCTGTATTCCGGCAATAAAGAAGATATGCTTAAAACGTATAGGAAGGTAAAACCGGACCTTGTATTTATGGATATTGAGGTTGGGGAGAATATCGGATTTGATATAATAAGGGAGCTGCTTAAAGAGGGATATTCACCACAGGTTGTTTATATAACCAATTATGATTATTATGTTTTTGATGCTTTTGTTGGTCAGCCGTTAGGCTTTGTAAGAAAACAGAGTTTAGAAACCGACTTGGAAACTGTTTTACGGGAAGTTAACAGGGTGCTGGAGAAAAAGCTAAAAGTAATTGAAATTACAAGCGGAACAACTAAGTATACTTTAAAATTAAGTGAAATAATTGCCTTTGAAATATTTGTTCATGATATGACGGTGTATTATTATGACGATACGGAGCTTACAGTGAGGTATACGCTGAAAAAGATAGAAAATGAATTGAATAAGTATGATTTTATAAAGATAAGCAGAAATACGTTAATAAATCTTAATTATATAAAGGATATGTCAAAAGATATGATTGTCATGAAGAATGGCAGAAGGTTTTACATATCATCAAGAAATGTGACAGAGGTAAAAAACAGATTTAAGAAATTTAATGAGGAAAGACATGATTAAGAAATACTTAAATATATTATTTTATATGTTTTCATTTATATTTATATATTATCTGCTTGTTTCCGGTACAAATTATGAGATTTTACCCAGTTTATTGGTTGTTGTAATTATCTTTATAGACATTGCAATGTATATTGCTGATGAATATGAAAGCAGTATTATAACAGAAAAACAAAAAGCAGCAGTATATTTAAAAGATTTGGAAAATCAAAGGGAGAATGTTGAAGCAATAGAACAAAGAAACTTAGAAACAGAAAAACGAAATCATGATTTAAAAAAGAATGTAAGACTTATCAAGGACTTAATAGAAAATAACCGGTACGATGAAGCCAGGGAATATGTATGTAAACTGGAAGAAAAATGCAGCACATATTTTTCGTATCGGTTATATTCTAATCATTCCGTGATAAACTCACTTTTGAATTCAAAGATTGAGTTCTGTCAATCAAATGGTGTTGATGTAAAATGTTTTGTCTGTGGAAAAATAGATGGTGTTGATGATGTTGAATTATATTGTCTGTTGGTAAATTTATTGGATAATGCGATTGCGGCGGCAATGTTGAGTGAAAAACCTTATATAAGTATATTTCTTAACTGTTCCGATACTGAGATTTACGGAGAGTTTATTAATACCATAAAAACGACAGAATGTTCCGGATTTGAAGATTTGATACCTGAAAATAATAAAGACGGACATGGATATGGTTTGCTGAATATATATGAAATAGTCAAAAATAATAATGGCAAGATTGATTTTTTACTACTTGATTCGGATAAGGTAAAAGTTACTTTCAGGATAAAGAAATTGGTGACAAAAAGCAGACGAATATGACAGGATTGTTGAAAAATCATTTTTTGGAACTATATTGAAACAAAATATTACCTGTATATTATGTTGCTAAAGATGATACATTGTGATAACATATTGAATATGGTGCACGATGGGCAGGAAGCGGATTGAGAATATCATTGACATATGATATATGATATATCATATATGGAGGGCATGTGGTTATGGGATATAATACTGTAAGTATAGGTAATCAGGGTTTTGATGATATAAGGGAAAATAAATATTTTTATATCGACAAGACAGGTCTGATAAAGGAGTGGTGGAGTTCCGGCGATGCTGTTACGCTGATAACCCGCCCGCGCCGTTTCGGAAAGACACTCAATATGAGCATGCTCAACTGTTTCTTTTCAAATCAGTATGCCAATCGCGGTGATTTATTTGAAGGCTTGTCTGTGTGGGAGGATGAGAAGTACAGGCAGTTACAGGGGACATATCCTGTGATATTTTTGAGCTTTGCGGATGTGAAGCAGAATGATTTACAAGGAGCATTGTGGAAAATTAAGAAGATAATATTTAATATCTATCAGCAGTATGCATGGCTTGGTTCCTGGGAAGGTCTTATGGCAGTGGAGCGTGAACAGTTTGTGGGAATAACGCCTGATATGGAGGACACAGCTGCCCAGAGTGCAATTCAGGATTTGTGCAGTTATCTGAGCAGATATTATAAGAAAAAGGTGATTGTGATACTGGATGAATACGACACTCCCATGCAGGAAGCGTACATTCATGGCTACTGGGATAAGTTTACGGCATTTATGAGAAGTCTTTTTAATGCGACATTCAAGACGAACCCATACCTTGAGCGTGCCGTGATGACGGGCATAACAAGGGTTTCCAAGGAATCAATATTTTCGGACCTTAACAATCTTGCGGTCGTGACAACGACCTCCGACAGGTACAGCACAGCCTTCGGTTTTACACAGGAGGAGGTCTTTAAGTCACTTGATGATATGGGGCTTGGAGAGCGCAGGGACGATGTGAAGAGATGGTATGACGGGTTTGTTTTCGGGGAACACAGGGACATATATAACCCATGGTCAATCACCAACTTCCTTAAAGAGAAAAAGTTAAGACCGTACTGGGCATCGACAAGCTCCAATGGTCTTGTGAGCCGGCTCATACAGACAGCGCCGCCGGATATCAAGCAGATGATGGAGGACTTGATAAGCGGCAGAGAGATAGTTGTGAACTTTGATGAGCAGATAGTGTTCAGCCAGTTGGGGAAAAATAAGAATGCTATATGGAGCCTTCTTATGGCAAGCGGCTACTTAAAGCCCGATAAGGTTGAGTATAAGGGTGAGCTGTTGGAGCCTTGGTATCATCTGTCGATAACCAATCTTGAGACGGTGAGCATGTTCTCCAATATGTTCAAGGGGTGGTTTGACAGTGACAGCTCCAACTATGGCGAATTTGTGCAGGCGCTGCTTAAGGGCAGGCTGCGCGAAATGAATATATACATGAATGATGTTGCGTTGTCAACATTCAGCTATTTTGACGTGGGGACACAGCCGTCGGAGAGGACACAGCCGGAGCGCTTCTTTCATGGCTTTGTGCTGGGACTGCTGGTTGAACTGCGCGACATATATGAGATAAAATCCAACCGTGAGAGCGGATACGGAAGATATGATGTCATGCTTGTGCCGAAGAGTGATGACAGAAAATACAATGCAATTATACTGGAATTCAAAGTGTATGATTCCTATGATGAAAGCACACTTGAGGACACTGCACAGTCTGCACTCAGGCAGATAGAGGAGAAGAACTATGACGCGGAGCTTATAGCAAGAGGCATAGAAAAGGACAGAATTAGGCACTATGGATTCGCATTCGAAGGGAAAAAGGTGCTGATAGCGGAATAGCAGGATATCGGTAATGGCTTTACGCATGGCTGTATTAGAGAGCATGCGTGAAGCCGTTTTTTGCTGTCCGGGGGATGTCGGGGGAATCAGGTGTGAAGCCGCAAGTATTTTCCGGTAAAATAAAGTAAAAAATATATTGACATTACAAAGAGGGTGTGTTAATATACCACTGTTGTGAAAATAAAGAAGAGTATCCGCTCTCACCTCAGCACATATATGTGACTCGGGTTAATATTCCAAGCTTTGACGGGCTGCTGACTGGTGTGCCCTTAAGCGTTGAGTATGCGGATGGTTTTCTATCTGCATTTTTTTTGCGAAAATATGATGGAGGTGCACTACAATTAGCGACTTAATGATTAACGAACAGATCAGAGACAGAGAAGTACGTCTGATTGGTGAAAATGGCGAACTTATTGGCATCATGTCTGCCAAGGAAGCATATAAGCTGGCTCAGGAGGCAGAGCTTGATCTTGTGAAGATAGCTCCTACAGCTAAGCCGCCGGTATGTAAGATTATCGATTACGGCAAGTACAAGTATGAGCTTGCAAGAAAAGAAAAGGAAGCCAAGAAGAAGCAGAAGGTTATCGAGATTAAGGAGGTTCGTTTATCTCCGAACATCGAGGACAATGATCTTAACACCAAGGTTAGTGCAGCCAAGAAGTTCTTAGAGAAGGGCAATAAGGTTAAGGTAACCTTAAGGTTCAGAGGTCGTGAGATGGCTCATATGGCGAGCAGCAAGCATATTCTTGATGACTTCGCTAAGATGCTTGAGGAAGTAGCAGTTGTTGAGAAACCCGCCAAGGTAGAAGGCAGAAGCATGACACTGGTTTTAGCACAGAAGCGCTAGAATACAATATTTAAGGAGGATTTACATCATGCCAAAAATAAAGACAAGTAGGGCAGCAGCAAAGCGTTTTAAGAAGACAGGTTCAGGACAGTTAAAGAGAATGAAGGCTTACAAGAGCCATATCCTTACTAAGAAGAGCACAAAGAGAAAGAGAAATCTCAGAAAGGCTACTTTAGTTGACCATACAAATCTTAAGGCAATGAAGAAGATTTTACCATACCTCTAAGATAGAGTCGAATCGGGTAGAATTTTATAAGATATGCGGTGCATTGCCGAGATTATCGGTACGTGCTCAGAATAGAAATTTAGGAGGAATAATTCAAAATGGCAAGAATTAAAGGCGGATTAAACGCAAAGAAGAAGCACAATAGAGTATTAAAGTTAGCTAAGGGTTACAGAGGAGCAAGATCTAAGCAGTACAGAGTTGCTAAGCAGTCTGTTATGAGAGCTCTTACAACAGCTTACGCAGGAAGAAAGCAGAAGAAGAGACAGTTCAGACAGTTATGGATTGCCAGAATCAATGCTGCAGCAAGAATGAACGGACTTTCATACAGCAAGTTCATGTTCGGTCTTAAGAACGCAGGCGCTACAATGAACAGAAAGATGTTAGCTGAGTTAGCTGTTAACGATGCTGCTGCTTTCACACAGTTAGCAGAGGTTGCTAAGGCTAACCTTAAGTAATTGTCCATAATTACATGATTTTATAAGACAGTCTTGGGAACATATATGTTTCTGAGGCTGTTTTTGCTATATGACGCAGGGGTCAGGCATAATATTTTAAATTTTGTAAAAAAAATACACATTTTATAAAATTCCCTATTGCAAAATCCGGAGGATGGATGTATAATTGATTTCAGTTAAGGGAACAGCTTAACAGGTATTCCTCGATAGCTCAATGGTAGAGCACACGGCTGTTAACCGTGGGGTTGTAGGTTCGAGCCCTACTCGGGGAGCTTATTTTGGAGCAGGATATGTTATGTATCCTGCTTTTTTGAATTATATTATGCTTTTGATAAATTCATAGAGGTTTATATATTACCTTAGTTTAAATAAAAATTTTATTTCTGCACAATATGCCGTTAAATAGAAAGCCCGCCGTTAAGGCGGGCTTTCTAATGTTATTCTAATGTTAATTGCATAGAACTGTTATTGCAGTACAAGATTTACATTTGCAGGAAATTCTTGTAATCAACAAGCTCCTTAGGAACAGGAAGATTTTTTCGCTCCAGCTGCGAGATGACAAGATCAATGTGCTTTAACTTCGTCATGAACGTCTTGTTGCCGCCGGAAAACATCTCCTTGACCATAGGGTTATCCGACAGCCGGTCACGGAATTCCTTTGAAAATGGGCAGTAGGTAAAGAGTATATGCCGCGCAATTTTATTTAATCTGAAGGAGCCGAGAGACTCATAAATCATCCATGTCTCATAGTCGTGCACGAATACCTCGCGATAATTGTTACGGCAGGAAGTGAGAGTAGACTTGATTTTTGCCTTGGCAGCTTCCGGCAAATCGCGGTTCTTTTTATAAAACTGGATATAGTCGCAGTATTCAGCCGTCAATGATGGCTCTGAAATATTGTTCCAGTATACACCCTGCGAACGCTTGCACATTTCCCAACGGAAACGTCCTGTTACGCAGGTAAGAATGTTGGATACATTGATTGTAGGGAATATCGGAAGGATAAATCGTGCAGGTGTATCCTTTAATCTGCCCTCAATCTCCTGCCACATAAGACCTTCATTGCCCGCAACAGGCATAAGGATTACATTAGGGATGACCTCAGACATAATAAATTCACGGTCAATCTCACTTTCCTTATTCTGATAAATAATCTCACGATAGAAGGCTGAGAAGTCCTTTCTTCGAATGGCATCTATTGAGGAGATTATCTTTTCAGCGGTGACAATTGAGGCACTGAAGCTTCTTGTGATTCCGTTTTCCGTGAGGACAGGGCAGAAATTGCTGCTTCTGCCGTGGACTACTCTGTTAGCGGATGTGAACATGTTCTCGATTTCAAAGCGGACCTTAGCATCATTGTCAGCAAGAGCAGCCTCAGCATCCTTGGCTGAAAGCTTTCCCATGCGCTTGTTTGTATTGATTGTCTCAGTGTAATCCATATCCATGGAGTTCTTGGACGGTTCCTTATCACCCCATAAAATCTCTCTTAGCCATGAATAGATTGTATAGACACCCTTTCCGTTACACTCTTTTTCCACTATGAGAGATAACCTGTAAAGGTCAAGGGAGTTCTCTCTTGACAGGAGATTCTCGTCCATGTATCCGAAATTCAAAAACATGGATATAATAGGAGGTGTGGTAAGACTGTTGACCGCCTTGCAAAATACAAGATAATATATCTTGTAATACAGCTTGGAAATCTCGCGGCGGAGCTGCCTTGCTTCGTCTGAGGGTGATGTCTGCTGTTTCGGTATTCTGTAGCTTTCCATAAGCTGGGTGAAGCGTTCGGCATCTTCAGCCTCTATTTCGGAGTAGGCGAGAATACGCGGAAGTGATTTCTCAAGCTGGGACCATGCGAATTCTTCATCAAAATCATCACCTGTATCGGTTAATGCAGCAGGGGTATCCTCAATCGCCATGATAAAATCATCCTCCGGCTCCGGTTCAACATAGTCGACATTGATTTCCAGACGGTCTGCCATCTGTGAACAGGCATCATTGATGGTTGACAGGAAACGTACACCATCGTAAATTGAGCCTATAGTAACCGGTAGACTGGCTTTGTAAAATTCGACCGCAGTCTTATTCGATATGGATGAGAGCGCGTTGAATTTGTCTAATTCCCAACGGGAAATACGGGAATCCGGGCGGTACTCTGCATCGACATCACGACATTTCATGGTCAGCTCAAGATATGTCTTGATTATATCGGCAATATGCCTGGAATGCATTATGGCAAATATACTGATATTGTCTGCCTGATCATTCAGCACACGCGTTATGTCTGTGGAGGAAGAGACGGTGTATCTTTTCACCATGGTGTCCTCATCTGCGAAATAATTAAACACATACATTCCGTAATAACAGTCGGTTAAGCCGGCTGCTGAGCCGGGACCAAGATAATATGTACCATAGGTTGTCATGCACTTGATTCTGCCCTTGAGGATAATGTAGATTTCATCCACATCATT
Source organism: Eubacterium sp. (assembly GCA_003486385.1). GTDB lineage: Bacteria > Bacillota > Clostridia > Lachnospirales > Lachnospiraceae > CAG-882. The sequence goes on along the minus strand of DNFT01000006.1, from coordinate 21,806 downwards.
GCCACGGGTAGTGAGACGTTCACCGGCAGCATACGTCACAACACTGCCTGATATACTGTTATCCATATTTAATCCCCATTCTTAAAAATTATGTACAGTTTCCTGGGAGGTTGATATGGTTCGTAGAAGGTCATGTCTGATGTAACGGATATGTTTTCTTTGAATAATACCAACTGTCTGAAAAAACTGCTGATTTATATAAAATAGTGTAGTATATTCTTGGTTCAATGTCAATAAAATTTACGTTGTCACAGTGACAGAATAGTGTATAATATAAATGTAAAGCGGTTGAAATGAAATAAAGAGTATGCCAAAGGAAATCAAAGGAAGGGAATGCACGATGATAATACATGATAAGAACAACTATATGGATATGATGTACAAGCTTTTAAATGCTCTTGGTTATAAAGATATGAAGAAAAATGCTGAGGATAGTATAGTCAGCATGACAGGTAAGAAGGACGGAAAGACTTATGCGTTTGCATGCAGGTATGATATAGATGCAATAAACGGTTCCGTTATGGAGGAGTTCATAAACGCAGTGAAGAAGCCGGGTGTGGACGTGCTTGTGTTTATGACCAACAGCTCATTTTCCACATCTGCCAAGAAAGCCGGTGATGCAGCAGGTGTTGAATTATGGGATAGGAATTACATAGATAGAATGTCGATAGGCGTGGATGTTGAATATGAAAAGCCTGCAGTAAAAGAAAAGAGCCATCTTAAGCTATACATTGCTATAGCAGCAGTTGTGGTTGTGGTTCTGATTGCAGCGCTTGCATTGTACTTTTTCCTTCCTATGCCTATGCCAAGGTAAACGGAGCACAGGTGGGACATGGGGTCAGGTACATGTGTCCCGCCTTTTGGGACACTGTACCTGACCCCGTGTCCCACCGGACACCCATGTCCCATCCCAGTGTCCTGCCCTGTGGGACACTGTACCTGACCCCAGTGTCCCACTTCGCCAGCCGGTAATCTTATTTATCCAGCCGCATATCCGACTGTATACGCTTCTTATATTTTTCAGGCTCCTTCGCCATCCTCGCCATAGCCTCAAATGCAAACAGAACCATAGCCTCCTTACAGCATGAGGCGTCATTCTTACCTGTGTCATGCAGAAGGTCATAGTTCGACAGCTGCCATACGAACAGGTCTACAATTGAATAGTTCTCAATAGTGTAGCTGCACAGCAGGTCGTGATGGTCTATATAGTAGAGCAGCTCCTCATAAATATTCTCATTTTCCATAACCAGTGACCAGAATGAGTTGAACCATTCGTCACTGTTTCCTACAAGGTCAGAAAGCTCCTTGACCGCTTCCATCAGTTTGATTTTTCTTGCATCGTAGATTATGTTTGCCATGATATGCCTCGATTCCGGGCGGATATTATATGAATCGTTGTCCGTCATCGCCCGGTGGCGGATAACTTTCAATGGAATTATAGCACAATTAAAAAAATATCAATGTTTTTTTTCAAAAAAATGAATAGCGCTTTAAAACGGCAGAGATATATGTATGACAGGCTTTAATGCAGAGGATTGTGGCATAAATATATTCTAACAAAATTGGATGTATTGAGAAAATTATTTGAATAATATATAAAAACATGATGATTTTCACAAAAACATGCGTTATAATAATGTCAAAAGTAAACTCAATGTGGCAGGAGGAATGGTATGCAAAGGAAAATGAATGGGCTTGAAGAGAAGAATGTGATTTTGTTAAATCTAAGTGCCAATGGTGACAAAAATTTAGTGTCATATTACCGGTTTGCGGCGAAGGACGGGAACTGGGGTTTTTCGGCGATGAACTCAATGACACCGGGTACGGAGCTTATCATCAGGCGGCTTAAGGAGGAAGGAAAAGAGGTTGACAGGATAATAGCTATGCACACAGACGAAGCTGCCGCGTCACTTGAACAGTACAGATATGAGATTATGAATTACCTGAATACGGACGGTGCCGGTGATTCATCATATACATATAATGGCAGTGCGAAAGCGGAGATAGAAGAAAACGCCCGGAAGAATATTCCGGATTTTATAAGGCAGCTTATAAAGGAAACAGTGCTTGGAAATGAGGCACAGAACACAGATGAAATAATAAAAGCCATAAAAGGCAGGCTTAGCGCTGTATGTCCGGAAAATGAGGGCGCGGATGAGCTGCAAAGACATATGGAAGAAAAAAGGAATGAGATACAGCAGTACATCAAGACCTGCAATCATGAAAAACTGTGCGCGGAGGGAAAGCTTGAGGATATACAGCATGTGGATGTGGCACAGAAGCCGGAAATAATTGCAATCAGGATGAGCGGAGGGGGCGGCTCCAATAAGGAGATTGACGCTGGCACGATAGCGGAGGTTATCGGAGAGCTCAGAATGGATGGAAAGTATAAGGTGAACGTCTATATTGATACGCAAGGTGGAGGGCGTGCAATAACCAACATAATCAATGCCATTGTGACGATGACCGATTACACAACGCAGAGCGAGCAGATTGAATACAAGAACAGATACGCCATCAATTATTATATAACGAATACCGCAAATGAGATTTATGATGCCACGTCGCAGTATTACATCAATGACCTTGTCGCAGGCATGAAAGCGTTTATCGATTACGGGAAGGCAGAGCAGCTTATAAAATACATAGACAAGATAAGTGAGCAGACCGGAATGAATGTGTGAATGAGAGGCAGCTTGCAGCCTGCATTAAGGGAGTTGCGGATGCGATTCAGATATGCAACTCAGCGCAGATGGACGCGGCGTTACAGAAGCTTGCCGCGGAGATAGCACAGGGAAAGACGTATGAAACCCCATATTTTAACATACTGGTCAAGGAGATTGAGAATGACTATGGCGTTCTGCTTAGAGATGACAGGAATGTGATAGACTCAATCGAATGGTGTGCGCGTAAGGGCTTCACGCAGCAGGCGCTCACATACATAGAGGACAAGATTCCGAAATTTTTCTGCCGGAATATAATCAGGATGACCAACAACGATGCCGACTTTGTGGATAATGTTAAGATTCTGGATTATGAAACGAATTATGAGCGCGTAATGTACTACAAGGCTGCCGAAAGTTATTTGAAACCGATAAGGGAAAAATTGAAGGTTGAATTGCTGTGCAACATAATAGAGTCCCATGAAAAAGATAAAAAGAACCCTGTGCTGTTGAAAAAATACCTTGAGGAATGTGACGGCGGAGCCATGAAGAGTATTGGAGAGGCTGATACGCTTCCTAAATTTAAACAGAAATATATGGACAATTCAGTTAAACTTGGTCTGCTTGGCGGCTGGGAAGGCGTATATAGAAAAGTGCTTGAGGCTGTGGTAATTTATATGCTTAATAATAAATTCGATAAAAATAGTAAGAAACACAAAGAAAAAGCGTACAATCAGGACATGCATGACATAATTTTTGACAGCTTCAAGGATAAGGCACAGGCTAAAAGCGTATATGAGTATACCGATATTCCATGCACCAAGAGCGATTACAGCGAAGTGCTTTCACAGCTAAAAAAGAAGCTTGATGAGACCGGTGCGGATGACACAGCCATGCCGGATGAGGAATTTATAGATACATATATCAAGTACAGAAGCTATGCGGCGGAGGCAGAGAGGTGCGATGAGGAGAAGGATAAGAATTTCTGGCGAAGTTATGCACAACTATGCGGCATAAAGGATTTGCTGAAGCCGGAGCTGGTTCCGGAAGGTTTCTACAGATACGATTCGGTGTGCTACATCAAAGGAGATTCATTTACGATAACACAGAATGTGAACAAGAAACCTTGCAACAATGTGGTTGAGCTTGAGAGAGTGAGCAGGGCGGATATAAGGGAGATACAGACATTTATCAAGCTGCATGAGGCACTCAAAAATGAGAGAAATAATGCGAACCATGCCTCTGAAAAGGGCAACAGGCTGTCACTTGGGTGCATTAACAGGGCGATAAGTCTGTTCGTCGATATTGCTCGGGATATAACTGCGAAGGAACCGGAGAACAGGTACGCAGAGTGCATGGAGACCGGGCTGGATGAATTTTATGACAAACAATAACAGGGAAACGGAGGATGGATATGAAAAGATATTTGATGATTTTGGAGGTATCGCGTAAGCAGGATTATATTTTTTCGGAGAAGAAGCTTATTGAGAATGTAAACCGTTCGCGGGATATAGCGTACGTCACAAGCAATGAATTTTTCAAGACTGTGGCGAAGGGCAGCTATAACGAGACAGATAATTATGTGTATGCGGGAGGCGGGCATACGATAGTGGAATATCCGGACAAGGAGAGTGCCGATAGGTTTGCCCGCGTGATAACCCTGTATGTACTGGAACATTATCCGGGGCTGGAGATATTTGCAAAGGGCATTGAGTATGATGACCAGGATAAGGAAAAGAAAAATGAAAAGAAAACGGCATCAGAAGCTTTCTTAAGACTGACACAGGAGCTTGAAAAGAAGAAGTCGGTGAGATGGGAGAGCATAAGAAGGCTTAACTTTGGCGGGACACAGGAAAATACGGATGCTGAGAGTGTAGAGCTGGGGAAAACCAGAAAAGAATACACTGCTATGGTGGCGGCACCTGAGGGCTGCGTATTTCCGAGGGACTTTGACAAGCTGAGTTTTGTGGATGATGAGTATGCATACAAACCCGTGAAGGACAATTTCCTTGCCGTTGTGCATGTCGACGGAAATGCGATGGGTACGAGGGTGCAGAACATATACAAGAGCGAAGAGAATTTTGACAAGCTCAAAGTGAAGTTGAGAAATTTCAGCGAGAGCATACAGTCGCAGTTCGAGGAGGCGTTCTCTGAGATGACACAGGAGATATACAGAGTGTACGGCGACAAGCTGAGGCTTGGTTCGGACAGGGACCCTTCGGAGCGAGGTCTTAGAATACTTCCGGTAAGACCGGTTGTCCTTGCGGGTGACGATGTATGCTTCGTGACAGCGGGAAATATCGGGCTTGAATGTGCAAGAATCTTTCTTGAAAAGCTAAGCATGAAGGTCAATAAGGAGGATGGGAAGCGGTATTCCGCGTGCGCCGGAGTTGCTATAGTGCACAGAAAATATCCGTTCCACATGGCCTATAACATGTCCGAGCACCTGTGCGGCAGCGCCAAAAAGAGTGGTGTTGAGCTTGATGTGTCGGGAAAGTATTCGCTCATCGACTGGCATATAGAGTACGGCCAGCTGAAGGAGAAGCTTTCTGAAATCAGGGAGGCTTACATGACGGATGATGGGGCGGATATGGTGCTCAGACCGCTGGTTGTGATCAATCCGGATAATGACAGGCTTGAAAAGGAGTTGACATACGATTTCTTTAAGCAGACCTGTATAAGCTTTCAGAAGAACAATGACAATATCTCAAGAAGTAAGTTGAAGGAGTTGAGAAATGCGATAAAGCAGGGTGAAATCGAGACGGAGTACTATATAAAGCAGAATATGATGAAAAATATCACAGGCAAGGACGGAGTGCTGTTTAAGGAGATAGCGCGGAGCAGGGCAAAGGACGCTGTGAGTGTGAGACATTCATTGATTTTTGACGCTGTGGAGGCTATGGATAACTGTTACTTTTTGGAGGAGGGCAGATAGGATGAGTGAGAGAAGGACTATTAAGTACAATATGCGGCTACTGTCGGACACAATATTCGGTTCAGGCTACAGTGTGCCGGGAGGAACGGATATTTCGGTGTTCCGTGACAGGGAAGGATATCCTATGCTTAAGGGCTCCACGATGAAGGGGCTCTTGAGGGAGAGTGCTGCGAATATAGCGGACTGGAATGGCTTAGGACGCGATAAGGTAATGTCGCTGTTCGGAACTGAGGACAGAGGCGGCGCAATGGATGAGCACAGGCTTAACTTTACGGCGGCGGTTATCGGTGACAGAAAAACAATGCCGGAGGACTGCTTTGTGGAGAGAGCCTTCACAGCCATCGGCGGCAACGGCATTGCGTGCGACGGAAGTCTCAGGCTTGCGGAGTGCGTGAAGGAAGGTTATGTGTTTTCCGGTACAATAGAGTGCCACAAGTCGGATGTGGAATTTATAGAGGAAGCCCTTGACGGTATCAAGTGGGTAGGTACATTGAGAAACAGAGGTTTCGGGCGTGTCAGGATAGAGCACGAGGAGGAGACGGCTGTGTCAGGTGGTGTTGAGTTTGATACTAACACGATATATTACCGTATAAAGCTTGAAAGCCCACTGATAATGACCAATAAACAGCGCTCCTTTATGAATACATACTGCACGGACAGGTACATAAAGGGTTCGGCGATAAGAGGAATGGTCATGGGAAAGCTCTCACAGGCTGAGCCGGAATGGTTTGAGGAGCATAAGACGCAGCTTCTGTCGGATGACACAAGATTCTTTGATGCCCTTTTATATTTAGATGGAGTTTCACTTCCTCCGATAAAAGGATTTTATGAGAATAAGGATGGTTCAGACTTTCAGACGGTTCTGGCTAATGGAGGTAAGCTGTCACCCGGGGTCAAGAGAGCTTCCTTGGGCGATGCGGTCACGTTAAAGTATGGCAGAATTACATATTCGACTGTGGAGATAGGACAGGCTGCGCGAATCAAAAAAGCCGGCAGGAATACGGACGAGGACAAAATGATGTTCCAGAACCAGTACATCGAAGCAGGACAGGAATTTGAGGGTTATATATGCACTCAGGACAATGAGCTTGCGCGGAAGATAGCGAGTGTGCTTGGCGGAACGGTATGGTTAGGAGCTGACAGGTACGAGGGCTACGGAAGATGCAGCGTGACGGTTGAGCAGTGTGAACAGCCTGCATGGATGGACTGCTACGGATACAGGGAGGGCGATACGGCGGATAGCACGATATATATGCTTGCATTGTCACCTTTCACGATGATGAGTGAGGCTGGGGAGCCGGTCGGTCTGGACTGTAAGAAAATAGGTGAAATGCTGAAGCTTAGATCACCTGAGAATCTGCAGATTGAGCTGTGCAGTACATCGGTGTCTGAATACGGAGGTTACAATGTGACATGGGGCTGCAGTCTTCCACTTGTCAGAATGTATGATATGGGAAGCATATTCAAGCTCAGCATGGATGAAGTGCCGGCGGTGCACAATCTGCGCAAGCTGGAGCAGAGCGGAATCGGTGCGAGAAGGGCTGAGGGCTTCGGCAACATTCTTTTTATAAGAAAAGATATTTTTGAGAGCATAACAGGCAAGGAAAAGTATACCGCCACAGAAGTGCCGGAGGGTGGACATGGCAGTAAGCCTGTCGACCGGGCACAGATAAGAAGGAACCGCTGTGTCTGGATAATGGATACCGCACAGAAAGAGCTTATTGCCCATTCCTCAGGACTATCTGCCAGCCAGATAGGCGGACTGCAGGCGCTCTTAGAGGGAATGATCGGAAGAATCAATAATAGTGGTCTCACATCCGAAAAGTGCAGGGAGGAGCTTGAAAGATTCCTAAAGAAAGCTGATGACAGGCAGCAGGATAAGCAGAAGTACTACGGAATCGAAAAAATCTGTATGAACGTGCTTAACGGCGGTGAGGATGACAAGCTTGTGAAAGCCGATGATGTGGAGCGTCTTAAGCTGCTGTGTGAACTGTTCGACTATAGTAGAAAAATTGATACGGAGGTGTAGGATATGGCACTGTTTGACAATGCAATAATATATAAGATAGAAGCAAAATGTGTATCGCCTTTACATACCGGTGACAGTGGCGCGCAGACGGATGAGATTCTTGTCGGTTCGGACGGGAGAGCCATTATTCAGGGAAGCTCACTTGCCGGTGCAATGAGAGCCTATGCCGGTGTGAACTGCGCAAAAGTCTGCGAAGGCTTGTTCGGCTCCAACGAAAAGGAGGGGCGGCTGATTATATCGGAAGGTGTCTTTGAGGATACTTCACCGGTGCAGTTCAGGACAAGACTGCGCATAGACAGTAAGTCGGGAAGCGCACTCAAGGGAGCGAAATTTGATGTGAGGCACATAGGCGCGGGCAGCATATTTAAGTTTTCAATCACCTATCTGGGAACGGAGCGCGATATGGACAGCGACGCGGAGGCGGTGGAGAAAATACTTGCCGCGATGGACAATGGAATTATAAGGCTTGGCGCATATAAGACATCCGGGTATGGCAGGGTAAAGCTTGAGGTCTTTAAGCAGGTTTACCATATGAAGGATGAGAGTGAGCGCAGGGCATGGCTTAAGGATGAGTACAACGGCAGGAAGCTTGATTTAGCCAAGGCTGCGACAGCTTCGGCGCACAGCGGGGTAAATTTCAATATCAAATGCGAGATTCCCGAATTTCTCATCAAGGCTGCGACATTTGATTTTGAGAAAAAATATACGGCGGACACGCAGCAGAATGTGGTACAGCAGAACATTATCGAGGATGAGTATGACGAAAAGACAGGGAAAAAGGTCAGGTACGTCATAATTCCCGGAACCTCCATCAAGGGTGTTATAAGAAACAGGGTTCAGATAATTGCAGACTGGCTTGAAAAGAATAAATCCATAGAGAACATAGGCAGACTGCCGGACGAAATGTTCGGAACAGAGACCGGTGACGGAAAAAAGGGTCTGGTATTATTCGATGAGGTGAGGGTAAGGTACAATGAGAATGTCAACTCCAAGTGCTGTACAAGAATCCGAATCAATAAATTTACAGGCGGTGTCATAGAAAAGGCGCTTATAAACGAGGAGCCGGTATCCGCCGCAGCACAGATAAGCATAAGCATGCCGGGGGATGCGGACGATGAGAGCGCGGCAGAGAAAAAACGTATGTATCTTTTGATGCTGTATGCGCTGAGGGACCTAGGGCTTGGACTGTATAACCTTGGCGGCGGTCAGTCCATAGGCAGAGGCTATGTGAAGGTGGCGGCAGTTGAGGTATCTGATGGAACACGCAGTGGAACGATGTATTTTGATGAGAACCGCAATATAAGCTGTGACGATAAGGACGGAATGTTTAAACAGTGGATGGATTCGTTGGAGGTGTGATGATGGTAAAAGAGTATGAAAATAATGATACGGCATTGGCGGAAGCGCTTGGCAAGCCTTACGCGTTTATATACAGACTGAGCGATGTGTACAGGGGAAAGACACCGCAGGACTTCGTTCCGGACAAAGAGCTGATGGAGGCACATTTCTTTGATGGGAAAGAGGAGATAAGATTCATAAATGCGGACGGAGTGCTCAGAGCCGTGAAGCTGTATGAGGAAGCGGATGAAAAGTATCTTGAGAGAAAATATGATATTGACGGTGACAGAAGAAAGCTGGTAGTCAGACATATACTGGGGACTGATGATGACGGACAATACTATGTAAGGACCCTGAGAATGTCGGGCATGGAAGGTGGTGTTTAAATATGGGATGGTATAATGATAATAATAACCGCGGCAATAGTTATGACAATAGATATGACCGCAATTCCGATAACCGCGGCTTTGCTAAGCATAATGCAAATGATAAAAATGATAATGTTCGTAGAAGAGACGGTTCGGGACGTTGTTTTTCAAATAAGAGCTTTCAGGGCTATAATAAGGCGGACGAATTGCACGCTCCATATAATTTCATTGAGTTTGCCGATACCGTGATAGAACGATACAGCGATGTCGATGAACTTCCGAAGCATAACTGTATTGCCACGGATTTAAAGACAGGTGAGATTCATTATACATTTACGGCTAAGACACCTGTGTTTGTCGGCGGGGAGACGGAGGCACCACATGCCGGACAGAAGGAAGGTATAAAGACACAGCATTTCTATAAAAATATCGCAGGCAATTACGAGATACCCGGCTCAACGGTGAGAGGACTTATAAGGGAGAATGTACATATACTTGGGTATGGACTTATAAGGGATGGCGAGGATATAGAGGATGAACGCTTTTTCTTAAGGGATGTGGCGCGAAGCGATAGAGCAGTTGCTGAAAAATATAAGGAAATGCTTGGAACAGTATATGACAGGAACAGTAAGGTGTCTGTTCCGCGCGATGTCAAGGCTGGATATATCGAATGTAAGAATGGTGAATACTATATCACTGATTCTGAGAGTGGATATTACAGATTGAAAAGAAAAAATGCAGCCCTGATAAGGATGAACAAAGGAAACCCGGACATTCCTTATGCGGAATATAGGAATGTATACTATACGGTCAGGTATGGACTTGTCGACGAGATAACCGATGAGGAGGCACAGAAAAAACCATACATGAAACGCGGAATTATGTTTTCTACCGGCAGACCGCTCAGTAAAGAAAAGCCGCATTGTCTTTATGTGTTCACTCCGAAGGGTAAGGAGAGAGGAAGGAAGGTTCCTAAGGAGGATATAGAAAGCTACAGGGCTGATTATGAGTTCAGGGTGAATGCCCTGAAGGGCATCAGGGATGACGGTGATACATCATTATGGGAGCTGCCTAAGGAGGGTGAATGTAAGCCTGTATTTTATCTTAACTACAGAGGGCATTTCTACATCGGAATGACGCTGTATCTGAGGATTCCGGGAAAGCAGAGCGTTGAGGATGGACTGCCGCCGATACATAAGGAGCTTAATGCTTCCGATAAGGAGGTCATCGATTATGTATATTCAATGTTCGGTTTTACAGGCGATGATTTTTCATACAAATCAAGGCTGAGCTTCTTAGGAGCCGAAGCTGATGGCAAGGTTGAGGAAATGCCGGGAGTAACGCTTATCCCGGGACAGCCGCGGGCAAGCTATTATCCAATCTATCTGAAAAGAGATGGGGAACACAATGAGAACTATTTTGATGATGAGATAGAACTGAGAGGCTATAAGCAGTACTGGTACGGAGCGGAGAAGGTTCCGGAGATAGACCAGAAGAATGAGAAGCTTCCAACCATAATAAAGCCTTTACCGAAGGAGACGGTGTTCCATGGCACTGTCAAATTCACGAACCTCAGCGAGGATGAGTTAGGGCTCCTGCTGTGGGCGCTGCAGCTTGACAATGGCTGTTATCAGGGGATTGGAAAGGGAAAGCCGTTCGGATATGGCTGCGTGTCGGTGAAGATTGACAGTCTGTCAGAGCTTGACGCGGGCAAGCTGTATGGAAGCAGTACACTCACAGACAATCCGTATAATGACACAACAGGGAAAATAGTAGATTACATTGAGCGCTATAAGAAATATGTATCAGATATTATAAAGACCGGAAGAACTGTGAGCATAGATGATGAGGACAGGATAAAAGATTTTATGTACATGCATAGGATATTCGGAGCAAATTATATCGATACATCATATATGCCGCCTGAACAGTACGGTAAGGGCAAAGAGAAAATATTTAAGACGGTAAAGGAATACCGTGAACGCAAAAAATAACAGAAAGGTGATATTGAAATTATGAAAAAATTTTTTACATTTGTGTCGCTTCAGAAATTTATCGGTAAAGAAGGTCTGGCTGCCTATCGTTACCAGCCTGTCGGCAATTCGCTGCTTAAACTGGATATGGATACCAACTATCCGATTGTGCCGGTTATAAACGGCTATGCTGAGGAAGGCGAGACTATCAAGGTATACGCGGTGATATCCAATCCTGAGTATGCACAGGATAATTATAATCTTTTGTGCAGTCAGGTGAATGAGGTGTGCAAAAACAAGGGAATCAATTGCCCGGATGGTGTAGAAAAAATTATTATCCCATCAGGTCAGACAGTCGATGAACATATCGCGGCATTTTTAAAGATGATAGAGTACGTTGCCGAGGATGATGAGATATACGCATGTCTTACCTTCGGAACAAAAATCAACTCTATTGCGATGATGATGGCGGTTCAGTATGCGTACAGAATCAAGAAGAACACCTCCATAGGCTGTCTTGTATACGGTGAGATTAACAGAGGAACAACCCCTCCGAGCGCTAAGATATACGATGTGACGGCGCTTATCCAGATGGATGAGATAGTGAGAATGCTTGCCGAGAAGAAGATAGAGAATCCTGAGAAGTTCTTAAAGCTTATAATATCAGATGAGGAGGAATAGTATGGTCGAGCGAAAGTTTAAGGAAGGATATTCCGCCCCGGAATTAAAAGAACTTGAAAAGGAGCTGGATAAAAAGGCAGAGGAGTGGTACAGCCTGGATGAGGTGACTGATTCGGCGCGCAAGAAAAGACTATGGAATGATATTTTCACCTTGGCAGTGTGCAGATACAATATACCTGATAAGAAGAAAGATAAAAATGGTGAGGATACATGTATTTTAGAGAGTATATATCTTGAAGCAATTGTATATTGTCTCAAAAGCTATGACCCTGCCAAGGGAAGTTTATCACGTCTTCTGTCTGTAACAACTGCTAAGAGAAAAAACGATTATAAAAAGAAAATATATGGTAATAAAAAAGGTTACCTGTCACATGAGACGTCATACGATATCAACATAGAGAATGATGAAGGAGAGGAGGTTCTGTGGTCACAGCTTTTTGCTGATAAAAAGGATGAGGAGGATGTGATATCATACAATAGAACCGGTGATATTATGGATGAACTGTTTGCTCTTGCGGTTGATGTCATGTCAAAAATCAAGACACATGAGACGCCGCGGTGGAGGTGGTATAGAATCTTCTATACTGAGAATATCACGGACATTCTGAATGTTGCCAGTCCTCAGTGTCAGGATGTGGAAATACGCCATGAGAGGGATGTGATGAGAGCACTCAACAGTGAATATCTTAATTTCTACATGTGCAGACCATGTGAATCTGTTGAAGATATAAAACACACAGGCTTAAAGAACTATGATGAGATATTGGACGCTCCCGGCGATAAGAAAAAAGGCAGGATGATAGAGCTCCCTCTGGGTGACAATCCGGTAGTTTCACTTTCGTATCTGAGAAGGGTATACGGCAAGGATGTGCTTGTCTCAAGCAGGAGCAATTTCAGAAAACAATATAAGGACGAGCTGAGAAGTCAGTTTCAGAAAAGCAAAAAGCTGAATTAAAGGAGCCGTGGGATTATGATTGTTAAGTACACAATGAAGATGACAATATCCGACGAAATCATTGTGGCAAATGAGCTGGCATACAGACTGTATGCCATGCTCCTGTCGAAAGCCGCACCGGAGTTCGGTGAGTATGTGCATCAGTGCGATATCACACCGGTGAGCCAGAATCTAACAATAGATAGTAAGGGTGGGATTCTGTGGAATGTAAGTCTGCTCAATGACACAGCAATCCGTGAGTTGTCACCTGTTCTTGACGAAATGACGCAGTGTTGTCTTGATGGAGGTGCTGTGTTTGATATTGTCGACAAAAAGATTGCGAAAATTGACAGCGTTGAGGAGCTGCTCTTGGCGGGCAAAGATTGGAAACGGATAAGTCTCACCTTCGACACTCCGACCGCATTCAAGAGCCGTGGTCAATATGTGAACCTGCCGACTCCCGTTGCGATAGTGCACAGCCTTATCAATTCGTGGAACGGCTGTATTGATGAATGTCCGATTGAGGATGAGGACGGCGAAGGCGAAAAGAGCATTGCCGCCGGTCTTGAATTTGAGCATTTCATCTTAAAGGACGCGTGCTATCGCCTTAAAAAGAACAGAATCCCCGGATTCAAGGGCAGCATAGTCATATATAACCGTCTGTCAGGTTTTCACTCAGAGCTTGCCGGAGCGCTATTGCACTACGCCGCGTACTCCGGAGCAGGAATCAAGACCACCCTTGGAATGGGTGCAGTCCGGGTGGACAAGCTGTAGAATATCAGGACAGAACATCTGCAAAATAATTAAATTGAATATGAAAATGCGAAAAGCCTTTATCTGCGTGTTGTTAAAAATGACACATAGATAGAGGCTTTTTCTTTTTCATTTGAGATATGAATGTGACGTATATGCTACATGTGTTGTTCCATGCTACAAGATTGTTTTCATTTTTAGAAATATATGTATGGCTATAGGGATTGATGTATCTATATATGCCAAGACAGAATTGTTATTGTCCCCGTTAGGGGTGCGAATTGTAGCAAAGGGCGCAGCCGTTTAGACAAAGTCAGGCGAATATGCATGAAATGGGGATGCCCGGTGCAAAAATCGGTATATGAATGTAATCTTGACAACGCCCAATTGACAGAGCTGGCAATGTTACTCAATCAAACCATAAAAACCGATATGGACACGGTACGTTTCTATGTCCTGGGAAATAATTATAACAACAGAATAATATGCATTGGCAGGCAAAAGACAACAGCACAGATGTTGGACTACGTCCTGTGAATGTCCACGAAATAAAAGAGCCTTTACCTACAGCAATTGGCGGATTCACGATGCCGGCTGTGGGTGGAGGCTCTTTTTATTGCTGTGTGATTAACAAGCTGCTTGTGATAATGCACATTATGAAAAAGCAGCCTATCTGAGTGGGTACATATCGCATGCTTCACTAGAAACAGAGGCAGATTCATCGTAGTCCCCGCAAGGGGCGCGAATAGCAGCAGGAATAGATGTATCTACATATGCCAAACCAGAAATGTTACAGTCCCCGCAAGGGGCGCGAATTGTAGCGTAAAAGAATACGATAATGGCTGCATTATGTTGGGTTACAGTCCCCGCAAGGGGCGCGAATTGTAGCGTAATATTTATTTTGAAATCTAAAATGTATGCTGTTACAGTCCCCGCAAGGGGCGTGAATTGTAGCCTGTAACAAATTCAAAAGTACTTAATGTATAAACGTTACAGTCCCCGCAAGGGGCGCGAATTGTAGCAGCAGTCGGTATTGCCACCATAGGAATGTTTGAGTTACAGTCCCCGCAAGGGGCGCGAATTGTAGCATTGAAAGAGCAAGAAATGATAGCAATAACAAAGTTACAGTCCCCGCAAGGGGCGCGAATTGTAGCGCCAGAGCAAGTTAAAAGAAGAAATTCCTTACAGTTACAGTCCCCGCAAGGGGCGCGAATTGTAGCTACAATTATGTTGAAATATTGTAGAAAAACATTTATTTTTTAATCATGTTTATTCGATATTCCATCTCACTTCCAATATTATAGTGCAGAATCCATAAAAATACAACATAAATATGTAGGTTTTATATCAGCACACTGTCTAACCTATGCTTTTATGGATTGAAAATCAACATATTTCCTGGAGATTAGGCAGAAAAAATTCTTCAAACCACAAAAAATCCTCAAATGCCTGCCTGATAAGCATTTGAGGATTTTTGTTAATGCAGTCGAAGGGAGTTGAACCCTCATGGACGTAAGTCCACATGAACCTGAATCATGCGCGTGTGCCAATTTCGCCACGACTGCATATCAATATATGATTCTGAACAGATAAGCTCTGCTCAATGAAGCTTTTATATAATATCATCTATTGTGTGAATTTGTCAAGATGAATATGAGAAATGTTGTAAATAGTTTTGTATATTCTCCGGCATGGGATGGTAAAACCATAGTGGCTGCAGGGTTTATGTTATGCTTATTGTTATGGTTATTGTTATGATAGCCGGATGAGCAGCTATGGAGTGAAATTGTGTATTTTGTAGAAAAAGAATATTTTTTGAAAAAAATTGAAAAAATTTCAAAAAAGTACTTGCATTCTTAAAAAAGTTATGCTATTATACATCATGTCGCTGGAACACAGCGAAGCACATAATAAGCAGTCGTGGCGGAATTGGCATACGCGCTAGACTAAGGATCTAGTCCATATTGCTTGGGTGCGGGTTCAAGTCCCGCCGACTGCACGCCTTAAGATCTTGGAAGTGATTCCAAGGTCTTTTTTTGTCAATGATAGTCTGCCGCGTGTTGCGCGGGATAAGAAATGCTGTATGAATGATTTATTAAGCTTATCGGGTAAGTCCCCGGTCACCACCTATTGCACATGTAATAGAAGTGGCGGCTAGGGATTTTTTTTTGAAAAAAATGAATGGTGCATTTTTTTTGATGAGAAATATGTATAAGGAAAATAATTACACACTGTGAGTGCAGCAGATAAGGAGGGTGCCTATGCCGGAAAAATTCGTTGTTATATAAAAAATATTAAAAAAAATGAACGAAGGATAATTTCATAAGAGTAATAAGTGTAAGGAACAGAACAACAGTTGATTTGGAGGAAAAAAGTATGAGTATTTTAAAAGAAAAAAAGAGTTGTTCAGGAATTGGAAGTGATGCGAGAGTTGAGGTGGTTGATAGGTCACAGGAACATTCCGGGAAGTTCAGTGGAAAAGATGTATTTGCCAAAAATGGAGGTGAACAGTAGGAGAAAACATAGACAGAGTTGCTTGATGGTTTTAGAAGATATAACAATACATAAATAATAGGAGATAATAACTATGAAGAGAGATATTTTTGAGACAATGCAGGAAGACATTATGGGTGCAGGAATTGACGAGAGCACCAGAAGAAAAATGCTTAAGAACGTGATGAGACTGAAGGAGCAGAAGATTAATATTATGGTTACGGGAGCCACAGGATGTGGAAAGAGCTCCACCATAAATGCTTTGTTTGATACGGAGGTCGCAAAGGTTGGTGTCGGCGTGGACCCTGAGACGATGGAGATTGAGAAGTACGAGTTGGACAACCTTGTCTTATGGGACACACCGGGGCTTGGTGATGGCAGGGAGGCGGACAACAGACATGCCAAGAACATTATCAACAAGCTTTTGGAGAGGGACAAGGATGGCAATGCGCTCATAGACCTTGTACTGGTAATCTTAGACGGCGGAAGCCGGAATATGGGTACAGACTACGAGCTTATAAACAATGTCATCATTCCGAACCTTGGACCTGAGAAGGAGAGAAGGATATTGGTGGCAATCAATCAGGCGGACATGGCGATGAAGGGGCGTAACTGGGATTACAAGAAGAATGAGCCTGATGAGCAGCTCAAGGAGTTCCTTGATAATAAGGCTGCGTCGGTGAGGGACAGGATTTATGAGGCGACAGGTCTCAGGGTTGAACCTATATATTACAGCGCAGGTTATATGGAGGACGGCGGCGTCCAGAACAGACCGTATAACTTGTCGAAGCTTCTTTATTATATTGTCAAGGCTACTCCTTCGGAGAAGAGAGCGGTCTATGTAAACAATGTCAACAATGACGAGGCGATGTGGGTTGATAATGACGAGATACTTGATTATGGAAGTGAAACCAGAAAGAGTATGTTTGACTCCATCAAGGACGGCGTTTCGGATGGTGCTGATATCGGGGGCGATATAGGAAGCATATTCGGAAACACGGGAAGAGTTATAGGTACGGTCGTCGGTGGTATTGTAGGCGGTGTTGTCGGTGCGGTAAAGGCTGTTGGAAGTTTTGTAGGCAGTCTGTTCGGATTATAAAGGAGGCGTAAATATGAATACATTATACAGAGTGGAAGATATTAAGACGAATTTGAGAATTGCGCGGTTTCGTCCGCTGGATGTGCTGGTGGTAGGTGAAACGGGTGCCGGGAAGTCCTCAACCATCAATGCATTGTTTACAAGGGAGGTTAATGCTGTCGGCAGGGGCTGTGCCCCTGAGACAATGAGTATATCGGCTTCAGAATTAAATGATTCATTCCGTATCTGGGACAGTCCGGGCTTAGGCGACAATGTTGAGCGCGACAAGGAATATGCCAAGGGCTTGGTTGATATTTTATATAAGGATTATTTTCTTGAAAATATGCAGTATGGAGTGATTGATATGGTTGTTGTCATTCTTGACGGCTCCGGCAGGGACATGGGAACTATCTACAAGCTTTTGAGCGATGTCATAGTGCCGAATTTCCAGAGTGACAGAATATATGTGGCAATCAATCAGGCTGATCTGGCGATGAAGGGCAGGCATTGGAATGAGTGCGCGAACTGTCCCGACATTGTGCTAAGGGATTTTCTTGACAGGAAGGCGGAATCCGTCCGCAACAGGCTTGCCGAAGCTACCGGGGTGAAGGTCAGGATGCCTGTGTATTATTCGGCTGAGAGGGGGTATAATGTAGAAAAATTTATGGATATGATTATAGACAACATGCCGCGTGAGAGGAGAAAGCTGGTGGCATGAAGCAGTTCATAGAATTATAACAATTGCACTTCTTGTTTTTTATATTCGTCTGTTGTATAATTACTCTAATAACGCTGCGCGCAGGCGCAGAAATTAGGAGGTCGCAATGGGCGAATTTTTTTCAGAATGGATTGTAAAGAGAAAGACACCGCAGAACGTGAAGATAATACAGACACTTCTCGTTATTGTATGCGTGCTTTCGTGCGGACTGCTGCCGATTCCGTATGTCGGAATATTGGTGGTGGCTCTTATTATTTTCCTCAGTTATCTCTATTTTAAGAATAATGATGTTGAGTGGGAATATGCTCTTGTCGAGAAGACGATGTACATTGATAAGATTATGAAGAAGTCTAAGAGAAAGAGAATGGGTGAGTATGACCTTACAAAGACCGAGGTTATGGCTCCGGAGGGTTCTTCGTATATAAAGGAGTATGACAACAGGAATCTGAAGTGTACCGATTTTTCATCCCTTATCCCGGAGAACAAGAAGTATGTGCTTATCATCATGGATGGCAATGAGATGGTCAAGCTTGTACTTGAGCCGGATGAGAGAATGTTAAAGGAGCTGAGGGACATTATTCCGAGACAGTTACATATCGATTAATCGGAAGACCGCTCAGGGACATTGCATTTTATGAAATTAAATGTTGTGTATGAAGTATAAGGAAATATAGAAGTTTCAAAATAATGTTTTTGATTTTAAAAATGTCATGTTGACATTTGAAAGTGGATTTGCTACTATTGATAAAATTATACAAATTAAGAAAGCGAGGATAATGAAATGGGTAAGATTATTGGCGATGGCATTACTTTTGATGATGTGTTGCTGGTACCACAGTATTCGGAAGTTACACCGAATATGGTTGATTTATCAACTAACCTTACAAAGAAGATTAGACTTAATGTTCCTATTATGAGTGCCGGAATGGATACGGTTACCGAGCACAGAATGGCGATTGCGATGGCAAGACAGGGCGGAATCGGTATCATTCACAAGAATATGTCCATAGAGGCGCAGGCTGAGGAAGTTGATAAGGTTAAGCGCTCCGAGCACGGAGTTATCACTGACCCATTTTATTTATCACCTGAACATACACTCCGTGATGCGGATGAGCTTATGGCTAAGTTCCGTATCTCCGGTGTTCCTATCACAGAGGGAAGAAAGTTAGTTGGTATCATCACTAATCGTGACCTCAAGTTCGAGCAGGATTTTGACAAGAAGATTCGCGAGTGCATGACAAGCGAGGGTCTTGTAACAGCCAAGGAAGGAACTACACTTGAGGAGGCTAAGCAGATTCTTGCCAAGGCTCGTAAGGAGAAGCTTCCTATTGTAGATGATGATTTCAATCTCAAGGGTCTTATAACAATCAAGGATATTGAGAAGCAGATTAAGTATCCTTTATCAGCTAAGGACGAGCAGGGAAGACTTCTCTGTGGAGCTGCAGTCGGTATCACCAAGAATATAATGGAGAGAGTTGACGCTCTTGTTGAAGCTAAGGTTGACTGTATAGTCATCGATTCAGCTCATGGTCATTCCAAGAATATCATCGATACACTTAAGATGGTTAAGGCTAAGTATCCTGAGCTTCAGGTTATCGCCGGCAACATTGCTACAGGTGCCGCTGCGAATGCTCTCATTGAGGCCGGTGTCGATGCGGTTAAGGTTGGTATCGGACCGGGTTCTATCTGTACAACAAGAGTTGTTGCAGGTATCGGTGTTCCTCAGATATCAGCAGTTATGGATGTATATGAGGTTGCCAAGCAGTATGGTATTCCTGTTATCGCAGACGGCGGTATCAAGTTCTCGGGAGACATAACTAAGGCTATTGCAGCCGGAGCAGATGTATGTATGATGGGAAGCATGTTCGCAGGCTGTGACGAGGCTCCGGGAGACTTTGAGTTATTCCAGGGCCGTAAGTACAAGGTATACCGTGGCATGGGCTCTATCGCAGCCATGGAGAACGGAAGCAAGGACAGATACTTCCAGACAGACGCTAAGAAGCTTGTTCCGGAAGGCGTTGAGGGACGAGTTGCATATAAGGGACTTCTTGAGGATACGGTATTCCAGCTTATGGGCGGTCTTCGTTCAGGAATGGGTTACTGTGGAGCACCTACTATTCCATATCTCAAGGAGAACGGACAGTTCGTTAAGATTTCTGCCGCTTCACTCAAGGAGAGCCATCCACATGATATCCATATCACGAAGGAAGCTCCTAACTACAGCGTAGACCAGTAGGAGATATACTGAATATTTACAGTATGAATGAACTTCAAGGAGTACCTGAATGAAAAAAGGTATGTTGATTTTATCAGGAGTATTAGGGCTGTCATTGATAGCCCTGGTGCTCCTGATTATGGTATATATAGGAAAAAATGAAATTGCCCGAAATAATAGTGGAAGCGATGGAACTGAACAGACGGCGGAGCATACGGATGAGCAGGAGAGCAGCACCAGAGCCGCAGTTACACTTGTGACACTTCCGAAGGAGATAGAGCTTCCGGATTGGGCTGAGGAGTTCAAGACTACGATAATGGAGGATTATCTTCCGGTCAATGAATACTCAAGACCCGGTAAGGAGCTTAAGAAGGTCAATGCTGTGGTGATTCACTACGTTGGTAATCCGGGCACAACGGCAGCTCAGAACAGGAGCTACTTCGAGAACATCATTGAGACCGGGGAAGCGTATGTCAGCAGCCATTTTATCGTCGGACTTGAGGGTGAGATTATCCAGTGCGTTCCGCTTGACGAGATTTCCTATGCCTCCAATGAGCGCAATGATGACACTATAGCAGTTGAGTCGTGCCATCCGGATGAGACAGGAGCATATAACAAGGCGACATACGAATCGCTGGTGAAGCTCACAGCGTATCTTTGTATACTCTATAATCTTAACCCGGATAAGGATGTCATAAGACATTATGATGTTACAGGTAAGGAATGTCCGAAGTATTTCGTTGACTATGAGAATGAGTGGAATCTGTTCAAGGCGCAGGTCAAGAGACAGATGAGTGAGAAATAGACAGGGGTTGGGACAGGGGTCAGGTCCGTATGTCCCATAACTGGGACACGGACCTGACCCCTGTCCCAACACCCCTATCCACCTAACCCTGCGCCAACAGCTCAGAAGAATCTGCTGACCTTGCATGTATCATTAAGGCTTGTCACCATAGTATCTTCAAATTCATCTTTCTGTCCCTCCGGTATATCGCTGTGGCGTATCATGGCAAGAACTGTGTTCTTACGGAACATCATGTAGTAGCCGAACACGTTGGTGTACACATGGGTGAATTCATCGTATTTTATGAACTTATGTACATCACATTCAGGGACATCAATCAGGATGCCGTTTTCCATCAGGCAGAATTCACATGGAGCCGATTCGGATGGGTCACGGTGCTTGAGGTGATACCGGATGCTTGAGTTGAACTGTGTTATCACGATTATCGGATAGAACAGGAATACTATGCAGAGTATCGCCCAGAAGGTATCCATCGTGCCTGTGGTAAGCCTGTATATGCCGCAGGATATGCTTGTCGCTATAAGTGCAATTAAAATCAAGGTCTCAAGCTTTTCCCGTATAAACCGGTTCCAGTAGGTTATCTTTTTGTATTCTTTGCCGTCGGGCTTTTGTGTTGAAGTAAATCTGATTACTGTATTCATAGTATACCTTTCCTTTTTTATAACTAATGAAACAAGTATAATACATTGCAAGGAGTGCGTCAAATATTTATTGAGAGATATAAGCGGAGAGCGGAGCTGAAAGAAAAATGAGCGTACAGAATGTATATAAAGTATGCGGGAATCTATATTGGCAATATGGATATGATGTTGGGGTCAAAACA
>DNFT01000067.1:45291-65067 GCA_003486385.1 Eubacterium sp. | reverse complement strand
AAAGAGTTGAAGCTGAAATGACGGAAATCATAAAATTCAATGATTCTGTCATTATGACCATTCCTGGTATCGGATATATCAATGGAGGAATGATACTTGGCGAAATCGGTGACATCCACCGTTTCTCCAGCCCCAACAAGCTGCTTGCATATGCCGGTTTGGATCCTTCTGTCTATCAGTCTGGAAACTTTCAGGCTAAGAAGACCAGAATGTCAAAACGTGGATCTAAAGTCCTCAGATATGCACTTGTTAATGCAGCTCACAATGTTGTAAAAAACAACACCACCTTCAAGGCTTACTATGACGCCAAGATGGCTGAAGGCCGAACCCACTATAATGCCCTTGGGCACTGTGCCGGCAAGCTTGTCAGAATTATCTGGAAAATGATGACTGACAACCTGGAATTTAACCTCGATTAAGAGGTCTGGATACCCACATCATAGATTTGTTTAAAAGCGCCCACCAGGGAGCCTTATTAAGGTTACCAATTTTTACCACGAAAAGGATTTATTAATTTCCAGCTAATTTAAGCTTGACTTTTCATAGCTGGTCTCGTTGACAAATATGATGGAGTATCTATATCTTTTATGTTGATTTTACACTTGCAATAAATTTTTACTCATTCTCATGCAAACTATTATTAATCTTGGTATTCAGTAATTCCATAAGCTCTTTCAGCATAAATTCCATTAACTTTCCAACATTCTTGGTTGCCATCCTTATTTCACAATATTGTTTAGGAGTACCTCCCGGAATATCATCCTTGAACGTAACATAGTCTTCTCCATCTTTAGTAAAATACTCGCATTTTGAATGGGCTATTGAATTTCTAATATGACGATAGTAATTTATATTTTCTTCTCCACAATATGTAGATGTATTATAAGTAACATATTTCTTTGCTTCATTGTTAAAGGCTACGTTAATACAACATTCTTTACCTAACAATTCTTTAGGCACAACAAGAAGTGCATACATAAACATTTGTAACATTGCTGGATTTCCTATTCCAGATGCATCCAAAATAGTATTAATATTTTTTTTATTTGATTCAGAGCATGACCATTTCATTTCCCTATAATAATTGCTACCCAGAAATTTGTTATTTTCAAGCTCGACCAATAGCGAAACATTTGCAATTATTTGACAAAAGATACTTTCATTTTTTTCTAAATTTATTTTCATAGTATAGCCTCTGTTGTGTTCAAGCATATCCGTACTGACGAGATTAACACTTAGAACTCCAGTCCTGATCACATTTTGCTTGGTTTTCTTAGTCCAAAACTTACTAATAATTAGCAAATAATTATTACTTTTTTCGTTTGTAATGCTAACCCATGTAATAGGGGCAAAATTGTATGTTCCATCATCATTATTTGTACCAAAATAAAATCAGGTTGCACACACATTGAAAAATGAGTGCCTTCCGATTTTCGTTTTATTGTCTTCATTTGTTTCATCTCTGCCTATTCAATCCTATCTATTCGACTTATTCAAGTTTTTTCAACTGTTATACATATTAGTATTTAATAATCCATATGTGCTCTGCAGAACTTCTGTATTATATTTAGCACTTGGCTATCATAATAAGTTGCACCACCATGAGCGTCATTGCCTTCCAGTTCATAATAATCCGCTTGATGTCCAGCAGCTACCAAAGTATCATACAGCACTCTGCTATTCTCTACTGAAACTATTGGGTCTAATTCGCTATGCAAAAGCAACACTGCTGGCAAATTTATTTCTTTTGTTATATACATTTCACAAGAAGCTTTCTTAGCCAGTTCCTCATTCCCCTCAATTTTATCTACACCAAGTAACGCCGCTGAAGGTCGCACTTGCATCCATGGTGGCAGTGGAGCTTTTGAACAAATAAGTATATCTGTTGATGCACTTTCCAAAATTACACCAGAAATTTTCGTGATTTTTTCACATAATCCATGTTCGCTAAATAATGTGGTCATCATAGCAATATGTCCACCAGAGGAATTTCCCATAAGAAAAATCCGCTCTGCATCAATATGAAAATTCTCAGCAATAGTCGGAATAAATTTAAGTGCATTGCAAACATCATCTACCTGTGCAGGGAATAAAGCAATGTCTGATTCACGATACTGCATTACAGCTACAACATATCCACATTTAGCTAATGTTGCATATTGCGGAATATCGTTATACATCTCTTGTTTATGCCATGCTGAACCCGGAATAAATAAAATAAGCGGATACTTTTCTTCCTTCTTCATCTCACGCTTATATGGAAAGATAATTTGTAAATACCTTTTACAATTACCATAATCATGATATTCCCAATCTTGCGAATATAACCACTGTACTTCATTACTTCCAGTAAATACTTTAATATGTTCTTTCATTAGTTCCATTCCTAAGCTAAGATTTATTAACCTATTGTCACCTACAAATACCGAGTTGTTAAACTCTTTCTAATCTCCATCTTCCTGCCTCTCGGACAAGAATCATCCCTCGCTCTAAGAGCTCGGTCAATTCAAATTTACCTTCTAAAATAATGTATCTAAATGTATTTCATCCCAAACATCAATTAACTTATGTCCTTTTATTTCGGCAGATTGAAGTAATTCCTCCATTGAATCAAATGAGCTTTCCTGCCTGTTTATCCATATTGATACTTTGTTTTTCGATTTATCGGTAGAAATAAAAATTGCTTCATTTTGATAAGCCGCCTCCAATTCACGCCCTTGTGAAATCAACCATATAAGTGCTGATACCGACTTCTTATGAAACAACTCATCAGCTATCATGTCATGCAATTCCATGTTCATAACCTCCACATACTGCATTTATTTCTGTCCCGGAAACACAAACATATCCAATGTAAAAATATAAGAATCCTGTCATGCTCTAACGCCACAAAACACAAAGCTGCAATAACCACCTGCTTGCATAGTTTTTTCATAACATATCTTATAATGCTGATAATGATTAAAACAACAAACAAAATAGTACAAAAAATGGCAAGGATACCAGCACATATTGTTTTGCTTATTTAGTTAATAAATACATCCTATTAATCTGTCCGTATTCTTCATAATAAATTTCTACATAGTCACTTATCGAATATCTTGCCCCAAGGATATCTTCCCATTCTTCATTAGTATTGTTCCAAAGAACCATTCCGTCATCTAATAGATTACCACTAATCTTTTTAATCCCATATTTCTCAATCTGTTCATCAGAAATGAATGGGTTTAACTTTACGAGAAGTTTTCCGTTCTTTTTCAGGATACGCTTGATTTCTTCTAAAACACTGATTGCATCGTCCGAATACAGGTTATCAATAATATTAGATAAAATGGCAGAATCCATAGACTCATCCTGTATTCCCTTTAATGCCTCAATTCCTCCGCATAAAAACTGAAAATTCCCGTTTTCAATCATTTTACTTTTCTCTATAGCACTCTTTATCGCTTGCGGTGACAAATCTATCCCAATATGTGTATCGGTACCATACTTATTACACAAAAACAGTGCTGTACCACTTCCACATCCAAAATCAAGCACCGATAAAGCGTTATCTGTCAACCATGCTAAGCCTTTATCAAACTCCACATTTCCGGATTCTTTTTTCTTAGGAAGTACAGATTCTTGTTTTGAAAAAAAGTCGTCCCACAATTCAATGCATTTGTCATATTTATTCATTAGTTTCTCCTACACATGCCTAAAAGCCGGCGTAAAGCGGACATTCGCAATCCGCTTTCGCTACTTGCTCATGAACGCAGTCGCTTTGCGAACTGTCAGTGGGAGCTTTTAACTCCCACTGACATAAGCATCCCCCTTACCCCCGCTTAGTGCTCTACACACTTGAAGCGGGGGATTGCTTATTCTGCGTTCAATTATTTCTTTTGCACGATGTAAAATAGGCAATTCCCTGTTTGCAATGAGCTTTCCTAAGCTTGTATTCGCTCTATCTTCATACTCCCTGACCGCTTCCTCATATGACAATTTCAATGTTGATAGATGAAATCTTTCTATCTCATCCTGCGTTAAATTCTTTTCTCCAAACGATTGTATTCTACACAAAAAATAATTATTAATATTATGTCTGTGAATCAGATTATAATAATCACTTACAACCCCAATTTTGCAAACCACTTCTACCTGTACGCCTAACTCTTCTTTGAGTTCCCTCCGAATGGCAGTTATCAAATCTTCACCATCCTCGACACCACCGCCGGCAGTTTCGATTAATGTTGCTTTTCCAAAATCATCATCCCGCTCTCTTACAAAATAGAATTGTCCACTTTCATCATAAACGATTGCTCTGGCAATATTTCTATCATGATCAACATACTCAAATTGCCATTGGGTATCCTGCAAATTTATATTTAATTCTGTATTCATCATGCATTTCTCCATGTCATTGTCTTATATTTTCTGTCCATTCATATCCAATATAACACTTATGGGCAGAGAAAATCCTTGTAAAATTCTAATTTTATGAATTTTCTCTGCCCATGTGCTCATACACTGCCTGCCTTGGACTGATTTTTCACAGTCTTACAGTGTTTTTCTCTGCCTAACAGACACTATAATGTCATCCATGGACTGATATGCCTTATAACATCAATCAATTTTTCTGCCCAAGAGGTTAATTTCACAGCCTTTAGGCAGATACTCGCCATATATCTGCAGATTGAACGTAGAATAAGCAATCCCCCACTTCAAGTGTGTAGAGCACTAAGCGCGGGTAAGGGGGATGCTTATGTCAGTGGGAGTTAAAAGCTCCCACTGACAGTTCGCAAAGCGACTGCGTTCATGAGCAAGTAGCGAAAGCGAATTGCGAATGTCCGCTTTACTACCATGTGTGCCATCAGCGGCAACAGCCTACTCCACCAGCACCGGATTCTCACACACAACCCAAGGAAGTCCGTACTTGTTAAGGGCATCCATGAATGGATCCGGGTCGAACTCCTCAACCGTGAACACACCCGGCTTATTCCATATTCCCTTTACAACCATCATCGCACCAATCATAGCCGGAACGCCTGTTGTGTAGGAGATTGCCTGTGAGCCTACCTCGCGGTAGCACTCCTGATGGTCGCACACATTGTAGATGTAGAGTGTCTTTTCCTTGCCATCCTTGATTCCTGTATAGATGCAGCCGATATTGGTCTTGCCGACAGTTCTTGGTCCAAGTGAAGCAGGGTCAGGTAAAAGTGCCTTTAAAAACTGGATTGGCACAATTTCCTTGCCATCAAAGTTAATCGGTGTTGTCGATAACATTCCGACATTCTCAAGGCACTTCATATGTGTGAGATAGCTCTGTCCGAAGGTCATGAAGAAACGGATTCTCTTTACACCCGGAATGTTAGCGGCAAGTGACTCAATCTCCTCATGGTGAAGGAGGTACATGTCCTTCATTCCTACCTCCGGGAAATCGTACTCTCTCTTAATCTCCATAGGCTTAGTCTCAATCCACTTTCCGTTCTCCCAGTATGAGCCCGGTGCAGATACCTCGCGAAGATTAATCTCAGGATTGAAGTTGGTTGCGAACGGATAACCATGGTCGCCGCCGTTGCAGTCCAATATATCTATTGTGTGGATTTCGTCAAAATAATGCTTGAGGGCATAAGCTGTGAACACGCTCGTAACACCCGGGTCAAAGCCGCTTCCTAAAAGGCCTGTGATTCCTGCCTCCTTGAAACGCTCCCTGTAAGCCCACTGCCAGGAATAGTCAAAATAAGCCGTGAAGCCAAGCCTCTTGCATCGCTCCTCGTACACCTTTCTCCACTCCGGGTCATCCGTGTTCTCGCACTCATAATTTGCTGTATCAATGTAGGAAACCTTGGTTGCAAGGCAGGCATCCATAATTGTCAAATCCTGATACGGAAGTGCTACATTGAGTACTGCATCCGGCTTGTAGCTGTTGATAAGAGCAATTATCTCATCAACATGGTCCGCGTCAAGCTGTGCTGTTGTTATCTTTGTACTCGTTTTTGTCTCTAACTCCTTCTTTAACGCATCACACTTACTTTTGGTTCTGCTCGCTATACACAACTCCGTGAACACCTCACTAAGCTGACAGCACTTATGAATTGCCACTGAAGCAACTCCACCACATCCGATTACCAATAAACGACTCATCTTTTTTCCTCCTCTTCTAACAATTCCTCAACATATTTTGGAAGCATAAACGCTCCGGTGTGCAGATTACAGGTATAGTATTCCGTAGGTATCTGCAGCTTTTTCCACTCCTCCGGCTTAAAATCAGCCAGTGGGTGATATTTTTTCGACGCAAAGCCAAAAAGCCAGTAGCCCGAAGGGCTGGTCGGTATATGCGCCTGATATACCCTGCTTATCGGGAAGGTGTTGAACACCTTCTTGTGCATCCGCCTGCATGCCTGCTCGTCCTCATCATAGAAAGGGCTTCCATGCTGATAGACAAGTATTCCGTCATCCTTGAGTGCCTTATAACAGTTGCCGTAAAACTCCCTTGTAAAGAAGCCCTCCGACGCACCGAACGGGTCTGTGGCATCATTTATAATAAGGTCATACACATCCGACTGGGAGCGTAAAAAACGCAGCGCATCGGTGTTGTAGACGTGCACTCTCTCATCGTCCAGCCCCTTTGCCGTCTCCGGAAAGAACTCCTTGCATGCCTCAATGAACATGGCGTCCTGCTCAACGATATCTATGCATTTTACTGTATCGTAGTTGATAAGCTCTTTGGCGACTCCTCCGTCACCTCCACCGATAATAAGCACCTTCTCGACATGCGGGTGCACCGACATCGGCACATGCACCACCATCTCATTGTAAATAAAACAATCCTGCTCGGAAAAAATAACACTTCCGTCAAGTGTAAGAAACTTCCCGAACTCAGGCGAAGCAAAGACATCTATTCTCTGATATTCGCTCTCAGCCGAATAGAGCTGTCTCTCCACGCGGATATCAAAACGCACATGCGGCGAATGATTTTCTGAAAACCAAATTTCCATAACCGATACACTCCTGATAATTATTACTGATAACTATTGCTTATAACTACGCCGCATAACTTATATTTAGCAGAATAATAAAATATGCATTTTTTAGTTATAAAACCCAGAAAAATTTTATACGTTCACAAATCACTGTAAACTATTTATATTCACAAAACAAACTTCCTGCAATATATGTTTTACAAATATCTGTTTTTTCCATAACATCCTAAAACACCAGCACATTAAGATACTTAACCTCCGGGTCCTCCATACCCTGCATGGAGCAGCCCTTCTCTATTGAATAGAGTATATAATCAATAATGTCCTCCGTTATCTCCTCACCCGGCGCAACGATAGGTATTCCCGGCGGATATGCCATCACAAATTCTCCCGATATCCGTCCTGCTGCCTCCCTTATCGGAACCTTTTCCTTATTCGCATAGAAAGCCTCCTGCGGCGAAGCAAGCACCCTTGGAAGAAGCATCTCCCTGTCGACCTCAAAGCGCTTCTCCTCCTTTTTGTAGAGGCGGCTTATATCGGCAAGCGCCCCCATGAGACGCTCGATATCCTGTATTCTGTCACCTATTGAGATGTACGCCAGTATATTTCCTATATCGCCGAACTCAATCTGTATATCGTACTCATCGCGGAGAATGTCATACACCTCGATTCCGTCAAGCCCTATATCTCTTGTGAACACGCACAGCTTCGTCACATCAAAATCATACACTGAGCTTCCGTTTATCAGCTCTTTTCCGTAGGCGTAATATCCGCTTATGGAGTTGATTTCCTCCCTCGCATACTCCGCCCACTCCATGACCTTCTGGAATGACTGCCTTCCGCGGAGTGCAAGATTTCTCCTCGATATGTCAAGGCTTGCCATCAGAAGATACGATGCGCTCGTGGTCTGCGTGAGATTTATAATCGTTCTCACATAGTCTGCATTCATTCCGTTATTGGTGAGAAGAATTGAACTCTGTGTGAGTGAACCGCCCGACTTGTGCATGGACACCGCCGCCATATCAGCCCCCGCCGCAATGCCCGATATCGGAAGATTATTTCCAAAGTACAGATGTGTTCCGTGAGCCTCGTCCGCAAGCACCTTGAGCCCATAGGAATGTGCCAGCTCACAGATTCCCTTGATGTCCGAACAGATTCCATAGTAGGTCGGATTATTCACCAGCACGGCAACTGCCCGTGGGTGTGCAAGTATCGCCTCCTCAACCTGCTCCTTGGTTATACCGAGCATTATACCTATTCTGGTATTTACCTCGGCATTTATATACACCGGAATTGCGCCGCAGAGTATCATCACATTGATTACACTCTTATGGACGTTTCGCGGCACGATAATCTCATCGCCCGCCTTGCACACGGACAGCACCATGTTCTGAACCGCCGATGTAGTCCCTCCAACCATGAAAAACGCGTGCTCAGCGCCAAACGCATCGGCGGCAAGCTCCTCAGCCTCCTTAATCACCGACACCGGATGACACAGATTATCAAGCGGCTTCATGGAGTTGACATCTATCCCGACGCACCTCTCCCCCAGCAGGTCAACCAGCTCCGGATTACCCCTTCCTCTCTTATGCCCCGGAACAT
Source organism: Eubacterium sp. (assembly GCA_003486385.1). Lineage (GTDB taxonomy): Bacteria > Bacillota > Clostridia > Lachnospirales > Lachnospiraceae > CAG-882. The sequence goes on along the minus strand of DNFT01000067.1, from coordinate 56,503 downwards.
CGAACGGAACAATTCTTGCTTTTCTAAACCTCTCAAGCGCCTCATAAAGCGGCGCAGAGGCTTGTCTCTTTAAATCCATGGCAACCTCCGCACATACATTTTTAGTTAGTCATGTCCTGACCGCGCCTGATTTTAGACATTTTCACACAAAAAACAGGCGTGAATATTCACGCCTGTGCAAAAAATCATTATCCCTATATGATAAAAACTATCTCAGAGTTTATCCTGGCAGAGTACCGTTACCGCTCTTATTGACTGTTTCACAAGATGATGTGCATACGCATGATATTCAGTAAATCAACTTATAAAATTCGGGCTTCTAACCCAATCAATAATGTGTGCCCTAGTCACACTTCGGCAACCGACCCGCCTGTCCGCATGGCTTAACCTGACCGGATATATGTCTCTCACCACATAAAAATATGAGCCACATCCGGTATTCATCCGCTGAATACATGTCCTAAATCCGTCCGGTGGTCTGCATCTGTTATCTATCCAAACACTAACTGAACTATAATATATCAGGAAAAAAAAGTCAATAAATTTTTCACTCTATCTTATAAAGTAACAAAAATAATCTCAGCTATAAAAATTCACTTATTTAATTACTTTTCCGTCACTTATATAACAGACTACACCAGCGCAGCCAGCTTCGCGCCCGCTGCCCTGCACTCCGCGAGCACATCATCGTCCGGTGCATTGTCGGCGATTATACCCTCGCCGGATAAAACAGCCGCTCCATCGGCAGCGATTCTTGACTCCCATTCGCGCATCCACTCGCCGCCTCCCCAGCCATAGGAACCGAAAAGTGCAATCGTCTTACCGGCAATCTGACTGTCAAGCTCTGTCATGAAAGGCTCCATCTCACCCTCCTCAAGCACCTCTGCTCCCATCGCAGGACAGCCGAGTGCAAAAGCCTTAGCCTCCGAAATAGCCGCAGCCTCTGCCTTGTCAACTGTCAGAAGCTCAACCTCTGCGCCAGCGTCCTTCGCTCCCTCTGCCATCGCAGCAGCCATGGCCTCCGTGTTGCCTGTTCCGCTCCAATATACAATACTAACCTTTCCCATTCATCTTGTCCTCTCTTTCTTTTCATAATATCAGATAATTGCCCGACTCAGCTTTGCCGGTAAGCCGCTGTGCGCTTTTACCGGTACAACGTATTGCTGCGTCTCATTGAATCCTGCAATTTCTATCCTCACACTGCTATCTCACGAATACTCTTTCCCTGTACAAGCTCCTCCATCGCCCTTTCCCTGCTTCGGTCAAAGCTTGCAAACGTGCGGAGCGCACCTGCAAGGTCATCATACACCTTCCAGTAGCCGTTTCCGATACTGTTCTCCCCATTATTTTTCAAAAACCCCTCAACATCCCACAGCGGATATCCCAGAAATATGCCTATCTCATGTGGAAAGCTCACCTTGCCGCCGCCAAAGCACTCAACTCTCTTTGCGAGCCTTGCAAGCTTATCCTCAAGCTTTCCGCGCCGATAGCCATATCCTGCAAGGAAATCCTCAATGTCCTTATCGGAAAGATAGGCTTCGAGCCTGTCACGTCTGTACAGATACAGTATCGCTCTCTGTTTATTGACGTTAAGCAGCAGCCACGCAATTTCCGTGCCTGACAGAAGCCGCACATACAGTCTGAACTTTTCCGGTGTCACAGCCACAATGTTGGCAGGCTTCACATCCTTTAGTATAGGGGCGCAGTGAAGCACCAGCTCCATAGACACCTGCATCCTGAAGCCTGCTCCCTGTCTGTAAGCCATAAACTCCTGTACTGACATATCAACCTCCGCTTCGTACTTTTATGAAGTATTATGCATGTAACTTGTGTTAGTTTTATCTAACCTAGTTAATATTATCATGTCAGTGGTTATTATGCAATATATTTTTTCAATTATTCTGCAATTTACTAGAACAAAGAATGTGCCTTGGCACATTCTTGCGCCTGCGGCGGTCGCTTGCGACATCTGCATTGTACGCCGCAGTGCGCATCCCCGCGGAGCGTTTTTGTGTAATAGGAACGAAGTTTCCTATTACATAAAAAAAGGCATACGAAGCTTTCTCCGTATGCCCTTGTATCTGTTTTTACTATTCCCGGCTCAGCTTGAATTTCTTTATCTCCGCATTAAGCTTATCCGATATAATGACATTGTTATGTGACTCCTGACCAATATCGTTCACTCCCTGTGTAAGTTCAACAGCCTTTTCCGTGACATTGGTTATTCCCTTTGTGCTCTCATCTACCGCTATATTCACTGCAGCTATTGATTCGCGTATGAAATTCATGCTGCTCTTGACAGATTCACTCCTGTCTGCAAAGCTTTTCATCATATCACTCATGCCGCTTACATCGTTCCTGTAATCATCGCAGGTATCAAGAAGCCTTCTGTATCCCTCCATCGCAGTAGTATCCATGAGCTCCAGCATTCTTCCTGATTCCTCCGCAAGCTCATCCACGGCATTGATAACCTCATTGCTAACAGTCTGTATTCTTCCTGCCGTCTGCGTAGAATTAGCTGCAAGCTCCCCGATTTCACCGGCGACAACCGCAAAGCCATGCCCTGCCTCGCCTGCACGCGCCGCCTCTATGCTTGCATTGAGTGCCAGAAGATTCGTCTTCTTCGCAATGCTCAGAATAAGCTCGGTCAAGCTGCTGATTTCTTCAACCGCCTTGGATTTCTCAATCCTGCTGCGCATGCTCTCAGCCATTTTCTCCGTCTCTTCCTTCGCGCTCCTGCCTGCCTGCTGTGCGCTGTCATATATTCCCTGCACGTTCTCCATTATCCTCCGGGACTTATCATTCCCGCCTTGTGCCTGGCTGCTGATATTCTCCACAGCTTCAAAGGTCTCATTAACCGACTCATTAATCTGGCTCAGTGATGCACTTGTCTCCTCCATGGATGCACTCATCTCCTCCATAGTCGCAGATATATCCGAAATACTTATCTGTGCATTTGAAAGATCACTGGCAATCTTATCGGAGGAGCTTCTAAGCTCTGAAGAATTGTCCGATATGTTAACCATTATATTTCTTATATAATTGAGCAGCTCATTGACATTTTCGGCAATATTTTCAAGCTCATCACCCGTTCTGATATCCAGCTTCTGCGTCAAATCCCCCTCGTTGTTGACAATATCATATATCTTCCTATCAACCTTATTGAGATTCCTTATAATCACAGCCACAATCACATTCATTGCTATAACCGCAAGGACAAGACAGACTACTGCCGCCTCCATATTGGCTTTATTGCTGCTGTAAATCCTTTTTTCTATCTGCGTCGCATCATAGTCGCATGCAATAATTCCTACTACCTCGTTATCACGGTTAAAAACAGGCGCATATGACGTTATTATTGAGTAATCACCGTAATTCCCGATTACGTTATCCGTATAGCTGCTGCCTGCAAACACATCCGCAAGCTCTTCATATGTCGCATCAAACTCGGAGCCGTATTCACAGGCATCAACCTCAGCAGTGTCTATTCCGTAATATATTTTACCGCCGTCCTCATACAGTGTGTACATGTACAGAACTCCCAGCTCACGCCTCACGGCATCCATGGCAAGCCTTATCCTCTCATAGCTGTCCCCGGTTCCGCCGCTCTCATAAAGTCTTTCCAGCTCATCGCCATCTACAACATTACCTGCTGCCTTTGCAGCCATCACAGCCTCTTCGCCTCCGAGCTGTGACATCCCTTGTCGGACAGCACGACTTCCCATACTTGCAAGTGCCAGCGCCATAATCAGCATAATTGCCGTAACCGGCAGCATAAGCTTAAATCTTATGCTTATTATCCTTGTCTTTTTTCCATTGTGTATCATATTTACCCCCCTGTCCATAATCCTTACGCTGCTTTTATTATAACGATATGAGGGTCAAAAGATATTTTGCCCCTCATATCATTATAACACAGCTATAGTAATTTGAAATAACATATTTAAAAACATATTATCACTTCACTTAATTTCTATCCGCACTTTTTCTACTCATTTGCCTTCAGGCTCGTAACCATATCGATTGTCTTTACCTTGCGCCCAAGCAGGAGATTTACCAGATAAGCCACCGCGAACACGCCTGCGGCACCGACAACATAGGTGATTGGCTCCACACGGACCAGCATATCATAGTTATCACCCATCGCCAGCTTGTAGATAAGTGCTGTCATGTACTCGCCGAGAGGAAGTCCGATTATGACTGCCACGACGCAGACCCAGAGATTCTGCATGACATATATCCTTCTTATCTGCCTGCTTCTGAAGCCCAACACCTTCATGGTTGCGAACTGGTACTGCTTCTCGGAGAAGGACAATATTCCGAGATTGTAGATAATCACAACAGCAAGAATTACGGATACCACCATAAGCAGCAATATAACCGTGTCCATCATGCTGATCATGGACATCATTCCGTCCTTCAGGGCAGCAATTCCGGTTATGAGCGATACCCCTGCGATATTTTTTACTTCACTTAAATCTTGATCTGTATAAATGCAGTCCGCCTTGTATTCAATGCCGATGCTCTGTGCATAGGCTCTTGTCATCGCAAGCTTCTGTCCCTGCGGCTCCCGGAAGGTTCCGGCAATCCTGGTTGTATATGTTTTTTCCTCGCCGTACACCGACCAGCTCACATTATCCCCAACCTTTAAGCCAAGGATTGACAATAGCTTTTCCGATACATATATTCCGTCATCTGACAGCTCGAAGTCTCTTGCCTTATGGTCGGTATATCTCACCTTATCTCCTGCATCCGCCACGACAATCTGTCTGGTTGAGGTATTTCCCGACGCATCAAAAGCCTCGACGGCAAGCGTCATGCTCGTCGCATCACCGTATCTGTCTGTCAGCTCCTTATACGCCTCATCAGATATTGTACTCTCCACATCAAGCTTATACTCAAAATTATATAAATCTTCAAACTGCCACTTTATAAAGAACTTAATTGTGTCCCTCATGCCAAAAGCACAGACTATAAGCATCGTACAGCCCACGATTCCCACAATACCGGTTATCGTTCTTCCCTTGTTTCTTCCGATATCGCGCAGATTCCAGCGCACACCCACTGAAAATCTCTTTGCAAAGCTTCCGGCAGGCTTTAACTCGCCTGCCTTCACCTTCGGCACCTCAAGTCTCAGCGTCTGTGCAGCCGACTCCTTCAAAAGCCCGTGGCAGGTGAAATATGTAGCTGCCGTGACTAACAGCACAACTCCTGCCGCCACAGCATAGACAATCGGTTTTGTGACTACAACCATATCCGGCACTTCAAAATAGCTTGCCTCCATATTTACAAAAATATTTCCTATAATGAATCTTCCGCCAATCAGCCCCAGAATTGCGGCGATGACACTCACATAAAACCCGTAGCCCAGATAATGTCTCTCTATCCTTTTTCTGCTGAAGCCAAGTGCCTTCAGGGTTCCTATCTGTGTCCTCTGTTTCTTGACAAAACGATGCATTGTCGTGACAACCGAGAGCACCGCTATGAAAAGAAACAGGAAGGTAAATATCCCCGAATAGCTTGCACCCTCCTCAACCTCACTCTGATAAGCCTCCACCGACGCACTCGCATCTCTTCCCGTCACAGCCACCGCCGACTTGATATTGTTCTGTAAAAGTGCCTTTACAGCCTGCTCATCAGCATCGTCCTTCAATGTGACGTAGGCATAATTATACACATAGTAATCACCTGCCCTGTAATCAGGAAAAGCCATGTCGAATATTTCATCCGTCACATCCCCTGCATTCATGCCAAGCTTTTCGGCAGCGGCAGCCTTAAGTTCATCCTTTATGTAATCCTCAGGGAACGACCTCATGGACAAATACACATAGCCGTAGTCATCATGTGTCGGGAAAATCGCCGACTCATCCTTGATTGAGTAGACATGGTCGGGAGTGTTCACAAGCCCCGCCACCCTGCCTGTAATCTCATAGTCCTTGTATGCGAGCGTCAGCTCATCGCCGACCTTGATGCCGAGATTGTCCGCAAGGTAGCTGTCAATCCACATTCCGTCGCTGTCATAATCAAAGCCCTCTCCGTCAACCACATGCATGCTCGAGATATTCTTGCTCTCAACAAAATTCGTCTCAAGCACAACATCCTTATAATTTTTCAAATCGGTATTGATAACCAGTGCGCGCTCTGCATCCTTCACACCGTCGGTGGCAAGAATATCCTCCATGTCCTCATCAGAAAAGTTCTCCCCTAGCATCCACAAATCCTGAAGATTATTCTCCTCATAGTATCTCTGCCCACTGTAATCCATACCATCCATGTAGGCATGGATTCCCGAAAATACGAACACACCGAGGAAGGTCATTATAAATATAGTGATAAAAGAAGAGAAATTCTTCCATATATCCCTAATCATCTTTTTTCTAAGCATTACCACTCCACCTCCTCGATATTCTTCGGTGAAGGGTTATCGACAACAGACTTGATTTTTCCGTTCTTTACGCGCACCACAATGTCTGCAATGTCAGCAATCAGGCTGTTATGAGTAACAATGATAACCGTATTTTCTCCCTTTCTGCACTGCTCCATGAGAAGCTTCAATACCTCAACTCCGGTTGCGGAATCAAGGGCACCCGTCGGCTCATCGCACAGAAGCACCTTCGGATTCTTAGCAACCGCTCTCGCGATTGAGATTCTCTGCTGCTCGCCTCCTGAGAGCTGGTTCGGGAACTTATTCTCGTGCTCCGTGAGTCCGACCTTCGCGAGTGCTTCATGTGCATCAAGCGGATTCCTCACTATATCCTTCACAAGCTCCACATTCTCAAGCACCGTGAGTGTCGGCAGTATATTATAAAACTGAAAAATGAAGCCCACTGTCGCTGCTCTGTAGCGGCTCAATTTGTCCTCATTATATTTTGAAATATCCTCGCCATCTACAATCACCTGTCCTGTTGTCGGAATATCCATTCCGCCAATTAAATTGAGGAGCGTGGATTTGCCCGCTCCCGACGGACCGAGTATGACAACGAACTTTCCCTTCTCAATACTCAAATCAACTCCGTCAAGCGCGCGAAACTCACGCTCCCCTGTCTTGTATACCTTGGTAACATCTTTAAGTTCAACTATCTTAGCCACAGTAATCTCCTCCTTCATGTTATTGCTTTACAACATGAATATAGCACCGTGGTTAGAAATATGCAACCACAATTAGTTATGACTTATTATATTTTTCTAAACTATTTTGCACTCCTTTATAACCGCCTCAACCTCCGACTCACTCACCTCAACAATCTCAGCTATCTGTGCGGCTGTGTAACCATTTTTGTGCATGTTTTTAATAACTTTTTCATTTATTTCTCTCGTCGTTTTCTCTGTCGCTTTCTCTGCTGCCTTTTCCTCAATGCCATCACTGAGATTACACATAACATTCACATCCCTTCTGAAATCACTGTTAAGCGGAAGATTATATTCCTTTTCCATTATCTCAAGCTTCTCATCAAGCTCAATACTGCTTGACAGAAGTGCCCCTATCAGGCGATGAAGCTCATATCTCTCATCGTGTACGGGAAGCTCATCCGTAATTCCTATAAGGATAATGTTGAGCAGATTAATATTGCCCTTCCATTCATACGGCTCAAGCATCTCGTCCTTGGTAAGATGGATATGACTCATACTGTTGCACTTCATGTTCATACATATCCAAATGCTGTAAACCTGCTTAATATCGTCGTAATTGGAATTAACAAAATCTCTTTCCTTTTGCGATGACACGAGACGGCTCACATAAAAGATTGACCTGTTCAATATCTTATATGCGGCAGGTTCATCCTTCTGTGCCTCGACATTCACGATAATCTGTGTCAGTTTATGATTTGTCTCATTTTCTGTCAATCTGACATTATCTTTTATATGTACATTGCCAAACGGTAACCTCACATAAAAAACAATATCAAATCTTATCATTCCCTCGTTAATTTCCGAGTTCTCCGTGTTGAACCCTCTGATTCTCTGTACCGAACCGTCAGTCCTCTCAGCATTAGTACTTCCTGGCTCAATCGGCACCATTCCGATCACAGGCTCGCCCTCAATGCTATCCGCCACATCTTCGGGGCTCATTCCCTTAAACGCATCAACCGTCTTTAAAAGAATACGCGCCAAAATACTCTTCTGTGCCAGCAGCCGCTTAGCTCGAATATCATACTGTGCCTTATCCCCCGCTACCGCCATCGCATTGCTTAATTCTGTTTTCAAAAAAGCCCTCCCTTTGTATGACACAAACACACAAAGGCTCCCCCAAGCCTGATACCATTATAAACGATGGTTGTAAAAAAGACAACTTGTAATTTACATAATTAGTCCCTCACACCTGCGGCAGAAGTATCTCCGTACCGTCGTCAAGCTCATTTTGCAGGTCACCGAGCATCATTTTAAAGGTGTAATCCTGTGCGGCATGGATTGTCACATAGTTTTCCAGCATGTCCGCGTATCTTATACGGTATACAGGCACACGGACCAGCTCGCCCGCAAGTTCTATATCTATTACCTTTTCATTCTTTGATAGCTTCTCTGCCGCCCTGTCAAGCACCTCGAACAGCTTCTCCTTTTTGACGGGCTTCCAGCCATCCATGACTGTTTACAACTCAGCTGGCATCCATGCCGTCTGTGGCTGTGTGATGAGCAGAGTCCTAAGAACAACTAAGCTTCTCCCAAAAGTCGTGACCTCGGTTACGGTATAATTGTCCGCATCAACAACCTTTTAAAGATTTTCTCAAAAGCCCCAGAACACTATCCCGAGCACTGCCGACAGCACAATCATAAGAATTGGCGACAACTTCTTTTTCCATATTTTTTTCAGCAAAAAAGATACTGCAAAAAGTATCATAAATATTATTATTGACCTTAAATCAGGCACTATGCTGCTTGTGTAATCCGCAAAACCAAGCAGAGTGTTAAGCCCCATACTGATTGCCGTCGCGATTATCATGGCGACTATACATGGCCGTATTCCGGACAGAACCGCATTCACACCTGCATATTTCAGGAGATTTTTCAGCACAGCGGCAATGATTAGTATTATGACAAATGACGGCAGCACAACTCCGAGAGTTGCCATAAACGCACCTAACATTCCCCCCTGCGAAGAACCGATAAAAGTCGCCATATTCACCGCGAGCGGTCCCGGCGTTGACTCCGATACGGCAATAAAGCTCATAAATTCGCTCTCGGTAAGCCACCCCCTTGACAAAACCGTCTCCCTGACAAGCGAAATCATGCCGTAGCCACCGCCAAAGGAAACCGCACCGATAACAAGAAAATTCAGAAAAAGTTCAATATATATCATTTTATACCTCCGCATACTGCAAGCATTTCTTGCAGTACTGCCACCAATAAATAGTTTGAAAATTTTATTTTCAAATTTTATGCTTTTCATCTGTGTCAGAACATATTTTACCGGAATTACCCACATACTTTCGAAGCATGTACACAGCCCAGCCTGCTACGCCGCTTATCACAATATAGAATATTGACGAGAACGACACTGCCGTTATCGAAAACACCGTCATCACGACAATCACTAATCCCAAAATCACATAGTTGAACACGTTTTTCTCAAGTCCCTTGAACATTCTCACACCGGCAGACGCGATGAGGTACACGACGCACACCTGTATCCCCTTGAACGCATACGCCACATAGGTCAGACTTAAAAACTTATCAAAGAAAAGCGATATCAGATATATTATCACAAACGAAGGTATGCTCACGGCAAGCGTTGACAGCGCGGCTCCCGCGACACCGCCCACTCTGTAGCCCAGATAGGTCGCACTGTTGACTGCCACGGGTCCCGGTGTCGACTCCGCAATCGCCACCATGTTCAAAAATTCTTCTCTGTCAATCCACTTCTTTTTTTCGATAAACTCATTTTCTAAAAGCGCAATCATCGCATAGCCACCGCCAAAGGTGAATGCACCTATTTTCAGAAACGTGAGAAATAATTGTATCAGCTTTTTCATTTTAATCTCCATTCCGCCATTGCCGCCTGCACGATCAGGCATTTAAACCTGGAACCCGCAAAACATGTGGAAGCAGCGGATTACGAATGTTTTAGAATAATTATAACACATAAGTATCTTATCCTCCACTTAAACTTTAAGCGAAAGCGGATTGCGAATGTCCACTTTACATCAAAGCCTGCAGACTCTTTATTGTTATTTTTCCATGCTCTGCACAACTGGACTGCTTATTTTTATTCAAACTGGATGTTTTAATCAAGCCATCTTTACTGTATCATAACGCTAAATTCATGAAGCGGCGCATTACATGACAAAACACAAAATAAAAATCAGCGGCAGTCCCTACGCAATAAGGCGGACTGTCCGGAAACGGAGATTACCATGGCAACAAGATATGAACTCAACAAGGAACTGGCACAGATGTTAAAGGGCGGTGTAATCATGGATGTGACCACACCGGAGCAGGCTAAGATTGCACAGGAAGCAGGTGCCTGTGCGGTAATGGCACTTGAGCGGATTCCGGCAGATATAAGAGCCGCCGGCGGCGTATCAAGAATGAGCGACCCTAAGATGATTAAAGGTATTCAGGAGGCAGTGTCTATTCCTGTCATGGCAAAATGCCGTATCGGACACTTTGTCGAGGCTCAGATACTCGAAGCCATAGAGATTGACTACATAGACGAGAGCGAGGTTCTCTCCCCTGCTGACGATGTGTACCATATCGACAAGACACAGTTCAAGGTTCCGTTTGTCTGCGGTGCGCGCGACCTGGGCGAGGCACTAAGACGCATAAGCGAGGGAGCCTCGATGATTAGGACCAAGGGCGAGCCGGGAACCGGCGACGTGGTTCAGGCAGTTCGCCACATGAGAGCCATGAACGCCGAAATACGTCGTGTCCAGAACCTGCGCGATGATGAGTTATACGAGGCTGCCAAGCAGCTGCAGGTTCCTGTTGAGCTTGTCAGATATGTCCATGACCACGGCAGACTCCCTGTTGTAAACTTTGCCGCCGGCGGTGTCGCAACCCCTGCCGATGCAGCGCTTATGATGCAGCTCGGTGCAGAAGGTGTGTTCGTCGGCTCAGGAATATTCAAGTCAGGAAATCCTGCGAAACGTGCCGCTGCGATTGTCCAGGCTGTCACCAACTACACCGATGCCGGGCTTATAGCTGAGCTATCGGCAGACCTAGGTGAGGCAATGGTTGGAATAAATGAAAACGAGATTGCCCTGCTGATGGCAGAGAG
>DNFT01000067.1:0-45165 GCA_003486385.1 Eubacterium sp. | reverse complement strand
GAGGAAAATAGCGGAAACGAGGATTATATATGGCAGTTGGTATATTAGCACTTCAAGGAGCATTTGCGGAACATGGACAGATGCTTGACAGGCTTGGAGTAGAACATTTTGAGATAAGGCAGCTTCGCGACCTGGATAAAAAGACCGACAGGCTTATACTTCCCGGCGGTGAGAGCACTGTGATGAATAAGCTCTTACACGAGCTTGGTCTGTATGAACCGATAAAAAAACTGATTAATGACGGCATGCCTGTATTCGGCACCTGCGCCGGAATGATTCTTCTGTCCCGCGATGTCGAGGACGGAAAGCCCTGCTTCGGCACCATGGATATCCGTGTCCGCCGAAATGCCTACGGCAGACAGCTTGGAAGCTTCTACACTGAGGAATGCTTTGACGGCATAGGGACAGTCCCGATGACCTTTATCCGTGCACCCTTCGCCGAAGAGGTCTACGACAATGCAAGGGTTCTTGCTACCGTCGACGGGCGCATCGTGGCAGCCCGTCAGGACAGACAGCTTGTAACTGCGTTTCATCCGGAGCTTACGGACGACACCTCGGTGCATGAATACTTTATGGCGATGTAAGGTAGATGCATTGTACACTTTTCTTTATGGGACTTAAAGCAGCAGGAGATATGTCCACGCTAAAAACAAACGCTTAGCTTGAAGCTTCACCTGCACACAGATAAAGGAGCGTGAATTTTCACGCTCCCCTGTCTTATTCCGATACTGCGGTATACTGCTGTATAAATTGTTCTTTTCTGCAAGGTCTGCCAAAATAATATCCTTGTAGATAATCGACCTGCATTTCTTTCATTTTAAGGTACCAGTCTCTTTCCTCGATGCCTTCTGCACATATCCTGACATCAATGCTATGTACCAGCGGAATGATATTCCTGTACAATTCATTATCTCTGGCATCGTTCATTGCCTTTGCGGTAAAGTCCTTATCCATTTTCACATAGCTTGGATTCATATCGCGTATACAATGAAAATTGGAATATCCCGTTCCAAAATCATCAATTACAAAATTGATATTGTTGTCATCCAGAGTCTTTCGGAACCTGCAGAACGATGGCGTCATATCCATAAAGCCGCTTTCCGTCATTTCGATGCAGATGGTCTCCGGCTTTAAAGAGTTGTTCCGGATTGCAGCTAATATATCATGCTCAACCTTGCCCTTAATAATCTGGACATACGAAACATTTACATTCATCTTGAAACCGGGAATATACTGCTGCATTTCACTGCACATTTCTGCCGCTTCGTTCAGGACATATCTTCCAGCAGGAATAATCAATCCTGTCTCCTCTAGCAGCGGAATGAATTCCACCGGTGAAATAGACACCTGTTCATCCTCAGACATCATGGAAAAGCGCATAAGAGCCTCCGCACCGATGAGCTTCTCCGAGCGGCAATCCACAATCGGCTGATAATACACTTCAAAGCCCTTACAGCCGTTTACAATAGAATTACGTAGTGCCGCTATTATTCTTCCCTTTCTCTGAAAGGCTTCATAGTCATTCTCATCGAAGAAATAGAAGCCGTTTTTTCCCATTCTCTTTGCCTTCTTCAGGGCAAATTCAAATTTCCTGCGGCATTCCTCGGCTCCCTCATAAAAGGTCGCCGCTGCTATAACACCCACAGAAACCGAAAATACAGCTTCATAGTTCTCAGCTGCTATAAACTCATAGAGCTTATCGGTAATCCTCTCCTTCAGCTTTAACGCATCCTCCTTCGAGGATGCTTCCAGATCCACAATAACATACTGGTCAGCCACAAGGTGGTATATTCTCTGCCTTCCGGAGAGACATTCATTCATACAGCCGGCTACGCTTCGTAAGATATAATCACCGTAAGCTGCTCCTCTGGTGCTGTTGATTGAGCAAAAATCATCGATGCCTATATGTATTAAAAAACCCTTAGAAAGGTTCTCCGCCTGCGATTGCAGATAAGCAATAAATTCCGGGCCACCCAGCAGTCCCGTGACATTATCCGCCCTTCTCTTATTCCCGGTCTCGTTCATGCAGCCCACCAGATACCGCGCATGTCCTTCATTATCATCAATCACGATGCCGCGGCAGTTAATCCATACCGGCAGGCCGTTTTTGTCAAGCCACCTATGATGAAGATTATGTACCTTCTCTTTTCCTTCTCTTATATCCGCAAGATGCTTCTCAAGCATCCCGCGGTCATCTTCATATGTTACTTTCATGACAGCATCAGCGGCATCAGTCATGACACAGTCCGATATCATAAACCGCTCCACAGCCGACTGTGAAATCTCCATTGTATTGTCCTGCAAATCAAATATATACAGGTAATCATCCATGGATTCCGTAATTATTTCAAATAAGATTTCTGCAGCGTGCTCTCCAAGTACTTTAAACATATCATCTATCACAGCAGGGACCTTCCTTCTAACAGATTAGAATATTCATCTCACCCTTAGAATAGCTTGAATGTATTCACACGGTCCTGCATCTTGGCTGCCTCGTCTGCCAGGTTGACACTGATTGCCGTATTTTCCTCTGAGGAAGCTGCTGTCCCCTGTACCACACCGGAAAGCTGTTCAATACCCTGTCCGATCTGTTCTAACGAATCAGCCTGGGCGTTAGCCTTCTCCATTGTGTTCTGCGCCATTTCCGCAAAGGACTCCATATCCGCAATAATCTGGTTGAATGCATCTGCCGTTGTCCTTGTAATGGCATTTCCCTTTTCAATTTCAACCAGAGTCTTATCAATCAGCTCTCTTGTATTTATAACCGACTTAGCACTGTCCGATGCGAGCTTGCCAATCTGGTCGGCAACCACCGCAAAGCCTCTTCCGGCTTCGCCTGCTCTTGCCGCCTCAATCGAAGCATTGAGTGATAAAAGGTTGGTCTGGGACGCAATATCTTCGATATCCGTGATAATATTGCCGATTTCCTTGGAAATCTCCGTGATACGCTCCATCTCTGTGAGAAGTCCGTTCATCTTTTCCTTCTCTTCATTGGCTTTGTTTGCCGAAGCCTTTACCCTCTCGGATGCGCTCTTTGTCTCCTTTGCCGTATCTGCGGCAAGGCTGACAACAGTATCTATTGTAGCATTCAGCTCCTCAATTACTCCAGCCTGCTCTGTCGCACCATCGGACAATGATTTAGACGCCTCCTCGACATCCTTGGCATTCGAAGATACCTTCTGTGCAATACCTGTAATCTCTGACAGCGTGCTGTTAAATCTCTTTAAAATGAACAGGAGTGAGTGCTTAAGCTCTGAAAAATCACCAAGGAAATCTGTGATGTCATCGCCATTTCTTGTCAGATTACCCTGTGCAATATATTTAACCTCCTCCGAAATCTCACGGACATAATCCGAAAGAATATTCATGGCCTCTTTCAGATTTCTCACTGTGTCGCCGAACTCATCCTCCGACTCATATGTGAGCATATCCACGTTGGACAGCTCGCCCTTTCTTAAGCTGGCTACCGCTGTATCTATCTGTGCTACCGGCTCTATAATCGAATCTGTGATTACCTTTCCGATAAAGGTTGTCGCTGCCGCAATCGCAATTCCTGCCGCAGATATCACTATAAAAATAATTACCGTACACACATTGGCAGCAAGCTTAGAGCTATCCAGTTCAACCTTGAATTCATCCCTAAGCGTGCTGAACACGTTTCTGAATGATGTATACTTTTCATACGCGCTTCCCGTCATAATATCTGATGCCTCAGCCTGTTTTCCGGCGGTGCTCAGCCGTATTATCTCCTCCGAGAAGGACTTATAGTCCTCCCATGCGGCGATTGCCTTATCGTAATCGGCCTGCCCTTTTCGTGCATCTGCATCCGCATTGATTATTTCACTTAATGCCTTGCAATTCTCCGTAATCTGTCCTGCTATGCTCTCAATCTCCTTCTCACAGGCAGTCATGACAGCGGCATCTGATTCGACAAGGTGCTGATACTGCTTAACTCTGTACTCCGTGGTCAGCGTCTCTAACTGCTGTATATATCCTATTGCCGGGGACCATACAGCCGTAATATTCTTTACGTTGGAGCGTATCACCAAGGTTGAGATAAGTGCCACCGCCACTAAGAATACTGTCATAGTGAGCACCGTCACCCGGTATGCTTTCAACTTTCCTGCCACCTTCAAGTTAACTATAAATTTTTTGAGCTTTTCCATAATAACTTTCCCTTCCTTCGTTTTTTCCCTTCGATTTGAGTTTTAAGATTAAATGCCACAGGGCTTCAGCCTTAATAACTCAAAAAAGTCTATGGTTATTTATCTCTAAGTCAAACGATGATACCATGCTTTTATTAAAAAATCAATTAAAAATATATTAAATTTCCATCGGATATCTTTCAGTCCCATTTACACTCGGAATAACTGAAAAAATCACGACCTGTCACATTGGCCGTGATTCTATCAATACTGCTTAGCTGTGCATTTTATTATATTCCGTGCTGTCAAAAATCCCGAGAGAAATTGCTTCAGAGCATATTTCTCTGAGTAAAGCGGACATCCGCAATCCGCTTCCGCTACTTGCTCATGAACGCAGTCGCTACATTTCTTCCGTCTGTGCAGGCTGTCATAATATACTTTGATTTCCAATATAATACTTGTGTCTGCAGAACTTAAAGCCTGTTTTTTCTGTACTTCAGCGGGGACACCTCGTATGTCTTCTTGAAGCTTCTGATAAAATAGCTCACGTTCTGATACCCGCTCTGCAGCGCTATCTCCGTAATCGGAATATCTGTGTCCTGCAGCAGCTGCTTTGCGTGCTCCAGTCTTAAATAGGTTACATATTGCGACAGCGTAATGTGAAAATGCTCCTTAAAATACCGCGATATGTATTTTTCCGAAAGATGGAACTGTTCCCCGAATTCCTTTAACGATATCGTACCCGTATAGTTCTGCTGTATGTACGAAACCATCTCCTTTTCCACGGTGTTCCTGCCGCTTGTATCATTTTCCACCACCAGCCCCTTATTCCACATTTCAAGAATAAATTGTAAAAGAACTAGCTTTATCCTTATCTGTGTGGCTATATCCGCTCCGGCTCCTTCTTTTTTTTCCATATATATATCAGCAAGCTGCTCACACAGCCCGCTTGCCGCATCCCCTATTCTTGGACTTATCATCAGATGTCCGCTGCTTAACGGTTCAAGCAGGCTCTCATCTAACAGGTCATCCGAACGAAAGGATATATATTTCAGCGGAAACAGAAAAGTAAAATAGTCCGCCGCTCCGGTCTGTGTACCCATGAGATGCAGATTACCCGGCGACACGACAAACGCATCCCCGGGTTTACCTATGTAGCTCTCTCCGGATATATTTACAGTAAGACAACCACTTTTTACATATATAATTTCAAGCTCATCATGCCAATGTACAGGTATCTGAAACGACCGGCCCGAGTTCCATATATGATATGTGCTAAATGGGTCGTCCTTTGTACCATGTGGTTTATTTTCCTTTAATTCAAAGTACATAACCTCTCCTACAATTCTACAAGACTCTTACCCTTCCATTTTCCGCTCTTCCATCTAATCACCATTCCGACTGCTCTCGCACACTCATCAGATGCCATGGCAATATATGCCCCTAATGCCTGAAGCCCCATATGTATTCCAAGAAAATATGTTCCTCCGACTGCGAACAGATACATGAATATCGCACCCATTATAACCGGAAAAACCGCATCCCCGCTGGTCTTTAATGCCTGACCGTATACAAGGTTCGTCACCCTTCCGAATTCCAGGAATATATCCACCACGAGCAGCTTCACCACAAGCTTTATCATCTGCGCGTCATCAGTAAATATATGGACTATAAAACGTCCGGACAATGCAAATGTCACAGAAAAGCATGCAGCTGTTATAAGTCCGTATATCACTGCCTTTCTTGTACCTCTGTCACATTCTTCATACTCCCTTGCCCCGATCCGCCAGCCGGTCATAATAGCATTGGCCTGTGCAAGCGCGGCTCCCACACAGTACGAAAAATTGGCAATCTGCATGGCATAGGAACGAGCCGTAACATTCATTCCGTCCGTGTCCATCTGATTCATAAAACGGACTATAAGTGTCATCGCTACATTATAGAGTGCTGTCTCAAGTGCGGAAGGAAAGCCTATCCTGACAATCTGAGCCAGAATCCTTCCTGCCGGAATGCGCTCAGGATTCTGCTTTGCCTTAATAAGCACAGCCCCCATAACAGCTACAATGATAAGGTTTATAATCCTTGAAATAACCGTGGCAACGGCAACCCCCATTACTCCCCAGTTAAACACGAACAGAAATACCGAATTAAGTATTATATTAACGGCATTTCCGACAACCGTTCCTATCAAGGAGTGCTTCGTATACCCGAACACTCTCAAATAACTGGAAAAAATAGGAATAAGCGCATTTAAAAAGCATGCACCTCCAACAATTCTAAGGTATGTCTCAGCCGGCTCAAACAGTGCCGGTGCAATGCTTACCATTCTAAGTATTCCGCCGGAGAAAAAGGCAAGGATAACTGACATCAGCACGCCTATCAGCGCATTAAACATCAGTCCAAGCTGTCTTGCCTGATATGCAATTCCGGGTCTTCCCGCTCCGATATTCTGTGACATGACCGCCACCATACCTGATGATATTACCCCGAACATGATAATAAAAACACCTATATATGTGTTCGCTGTTCCCACTGCTCCCACAGCCTGATCACTTACTGATGATAGCATAAGTGTATCGACCATACCTGAAAGCATATAAAATAAAGTTTCTAAGCATATCGGCACAGATAGCTGTGCCAATGATTTTCTTCCGGCTGCCATGTCATTCTCCTTATATATTGATACCTTTTGACCTCATCATACGACATATTTCTGTATATTTCTTGTAGAATATTATGTTAAAATTGCACTATTTCTACTTTTTAGTGGTATCAACCGGACAGTCCATCGCACCGGACAGCATATATGATTATCATTTCAATGCTTATTATATCAGATAATAATCCCGGCTTCCACATGATTTTTCCCAAATCTGCGGATTTTACTTTTTTATCAAATCCGTACTTCTCAACGCGGAAGCAGATTCTTCATGCTGTTGATTCCGATAATCAGGGTTGATGTGTTGTGGCACAGTGCCGATGTGGTAGGCTGTATAACTCCCGCAACACCAAGAACGATCAATAATGTGTTAAAGCCCACTATTGTTCTGTAATTCTTGTGGATTCTCTTCATCATAAGATCGCTTATCTGCTTTAATGTAACCAGCTCATTCAGGTCATCCGCTCCGATTGTGATATCCGCAATCTCCCTTGCTAGCTGCGCTCCGTCGCTTATGGCAATTCCGACATCCGCCGCTGAAAGTGCAGGTGAATCGTTGATTCCGTCACCTATCATTATAACCCTTCTGCCCGCTGCCTTTTCCTTCTCAACGAAGCCTGCCTTATCCTGAGGAAGAACCTCAGAATAGTACTCGTCAACCCCGACCTTCTTCGCTATGGCTGCCGCCGTCCTCTCGCTGTCGCCGGTCATCATCACTACCTTAGATATGCCTGCCGCCTTGAGCTGCCTTATAACCTTAACAGCCTCATCGCGCACAGGATCCTCGATACAGATAACCGCCGCAAGCACTCCGTCAATCGCAAGGTAAAGATGTGAGTACTCAAGCGGAAGCTCCTCATATAGAGTCTTCTTATCCTCCGGTATCGACGCCTTCTCGTCCTCAAATACGAAATGGGCGCTTCCGATGACAACCCTCTTGTCACCTATCGCAGAGGCAATTCCGTGTGCGACTATATATTCAACCTTTGAGTGCATCTCGCTATGCTCAATTCCCCTGTTCTTAGCCGCTTCCACAACCGCACGCGCCATTGAATGAGGAAAATGTTCCTCAAGACAGGCCGCAATCTTTAAAAGCCAGTCCTCATCCTCTCCATTGAATGATACAACCTTAGCCACGGTCGGCTGAGCCTTGGTGAGTGTACCTGTCTTATCGAACACAATGGTGTCAGCCTCTGCCACCGCCTCAAGGAATTTTCCTCCCTTGACTGTGAGATGACGACTGCCCGCCTCCCTGATTGCCGAAAGAACCGATACAGGCATTGCAAGCTTAAGTGCACAGCTAAAATCCACCATAAGCACGGCAAGTGCCTTTGTCGTATTGCGTGTCAGAAGCCACACAAGTCCTGTCGCACCGAGACTGTACGGAACAAGCTTATCCGCAAGATGCTCTGCCTTGCTCTCGACGCCTGACTTAAGCTTCTCCGACTCCTCTATCATAGTGACAATCTTCTCATATCTGCTATTGCCGCCGACGGACTGGACCTCAATCACAAGTTCGCCCTCCTCGACAACTGTTCCGGCATACACGGTAGTTCCCGGCTCCTTCCCAACAGGTACGGATTCACCCGTGAGCGATGCCTGGTTGACCATTGCCTCGCCTTCCCTTACAACTCCGTCGAACGGAATCATATTTCCGACACGGACTATTATGTAGTCGCCCTTCTTTATCTGATGAACAGGTACAAGCACCTGCTCATCCCCTGCCCTGCACCATACACTGCTCACATTGAGCGACATCGTTCTTGCAAGATCATCGACCGACTTCTTGTGTGTCCACTCCTCAAGAAGTTCTCCTATACCGAGCATGAACATTATCGAACCTGCAGTTCCTATATCGCCTCTTAGCATCGACACACCGATTGCCGTAGCGTCAAGCACCGGAACCTCAATCTTCCTGTTCCACAGACACCTGATTCCCTCAGCAATGTACTTTACTGCATTATACGCCGTAAAACACACCCTTAGCGGATACGGAAGGAACCATTTTCTCGCATAATGAAATACTATCTTGTCAAAGAGCTTGTCCTGATACTCATGGCTTAAGCTTCTTCCGGTATTTCCTTCAAAAGTCTCAGGAAGCTTCTCGTTCTCATAGGAGAATTTTCCAAGAAGCCTGATAATGTCATTCCTGCAGCCCTTGTACTCAACAACCGCATCACCCGTCCTGTCATATACCTTGGCATAAATCACCGTCCCCTGCTTTTGAAGATAATACTGTAATATATCTGCCTGCCCACAGGTCATACGATATGCACAGACATGTATCCTCATTCTGTTCCCATACTCATGTTTTATCTGAAATTTCATAACAAAACAGCTCCATTCTGCTTTTCAGAAAAAATGGGACACGGTGTCAGACCCCTGTCCCACTGCTCTTACTCAGCCTTAGTCTCCTCTTTTACTTTCTCTTCGTTCTTAACCTCAGAGAAATCATCGGCAAAATCCTCGTAAACTGCCTCCTCCTTAGCAGCTCTGTCCTCGTTAATGCTCTTTGCATCCGAGTAGATGTCGCTGCAGTTCTCCTGAACCATTGACACAGTCTTCATAACACAGTCCTTTGCTCTTAAAACTGCCGCAGTGCAGTTAGTATAGAGCTTCTTTGCGTCCTTGCTTGATAAAAGCTTTATGCCTGCCGTTCCGAATGCAACACCCGCTGCAAAAAGTCCTGTCTTGCCCCAGTTAATCTTTGACTTACTCATAGCTATGTACCTCCATATTCAATAGGTGTATTTTCCTGTGTGCGCCAGAAGATATCCGCACATATCCGTAGATAGTCTTATATATCTACAGATAGCATTATTTATTTGCAGTTAGTTATGACGCACTCTTTTTTCAGCCGTTATTATAACATCATGGCTTTTCAACCGCAACAGCTATTCATAAAATTTTTCTAAACACTTTTTCCAAACATTCCGGCTTGATATAATAACCGATAAGTATTAAATTTAAAAGCAGCAGAACAGCCATATAAAAACATTCCGAAGGAGAACATCCATGAATACCCCCATCGGCAAATCCGATATAAAAATTGAAATTATAAGAAGCTCCAGAAAAACCCTTGCCATAGAAATCCGTCCCGATATGCGCGTTATCGTCCGCGCTCCGCACAGGGCTCCGAACGGCTATATTGAACAGTTCATATCAGACCGCGCCGATTGGATAGTGGAACATCTTAGAAGAATGGAACAAAAAAACAGACAATGCAATGACACACTGCCTGTCAAAAAACTCTCAAACAATGATATTAAAAAGCTTGCCGATAAAGCCTGCACCTGCATTCCCGGGCGTGTAGCCCACTTCGCACCGCTTGTCGGTGTCACCTACGGACGTATAACCATAAGAAACCAGCGCACACGCTGGGGAAGCTGCAGCAGCAGGGGAAACCTTAATTTCAACTGTCTGCTCATGCTCGCTCCCCCGGAGGTAATCGACTATGTCGTGGTGCATGAGCTGTGCCACCGAAAGGAAATGAACCACTCACAACTGTTTTGGAATGAGGTTGCAAGGGTTCTTCCCGGCTATGCGGAACAGGAAAAGTGGCTTAAAACCCACGGCAATGAAATAATGAAGCGTATGACAGGTGAATAATCTGCCATACGCTTCATTAAAATCCTCCTACTTCGACTTCACTTTCACCTTATTCGTATACATGAAGTGGTCCGCCTTGTCAAAAAGAGTCCTGAGCGTGCAGTCCGTGTAATCCGTCGACACAGCCCAGCCCTGTGCGTAGCTTATCGGAATATTATTTCCACATCTGTTAAACTGCATAACCTCATTATGCAGCTGTGTAAGAAGACTGTTAACAGTATTCTCTGTAATATCGTACAGAATCACAACGAACTCATCACCGCCGTACCTTCCCACAAAATCCTTTGCCGGGATTACATTTCTCAACACTCTCGCAAAGCTCGCAATAAGCTGGTCACCCGCCGAATGTCCCAGCGTATCGTTAGCGTTCTTAAGATTGTTAAGATCGAACATCAGACAGGCTGTCGGTTCTTTTATAAATGACATGTCACTAAACAGCTCCTCACACCTGCTCTTATTAGGAAGCCCCGTATGCACATCTATATATGCCTTCTGCTCAAGTATCCTGTTCTTCCTGCTTATCCGCATGGAAGAAAGAGACTGCTCTGTAATAAGCAGGAACAGTATAAGCATATCCACTGCCGACAAAATCTCTACGAGCCTCATCTGCTTTGCCTCTTTATTCGAATATGCCTCTGCCGCAGATACAGTCTCATCGGCAAGCCGGAAATACGTCTCACTCATCGCCACTATGTCGGTGGCTTCATAGCCACAGTCTCTTGCATCCCTAATCTCTTTTTTTAATTTTCCCCAATAATCTATCAGACTGTCAAGCCTGCCCTGATAGTTCGCATCCTTCAGGCTTGCAAGCCCATAGCTGCCACCATCGTGTTTCAAATCCTCCAGAATATCATCCAGATACTGCACAAGCTCATTATCATGGACTCCGACTATCTCAAGCTTCACAAGCCTTTGCGTCGCACCGCGCACAAGACCGGCATAATTTATTACACGCGCCGTCCCCTGAAGGTGTTTTATCTGAATCACCATAATGACAACAAGCACTATAAGTGTCGAAATAAGAATGCTCTGGATTGCTCTGGATACCGCACTGAACCTCTTATGCTCCCTGCTCTCCGCATCATTTACTATCATTTTAACCCTCATTTCCGAGCGATTTATCACGAGTAGGCTGTGAGAAGCCCGCGCAGGCATTTTCTCATCTGCCGGCAAAGCAATTTGTTTTCGCCCAGGAACAAATTGCAGATGTATTGTAAAGCTGACATTCGCAATCCGCTTTCGCTACTTGCTCATGAACGCAGTCCGCATCCCCCTTATCCCCGCTTAGTGCTCTACACACTTGAAGCGAGGGATTGCTTATTCTGCGTTCACACTATACCTTCGTTAAATGGCTAAATTTTATTGTCCGTAACCATTCCATATATTATAATACATATTATTATTACGGTCAAAAACTTTTTTTATTTAGGAGGAAAGCTATGGATGATAAAAAAATTAAGGTAGAGCACTACAGATTTGAAAATAAAACCGCTCTTAAGGGACAGATTGTATTTACCGGCTCATCCCTTATGGAAATGTTTCCTATCAATAAATTGCTCACAGAGCACAATGACGGCACCGTAATCTACAACCGCGGTGTCGGCGGCTTCATTTCCGATGAGCTGCTAAGGGTTATTGATGTCTGTGCCACCGACCTGATGCCGTCTAAGGTATTTATAAATATCGGCACCAACGACCTCAGCTGGTCAAGCATCCCGATAAGTCAGCTCATGCACAATTACAGCAAAATCCTGTCCGCCATTGAGACTGCCGTTCCCGGTGTCCGCATCTATCTCATGGCTTACTATCCCGTCAACTACGAGGCAGCCGCCGAGGAGATGAAGGAATGCCTGAAAATACGCACCAACGAAAAAATAAACGCAGCCAACATTGAGGTGGAAAAGCTCGCCGCCAGACACCATCAACGCTACATTGACATTAACCGCAATCTGAAGGACGAGCTTGGCAGGCTTAAAGCTGAGTACACAATCGAGGGCATGCACATCAATGAGGACGGCTACCGCGCAATATACGATGACATCATGAAATTTGTAAAGGAGTAAAAAATGCCCCATATCATGCTGATTTATCCCCTCAAAAAGGGACATATCAATTTGATATGGGGCATTTTTTACGCAAGGTGCAGCACATCTATGAGCAGTATCCACACCAGGCCGTAGTATGCAATAACCGCAACAAGGTCATTCACCGTTGTTATGAGCGGTCCCGACGCTACGGCAGGATCAATCTTAATCTTGTGGAAAAGCATCGGCACCAGCGTACCGACAAGGCTCGATATGACCATCGCCGCCATGAGTGCCAGCCCGACGCATCCGGAAATCATAAACGAGTATCCCACCGGATTGTGCTTAAAGAGCCAGATGTACACTCCGATAAACGCAAATGACAGCACTCCGAGAATCATTCCGTTCGAGAATCCCACGCGCGCCTCTTTCCCGACAAGCTTCAGTTTTTCACCCGCTGAGAGGTTCTCATCCATAAGCACACGGATTGTCACCGCAAGAGACTGCGTTCCGACATTTCCCGCCATATCAAGGATTAATGACTGAAAACATATTACAATAGGAAGAACTGCCACAACAGTCTCAAATATTCCGACAACCGAGGACACTCCAATGCCTAAGAACAGCAGAATTATGAGCCATGGAAGTCTCTTTTTTACACTTGTAAGGGTCGACTCCTCCAAATCCTCCTGCTCGGTGAGGCCTCCGAGCTTTGCATAGTCCTCACCCATCTCATCATCAACAGCCTCAACTACATCCTGTGCCGTGATTACACCGATAAGCTCGCCCTCGTCCGTCAGAACCGGGATCGAGTCCTCAGCGTAGTCCTTCAAACGCTCTATGCAGTCGCTTATCTTTTCATGGTCGGTCACATACGGGTAGGATACGCTTATGATGTCCTCAAGCGGTGTGTTCTCCCTCGCTATTATCAAATCCTTCAAATCTATCGCGCCACAGAACTTATCGTTCCCATCAAGCACATACACGGTAGAGATATTATCATTCTCCCCCGCCTGCTTCACAAGCTCCCGCATAGCCTGACGAACCGTAAGGTTGTTGTGTATGACGATATAGTTCGTCGTCATTCTGCTTCCCGCCTCGTCATCCTCATAGGATAGAATCATCCTGATGTCATGGCTTGAGTCCTCATCAAGGAGCTTAACAAGCTTCTCCTGTGTCGAATCATCGAATTCATCGAGAACGTCTACCGCGTCGTCCGAATCCATGTAGGAAATGACCTTCGCCGCCCTGTCTATGCCAATCTCCTTCAGGTACTCGTCCGGATCCTCAATGTAGCTTATAATCTCCGCCACGCGCTCCGCACCGAGAATCGGATACAGCTTCTTTCTCTCCTCCTCAGATAACTCCTCGAACGCCTCCGCTATATCGTTCTCATGGTAATCCGACAATTTATCAAGCAGCTCCGCCTGCTTCATCGGTGTGCGGAACAGCTTTAAAATCTCGTCTACAAAATTGTGTTCACCCAAAATTTTCTTTGTCATCACACTGCCTCCCTTTGAAAATATTTTCTCCGGTATTCCGTCAGCCTAAACTTATCCCAATTTAAGCATAAAAATACCGCCACATATTCTGCGGCGGCAAAAAGGCAATATGAAACAGACGCAGTTCAGTGTCCACACCTGACAAGCTGCGTCATGATATTCATATGTCTGCCACCGCAGATAATACTTCGACCAATACTGTCGCAACTGTCCATGCAGCCCACCTCCTGACAATTTTTACTTCTGATACGGAAATCCTTCCGTGTACGGATTCTTACTCCGTATGATATTGTACTTCCTTATATGTTAACGTGTCAATCAATTTTATGTAAAATAGTAAATCGCACCTGACTATTTTATCTGAGCTGCAGAATAACTTTTTTATCCGTCAATCAGATGCCCTTCATCCACATTCCTCTGAATCAATGCCTTCGCGTATTCCCAAAGCTCCTCCGAGCCCTCATGCACTCTCGCATTTCTCTTCAGCACCTGCGATGCCTTTATTCCGTGCTCCTCCCACGCAATACCATTCGTGGCAGCATTGAGCAGAAGCGGCTGAAGCTTATCGAGAACATTCGCAAATTTTGCCTCCGGTGTCTCCATCTCCTCGAACTCATCCCACAGTGCTCTGTACTCCTTCGCCTGTTCATCGGGAAGTATCGCATATATGCGCTCTGCCGCCCTAAGCTCGCGTTCCCTCTTTGTCTTGTTTCCCTCCGTATCGTAAGCGTAGGTGTCCCCGGCATCAATCTCAATGACATCGTGCATGAGCACCATCTTCATGGTCTTTAGAACATCTATCGGCTCATTTGAATACTCTGCGAGAACGAAACACATAAGTGCAAGATGCCATGAGTGCTCCGCGTCGTTCTCCTTCCTGCTGCCATCGCTTATATAAGTCTGTCTTGTTATGTTCTTGATTTTGTCCAGCTCCATGATAAACGCAAGCTGCTTTTCCAGAGTTTCATTCATTGCCATGCCCACCTTTCTGCTTCAGCCATGTCCTTCAGCTTGTTTCTTCCTCTTTTATCAATGTATTGACAGCAGAGGCAGAATCGTCTTTTGCCCCTGCTATCATAGCATAGTGCTGCGTCATTAGCAATGTATTATATCCACTCGTAGGAATTAATCAAATAACGTGCAACCCATTTTTTTAAATTCCTCTATCTTTGCAATGAGCAGCTCCTGAGTTACCTCGAGATATCCGCTGCTGCACCTGATGCACATAAAGCTCTCTGCAGCGCGATTGTAAAGCTTTTTGTGAAGAGCAATCTCATCGCTGCTTAATGCAGCACCACATCTGATGCAAAATTTCGTTATATCTGTTTTATGTCTCTCCTGCATACCATTACCAACACTCATACCATTTTCTTTGTATGGATTTTCAAGCTGTCCAGCTCCGGTATTTGTCCTATATCGTGTTTCATTCACATCAAGGTACCAGCTCTCCAACAAGTATCTCGCAGCCGTCGAGAGGAACCTTAGTACTATAGCCATCATAAAATATTCCTCTTTCCTCGCCTGTTACGACATCAGTAAGCATAAGACCAATTCCCGATTCCGAATGTATACCAAGGTCATCAAAGGCAATGCTCATTGTCTGCGCCCACTCCTCCTTAGTATCAATATTGAAAAACGCAAGTGCTATTCGATTTCCCGAAAGAATCCTTCCAAATGCATACTTCCTGCCAGCCTCCTTATAAATCAAAAATGCCGGGCAGTTCGCCATGTCCTGATTTACCGAAATAAGTCCCCTGTTCAATAAAGTTGCGGTATTATATTCATCAAGCTTCCTTATATCTGAACCAATTATAAGTGGCGAGCCTAAGAATGCCCACATTGCAAAATGCTGGCGATACTGTTCATCGGTACAACCTCCCATACCTACATTGCCATTACCATGCATACCTACAATCAACATATCCATATCATTATAGCAGCCCGGAGCATTGCCCTCTATGTTCTCAGCCTGCTGCATAAATATATCCTTGTAGCTCTTAGGCACATCAAAAATATCTCCTGTTGAACGATAGCTGTTGGCACCTCTAGAGCGCATCCACTTCGCCGGATCCTGCACACCCCAGTTGCAGGCTGCAAAGAAGATATCCCTTCCACTGTTTCTCAGTGCCATAGCCATCGTAAGGTATGCGTTCTTAGCGTCACCGCTCGCCGGGAAATTGCAGAAATCATACTTCAGATAGTCGACTCCCCACTCGGCAAACTGCTTCGCATCCTCAAATTCATGTCCATAGCTGCTCGGATATCCGGCACAGGTCTTAAAGCCTGCACACGAATACATTCCGAACTTAAGACCCTTGCCATGTATGTAATCCGAAAGTGCCTTCATTCCCCCCGGAAAAAGCGCTGGATCTGCTACAAGCTTTCCATCAACCCTCTCCTTTAATGACCAGCAGTCATCAATTATCACATACTCATATCCTGCCTCCTTGTAGCCCTCCGCCACAATCCTGTCTGCCATCTCCATTATAAGCTTTTCATTTATATTGGAACCAAATGTGTTCCATGAGTTCCATCCCATTGCAGGTGTGCTGTACATAAAAATCCTCCTTATACGCAATTATTTTACTATAGTATTTTCTATGGATGCCGGTGCAAAACATCTTCCATGTAAAATATTATATTTTTACTGTTTGTAAAATGGAATTACATATTGTATTATAAATCTAACATATTATATGTTTTTAATACGCTCTAAATGTAAAATAGTAATATTAAAACAAGCTATATTATTATGCTGTCAGGGGCAGACTGCCTGTCTGCCATGTAATTGGTTTTACATTAAACTGATATATTATTTGTTGATAGTGGCAAAACACAATTTTGTCAAAGTATCTGACATATCATTCAAGGAGGTATCATGTTCGACATAAAGCATACTGCATGTAACACTGTTCACAGATGCAATGAGGTTATCTATCATATTGAAAACAGGGACTTTTTTATTTTAATCTATACCAAAACAGAAGCTGTTTTTGAAATTGATGGATGTAAGCAAATCGTTGCAGCAGGAAGTATTGTGCTTCTGCCTCCCGATGTCAAAGCACGCTACTATGGAAATTCAAATGAATATATAGATGACTGGATAAATTTTTATGATACCCAAGGTGTCCTCGCATCTATGAATATAGCTAATAACGATTTTTCGGACTGTGGCATCCCTTTTGCCTGCCCGCTCACTTTTGGTCCGGACAGCCCGGTTGGTTCTTATTTTATGCTTATTGCCAATGCATTCCATTCAGGGCTTGCACAGAGCAAGGCAATAACGGACAATCTTATGCTTGCTCTTTTTGAATTCATAAAAAGCCGATATGCCGAAAATAAATCCATTATACCTCATTACAATGCAATTCTTTCGATAAGACAGGAGATATATGCAAATCCACAGCATGAATACCGTATTCCCTCCCTTGCAAGGTGCGCAGGGCTCAGTTCCATATACTTTCAGGAATTATACAAAAAAGCCTTCGGTATCTCCTGCGGTGCAGATATAATCAACAGCCGTATAGAAAATGCCAGAAGGCTTCTTTCAGAAACCGCCTACACAATCGAACAGATAGCTGAGCGTTGCGGTTACAATAACAGTATTCACTTTTCAAGACAATTTAAACAGGTGATGGGAGTTGCACCATCTAAGTGGAGGTCAACACACTGAACCATTCCGGCTTATTATAATATCGTCCACCTGAATCCTCTTGCCGTTCTCTCCTCCACAGCGCTGAAATGATTTCCCTCATTCCACTCAAGCACACTCTCTATGTCCTGCCTGTCGAGAAGCTCCTTTTGCAGCCTGATATTGTCGCCGACCCTTGCCATAGTCCTATTGTTAGTCTTTTCCTCCCTGTTTCCGAGACTTAAATAGACCTTATCCGCAAGAATATGTTTCTCAGCGGAAAATTCAATCCACCCCGGAAACCACACTGACGGCGACACCGCCGCAACCGCATGAAATATATCCGTCCTATATGCCGCCCACAGCGAAAACAAGCCCGCAAGCGAATAGCCGCCGATTACTATTTTAATATCAGCCGGCAGGCTGTATCTTGAAATAAGCTCAGGTATGAATATGTCCGTGACAAAGCTGAGTGTATTTTCAGCTTTTCCCAAAAAGGGCTGATTTTTGAATACGGCATCCGCACTCCACGGCGACAGCTCGTCATTCCAGTTTTCAACGCCGAAATTGGCAAACACTATTCCTGCCTCAGCTTTTTCCAATATTTTCACAGCCTCAGCAGCAATAGGGGGCATTTCATGACCGTACTCTGCGTTAGAGAGCCAGGCTTTATCTACACACTGCACAAGGATATATTTTACAGTATCGGAAGCACATATATTTCTGTACACCTTACATGCTCTATCATATAGATTAAAAACATCAATATTAATTTTCATAGCAAATTGTGCCTTATTCATAAATCAGATAAATGCTGATAAAAATATGTTCTAAGCATCCGACCTCGAATATGCATTCTTCATCTGGTTGCTTAGCTCGTAGAGCACCTTGTCAAGTGTCGCAATTGTCTCCTTCTTCACCATAGCTGCGACCTCCTCGTTGGCTGCCGTCTTTAACTCCATGCGCTTATCGACATCCCTCTCCTGTGCAAGCAGCGCATCGTAACGTCCGATAATCTCATGTCCTCTCGACATAACCTTCTCCTTGTAGCGCTCAATGTGGAAAATCGACTTCTTGTATGAAGCGTCAGCCATCGCCGCTATCATTCTGCTGCCCCAGTAGAAATTGTCCGTTGAAACCTCCCCCGTAGTGTTTGAAAGATACTCCGGTGTCGTGAGCACATCCGCATAAAACGGAACCAGCACATTGAATGCATTCGATGCAAAGGCAACCCACTCCACAGCCTGAGCGTCCTTCTCAAGGTCAGGGCGCATCTGTATAACAGATAGGAAGTCATTGCGGTTAATTCCTATTGAACGGTATGCACCGCGCATGCTCTTGTCGCCGTAAGCGCCATACGGGTCATACACAGTTCCCTGATAATGTGAGGAGAGCACATACTTCACGTCCTCAACCGTAATCTTTTTCTCCGGCACAAGGCACCATGGCAGATCGTCCGAGGATGGTGTGAAGTCCGCGTCCGCACCGTCCCAGCTTACCGTGTGCGGATTAAAATATCTCAGCATATACCATGCTCTCGGCGTATTGTACACATGATCCGAGTCGTCGTGGCTTCCGAATGCCGACCTTACGTCAAAATGTGTCCAGTCCGTCTCAATGTTCGAGAGATTGAGGTGATTGCTCGTGATAAACTCCTTCATATCGGCGGAGCACATATGCTCCTTCTTTTTTCCGAGTGCGTCCACAAAATCAAAATCGTCTATACCCTGCTGGTTCGGCATAACCACATACACATCATCAGGAACCTTCTTGGCAATCCAGTGATGCCCGCCTATGGTCTCAAGCCACCATATCTCATTCACATCCTGAAAGGCTATTCCGTTCATCTCATAGGTTCCGTACTTCTCAAGAAGGCTTCCGAGCCTCTTAACGCCCTCTCTTGCGGTCTTTATGTACGGAAGTACAATGTGGACAATGTCCTCCTCGCCGATACCGCCCGGAACCTCCTTTTCTCCGTCAGCGGCAGGCTTATACACGACAAGCGGGTCCGCCCCTAAAACTCTTGGGTTTGAAGTGATTGTCTCCGTGGCGGTCATTCCGACATTCGCCTCATTGACGCCGCTCGCCGCCCATATTCCCTCGCCGTCGACAGCATTGGGCATCTCCGTGTGGCGGAGCGGATTCTTAGGAAGCTTTATATCGAGATGTGATATGACCGTCCTATACTTCTCCTTCTGCTCATCTGCCTTTACGACAACAAACTTCTTAGGCATAAAATGCCCCGAACCTGAGTCATCGTTGCGCGCTATCATGGTCGAACCATCGTAGGACGCATTTTTACCAACTAATAATGTAGTGCAAGCCATAATGTTTTCTCCTTTTTTATTACAATTATCTGATTTTACCACCACAACACGATAATTGCAAACTAAACAGCGGGTGCCACACACATATAGCATGCTCTGCACCCGCTGTACATTCAGCCGTCAATGATATTCTCAATCCGCTATCGCCTTGAATGCCTCGTCCAGATCCTCAATAATATCGTCGATATTTTCGGTACCGATTGAAAGTCTGATTGTGTTAGGCTTAATTCCCTGGTCTAAAAGCTCAGCCTCGTTGCACTCGGAATGAGTTGTTGAAGCAGGGTGTATTGCAAGTGACTTTACATCGGCTACGTTTGCAAGAAGTGAGAATAACTCAAGGTTATCAATCCACTCCTGTGCCTTCCTGGCATCACCCTTAATCTCGAAGGTGAAGATTGAACCGCCTCCGTTAGGGAAATACTTCTTGTAGAGCTTCTGCTGCTCAGGATCTGTTGATATTGAAGGGTGATTTACCTTCTCAACAAGCGGCTGGCTCTGTAAATACTTCACAACCTTTAAAGCATTCTCGACATGTCTCTCAACTCTGAGGGACAATGTCTCAAGTCCCTGAAGGAATATGAAGGAATGAACAGGTGATATTGTTGCACCTGTATCACGAAGCAGAATTGCTCTTATATATGTTACGAATGCAGCCGGAGCGCAGTCTTTTGCGAAGCTTACGCCGTGGTAGGATACATTCGGCTCTGTAAGCCATGGGAACTTGTCCGATGAATTCCAGTCGAACTTACCGCTGTCGACAATCACACCGCCGATTGTTGTTCCGTGACCGCCGATGAACTTTGTTGCGGAATGAACAACGATGTCTGCACCGTACTCAATAGGTCTTACGAGGTATGGTGTTGCAAATGTATTGTCAACGATGAGAGGAAGCTTGTGTGCGTGTGCAATCTGCGCAATCTTCTCAATGTCTACAACCTCTGAGTTAGGATTTCCGAGCGTCTCAATCTCGATTGCCTTTGTATTATCCTGAATAGCTGCCTCGATTGCCTCATAGTCGAACGGGTCAACGAAAGTAGCTGTGATGCCGTAGTCAGGAAGCGTGTGTGCGAGAAGGTTATATGTACCGCCGTAGATGTTCTTGGCTGCAACGATATGGTCGCCCGCATGTGCTACTGCCTGGAATGCATAGGCGAGAGCTGCTGCTCCCGAGCCAACTGCGAGTGCTGCCACGCCGCCCTCGAGTGTTGCTATTCTTCTCTCAAACACGTCCTCTGTAGGATTGGTAAGTCGTCCGTAAATGTTTCCTGCATCCTTGAGTGCGAATCTGTCGGAGGCATGCTGGCTGTTGTGGAACACATAGGATGATGTTAGGTAAATCGGAACGGCTCTTGCGTCTGTAACCGGATCCGGGCTCTCCTGACCAACATGTAACTGTAATGTCTCAAACTTAAGATTTCTCTCTGAATAATGCTTCTTTGCCATAATTGTAATCTCCTTTTCGTTTATGCTGTGTAAGCTTCTCTCGGTTTTCGTATCGTGTTTTTTTAACTGTGCTTATCATATCACACCCGTATAAAAAGTGGTAATTCATATATCCATATTTTGGTTATAGGTATAGCTTATAGCAATTTCATACTGCAATATATTATGAAATCACACTACCTCCAGCTCACTTCCTTCGCCATCAACTCCCAGCAGTCCCCTTATTGAATTTTCAACCATATCCGACACCGCCTGTTCCGTGTAGAACGCCATGTGAGGCGATAAAATCACATTCGGAAAGCTCTTTAGCAAAGCCATGTTATCATTATCCAGCTTTTCGCCCTCCTTGTTAAGATAATACAGCCCTGCTTCGCCTTCAAAGGTATCAAGTGCGGCAAAGCCGACCTTTCCGTTTTTAAGCGATTGAATCAACGCCTGTGTATCAATTATAAGACCTCTCGCCGTATTGACTATGATAACACCATCCTTCATCTTTTCAAAGGCAACGGAATCAATGAGGTGCGTATTCTCTGCATTTCCCGGGACATGCAGTGTTATGATATCCGACTGTCTTATAAGCTCATCAAAGCTCACATACTGCGCATACTTTTTTACCTCGTCGTCCTCGAAAAGTGAGTACGCCAGAATACGGCAGCCAAAGCCGGACAGGTGCTTTACCACCGTCTTGCCTATATTTCCCGTGCCTATCACACCGACTGTTGATGCCGACAGTTCTTTTCCCACCTTCCCCTTGAGCGAATAGTCCTGACAGTCCGCCTTTTTCATAATCCACGGCATATTGCGGCACGCCATGAGAATGAGCATAATCGCGTAGTTGGCAACGCTGTTGGGAGAATACTTTACATGTGCAATTCTCATTCCTATCGAATGTGCATGTTCAATATCAATATGCTCATAGCCTATGCTTCTCGTTGATATGTATTTTACACCCACATTGTGAAACGCATCAAGTATATCGGGATACATAGGATTTGTTATAATTGATATGGCATCATACCCCTTTGCAAGCTGCACATTCTCCATCGAAGGGTAATCTGATGTAAATCCGTACTCAAATGCGTACTGCTTGGAAAACTTTTCCACATATTTCTGTTCGTCATACTCCCTAAGTGCATAAAAAAATATCTTCATAATTACAGTATTCCTCCACTATACAACACTTTTCCCACGTTATATGACCTTCTGTATTCTTCACGGAGTGAACTCATTACACTTTTCAATAATATATTCCTGCTCTTCATCGGTAAGCTCGGGAAACATCGGAAGTGAAACACAGTGCTTTGCAAGATACTCCGCATTAGGACAATCACCTTCTCTATAGCCGAGAGACCTATACGCTTCCTGAAGATGACATGGCACCGGATAATGTTTGTCACACCCTATTCCATTATCTTTCATATAGTCTATAAATTCATCTCTCTTTTCAACCGTGATTTCGAACAGATGAAATACCGTTTCCGTATTATCCGGATGAGCCTGCATCGTAATAAGCGGATTGGTAATCTTCTCAAGATATCTTCTTCCCAGCTCACGTCTTCTCGCTGTCCACTCATCCAAATGTGAAAGTCCTACCGAAAGAATTGCCCCATTCACCCCCTCAAGGCGCATATTATATCCCACGCGTTCATGATGATACCTCTCTCTCGAGCCTTGATTTTTTAAAACATTAATTGTATCTATATAGCTTTCATTATCCGACGTGACACTTCCTCCCTCGCCGAAACAGAATAGATTTTTACCCGGATAAAAGCTGAAGCATCCCATTACGCCAAGGCTTCCGACCTTTCTCCCCTCATATAGTGCTCCATGAGCCTGTGCACAATCTTCAACGACAACAATTCCATATTTATCGGCAATCTTTTTCACCGCTCCAAAATCAAACGGCTGACCGTATAAATGAACACCAATGACAGCCTTTGTCTTATCAGTAATCTTTTCCTCTATTTTAGAAGCATCAATCTCCCATGTATCAGGTGTGCAGTCAACAAATACCGGTGTGGCACCACAATAAGTAACCCCCCACGCAGTGGCTATAAAAGTATTGGCCGGAACAATAACCTCGTCTCCCGCCCCGATTCCAAGTGCCAGCATTGCACACTGAAGAGCAGAGGTTCCATTATTCACGCCTGTTGCATATTTCACACCACAAAAGCTCGCAAATTCTTCATCAAATTCATCTGCACACGGACCACCGGAAAACGAAGTCAATTCACACGCTTTAGTAAAAGCCGCCTGATATTCATTCTTATATTTTTCGTAATTTCTCTTTAAGTCAATTCTCTTTATAAAATCCATTTCAGCTTTTCCTTTCCAAATGACAGTTTCAGTTCGACTATTCTGCACAGATAATTTTTAATTAATTTTATAACATTCACTTTAGTATCATAATCATCATTCCACACAACCGGCAGCTCCGCTATTCTGTAACCGGCTTTCTCGGCTCTTATGAGAAGCTCTGCACAGTAAAACCATCCGTTATCATCACTTGACATCTTAATCAGTCTGTCAATACAATCTTTTCTAAAAAATTGAAAGCCCTCCATTGTATCGGAAACCTTTACAAAAAATATTGATTTTATAAGCAGATCAAGCCCGATACTGGTGATATTTCTTAACGGTTTTCTGCCGTTTACCTTCGATTTTCCCGATAGGCGGTTACCTTTTATAACACTTATATCATCATATTTTTCAAATGCCTTCATCACTTTTGACAGATAATGAATATCCGTTGATAAATCGACATCCACATAACCTATTATATCACATCTGTTTCTCTTTGCAGCTTCTCTGAACGCAAGTCCAAATCCTCTTTCGCCGAGTGTAATATACTCTATATTTGAATACACGTCTGCAAGCTCTTTTATAATATCAGGCGTTCTGTCTGTTGAACCATTATCAACAATGGTTATTACCGCATCTATATCCCTTCTTTTTGCCAAAAAAGCTTCTGTAGTACGTATTCCCTTCTCAAGACGTCTCTCCTCGTCAAGTACAGGAAAAACAATGTTTACCTTCATCTGTTTTTTTCTCCGTTTCACATTATAATTTATCAACACTTTCAACGATATAATCAAGTCTTCGTGTGTTTACCTCAAGAATAATATTCATATATTTTGTCAAAAACATTATAAGCAGGAACACACCAAAAAATCCGAACGATATAACACCCATAAGTGAAACCCAGCCCGAGGCAAGATTTTTATCATAAAAAAGCGAATATATCGTCCATATTCCAACCCCAACAGATACAAGTAAAAAAACCGCACTCAGAATAAGAGTCACTCTTTCAATAATTCTGGTGTATATCATCATATAGCTTATTCCCGAATTAAGTCTGTATGCACTTTCTCTGCCTGTCTTCCTCTCACGGTTACTGTTTACAGGCTTATACATAATATAATCATAAGGCAGTCCGCTTGTAACATACAGATATTTGCGATACTGGATGCCGCGATTCATCTTTTTGACCCTGTTCAGCGCTCTTCTTGACACGATTCTGAACGTATCATGCCTTACAGACTTAGCCTTGTTTATATTAATCAGCCTGTAAAACAGCCTTGATGATAACTGCATCGTGTCATCACCGGCAAATACAATATCGTTCCCTTCACGCGCCTTATTAAAAACATCAATTATCAGATTTACATCATAATTAACTGCAATGCTGTCAAATTCATAGACAAAATCCCCGACAGCCAGGTCATCCCCTGCACAAATTGCAGCCTCAGCTCCCTGATAATAGGCCAGCTTTATGACTGATATGATATCCGGCGAACTACATTCGGTCAATCCCTGCTTCACTTCTTTCACATAATCATAACAATCATCGTCACACACAAGTATCAATTCAAAGTTCTCGAAACCGGCATTAATCCTTCTGACAACATTGGAAAAAAAATATTCCAATTCACTCTTCGTATTATTATGTAGATATGCCACCGCACTGATAAAGCACTTTCTGCCTTTTATGTTAACATCATTCATAATTTTTTCTCCCGACAATAAAATATTCACACAAGCTCCAGATACTCATCAATATCATATACCGTATTGATTTTACCACTGAGCACGCTCACAAAATATGGTTTTTGCGACATAACTTTTATAAGTGTTGGTCTTGAATCATCAACCTCTGACGTTTTAAGAATCGGTTTCATTGAAAAACGTGAACTATGATATTTAAACTCATATTCTGATTTCATGTATTTGTGTGCCATACTCTGCATATACTTCCATGAGGTCTCAGGTTTTCCGGCACAAATGTCACAATTACCAAGCTCTGTCTTGCTGCATGTTCTTCCGTCCTGACATGAAAAAACAGGCAGTCTGTCATAACAGGTATCATGCGGTGTTCTCGTAACGGTTGTCAGCGAATGTAATCCTGTTTTTCCAAAAGGCATTATTGAAAAGAATGGTCCATCCATAACGGTAAACCCTATTCTCTTTAGTTCTTCTGATGGCTCACACAGTATTATC
The DNA here is from genome assembly GCA_003486385.1 of Eubacterium sp. Taxonomy (GTDB): domain Bacteria; phylum Bacillota; class Clostridia; order Lachnospirales; family Lachnospiraceae; genus CAG-882. Next base: position 19,328 of record DNFT01000067.1, on the reverse strand, counting down.
TCACACAATTCATATTTAATATTAAAGCAGTCAAAGCCTGCCATGGAATGTATCTGGTTTACCGAAGCATATGTGGCATTAAGGACATATCCTGTAGAATATTCTCCTTTATCCGTAGCTATGTAATAGGCAGTCGCATCATGCTCTATACTGACAATGTGCTCACAGAATTTCAATTCGGCATTTGGATATTTTTCTAACTGACTCATAAAAAATTCTTTTAAAATTGACGCATCATAGGTATATTCTTTGGTCAGAAACGCTCCATCACACACATTATCGTTAAAATACTTTCCTACCGGAATCTCCTCACAAGGAATACCGACATTCCTGCAAAAAAGCTTAAATTCATTAGCTGCTGTCCATGAAAAATCTGCAGACGTAGCATAAATCTGGTTAAATCCGCTGTTGACACAAAATCCAAAGTCCTCATTAAACCGGTTAAAGTAATGAGCCGACTTCATTGCCGTATATATACTTCTTGGATAATGATATCCCATATGAACACGCGCCTGGTTTATGTATGTTGCTCTCATAAACGGGTCCTGCTCTTTTTCTATCACAAGAACATTCTGTCCCTTTTTTGCACAGTATAATGCTGCATATAAGCCATATAAGCCTGCACCGATTATTATTTTATCATACATCTGTATTATTCCATTCTTATAAATTTTTTTATTATATTTCCATCAGGCTATTATGCCGTCTTTTTTCTGTTGTTAATACAAGCTGTAATAACTAAAGCCAATAAAGTCAGAAGCGATACTATTTCGGCAAGTCTCCACACACCCTTTTCAACATATCTGACTGTTATTTTCCCATTGTATCCGGCAGGTACATTTACCATAATTTTCTTATTAGCACCTGCTTCTATGTAAAACTGTTCCCCTGTGTCAGAATCATAAGCCTTATAGCCCGGATAATAAAACACCGGTATTATAACCTTTTCAAATGCTTCTGTTCCTGCATTCATTACTCCGATTTCAGTTTTTCCGCCCACGCTGCTGTATGATGTAACCGTAAGCAAATCCGAGGTTACATCAATCTGTTTGTTTTTACACATATCCAGATCAGTACCCGCTAACTGATAATCATTAGTTACCCCCAGGGCGAAATCGTCCACATCATTTTTAGAGCATATCTGTGCAGCATTTGAGTCAAATGCCAAATCAGCATAGAAAAAGCCTGCCGAAATTATAGTAAAGGCTGCCATGGCAATAATCGAATAACTATAAATTTTTTTATTGAGTTCTTTTGCATAGTATAACCCTGACACTGTACAAAATGCGGCAAAAGCAGTCCCTACACTTAAAAACCTCCACGAAAATTCGACCTTGGCCAGCCAGACGGCTATGGTTCTGCTTATGTTGTTTATCTCATCCCAGGGAAAAATCCACAGAGAAAATACTATAGTCATTATGGCAAATATTCCTGTTATATTTCCCAGTGCAAACATACTTTCATTTCTTTTTTCCGAATTTAAAGATTTATAATGTGCATATAGCCACACTGCAATTCCAATTATCAATGCGGCACCCATACTAAGGCAGAATTCATCACTTACCAGCATGGGAACATTGGTTCCTCTGCCAAAATAAAACAATGCCGGCATCTGTATCGGATACACTCCTGAGCCTTGAAATCTTAAAATTCCATCGCCGTTTACCATTATATCCATATCCATTGAATCTATAAACGGTACAATAAACCATGCATTAAGCATTATAACAACCATAACCGATACTGCCAGATAACATAATCTCTCAGGTTTAAATGTTTTGCGTAAATTGAACAAGGCATACATGATGGCAAATATTCCGACAAACAATATGGAAACCAGATGACTCTGCATAACTCCGCTTACGCCCAATATGAGCGGTATGCATTTCTTAAATGTGAGTACTTTCTCTTCACTGTATATATTATATATACCATATATTATCAAAGGAAAAAATATCATAGATAATATTTCGCCTAATCTCCCGGCTACATACAATTCACTAAGTCTGTATGGTGCAAGCACATACAAAAAGCTTCCAATAAATGCCAGATTTTTATTTTTGCATATTTTTACAAGTGAAACATAACTTATAAGGCATGTCCCAAAGTTAATTAAAACAATAAAAATCTGATAACTTGTGTGAAGCGGGAATCCAATCACATACAATAATGCGGGAATATACAGAAAAAGCTGCGGATAAAATAAGGGTGTTGCATAGCCATATCCGTTTATCATATCAGGCTGAATCTTTATAAGCCAATTTCCCGCTTTTATACCTTCGGCAATCTCTGCAATTCTTGCAATATGAAACGTCAAATCATGTCCGACAATCAGATATCTGTATATCATCGGCAGACTTGAAAAAACGGTCACAGCCATAATTCCGATAATTATTTTTTTATCGAATGCAGTCTTTATAATGTTATTTAAAATACATACAATTATATTTATCAGCGTGAAAATGAAAAATATTGTAAAAAATCTTACATATCTGAAATATACCGATTCCGAAATAATCAGCTTTTCTATAGTTATATTTCCGTATCCCTTATAAGATACCTTCAAAGCTAAGTCTTTACATGATGTAATCGAGTTAATCCAAAAAGGTTCACTATTATATGATGTACCCGTATAAATATTGAAACCGCTGCCAACAAGCTGTTGTATAAATGTCCCCGATGTGACCCCTATATTACATATCGGCATTTCATTTCCACCGCTCCATGACGCTGCATCAAAGCCTTCAAGCCCTGCACTGTATACTGCTTCAATATTATACCTTCCCGGCTTTAATTTAATATTGGTATACTCAGCCGATACAATATCGATACCCACTTCATTTTCCGATTGATTTATCTGCAGTTTACCATCGTTGATTGTGCACGAATTAAAATAGTCCGCATTTTCCGGATTAATATCAATAACTGTACGCTCACCAAACAACAGACAAAAAGCCCATATTAACACCAATAACTCGAATCCAAACAATATTACAATACTTCTATGGCCCCGAATAACCTGTTTTATTTTCATAAGCTCTCCTATATACTACTTATTCTTAATCTGACCTCAACATCTTAACTTCACATTATAATACTTCCGTCAATGATATACGCAGTCCGCTTCGCTGCCTGCCATGTCCGCGCGGAAAGCGATTGCCTCTTTCCAAGTCGGTTCGTTCGCTTTTTTTACCGCATAGAACCATGCACCGCAGTCCAAGATTTCAAGAGCTGTATTGTCCGCTATGAAAGCCATGATTGCCTGCCTGGTCTTATACTCCTTCATGGAAGCTTCAGGAATCCTATGAAGTTCATGGCGAAGCTGCGTTATTTTATCTAAAATTGCTTGCAATTCGCTGTTATTTATTTCCATCTGTAAAAACCTCTGTAAAATATCTTCCAAATGTCGTTCTTAAAGCCCTTATTCATACGCCATCTGATATATTTTCAGGATATCCTCATATTCAAGCGGCTTATATCCGATGAGAGTTCTTGTCCTGTTTCTCGAACATTTCAACGCAAGCTCCTCAAGTGACTCCTTTTTGACCCCAAGTGACTTAAGGTTGATTGGCATTCCTATAGACGCATAGTACCGCTCCTGCTTGTCTATTGCCTGCTCAATAGTCTTTTCAGGATGCTCAAAATCAATATCCATGTTCCAGATATTCTGCGCAAACTGAAGCCACCTGTTGATATTGCAGCGGTACACATAGCGCGCCCAGCTGCACCATAATGCCGCAAGCCCTGCACCGTGTGCCACATCCGGGTACATTCCCGAAACCTCATGCTCAAGCTGATGCACTACAAGCTGGAACTGTCTGCCGCACTGAGTAAGTCCATTATGTGCAAGTGATGAAGCCCACATCATATTGGCGCGCGCCTCATAATTTTTCGGATTCTCAAGGCAGTCCGCCGCAGCCTTCATCGTGCTCTTTATAACCGCCTCAGCAATAGCGTCTGTGAGATATGTGTCATCGCCCGGGCAGAAATATCTCTCAATCGTGTGCATTGCAATGTCCACAGCTCCGCATGCCGTCTGGTAAGGACTTACCGTGTATGTAAGCTCCGGATTTTCAATCGCAAAATTCATTCTGTTAAGGCTTGAGCCGTACCCCATCTTCTGTCCTGTCTCACTGTTGGTTATGACGCATGAACTGGACATCTCTGAGCCTGCCGCCGCCAGGGTGAGAATGGCGCCCTTGTTGAGGGTCTTTACAGGCTCACACTTTTTTAATGAGAAGTCCCATACATCCACCTCCGGGTTAGCCGCCCCATTTGCAATGTCCTTAGCTGAATCCATTACAGAACCGCCTCCGACAGCAAGGACAAAATCCACGCCCTCGTCAAGGCACAGCTTTATGCCCTTTCTAACAAGCGATAGCTGTGGATTAGCCACAACACCGCCAAGCTCCACATAGGCGATATGCTCCTCATCAAGGCACTTTTTCACCCTGTCAAGCAGTCCGCTCTCCTTCGCGGACTTTCCGCCGTAATGTATCAGAACCTTCTCAGGCTTATACTCAGCCACAAGCTTTCCTACCTTTAACTCCTCATCCTTGCCAAAATACACCTTCGTAGGTGTCTCATAGATAAAATTGTTCATCTGCATACCTCCCGAAATACATTAGTCTGCTGAAATTTACATGCTCGTTTTTAATATACCACTTTATGCTGTTTTTTGAAATGATATATTTGCAAACGGCAGACAGATATATTGACATCTAAAAACAGTTTCCTGAGCTTTCGGAGTACAGGGGACGTGAAATCGGCTGTGTGCTATCCAAGGCTTATTGGGGACAGGGCTTGATGCCGGAGGCTGTGAGTGAGGTGATACGATATCTCTTTGAGGACTGCGGGCTCGATTTTATCACCTACGAATATTTCCTGTACAACAGACAATCCGCACGCGTTCAGGAAAAATGCGGCTTTCATTTTCTAAAGGCTGTAGATTACAGCACACGGATGGGCACTGTGGAGCCTTCAAATGCGCATATAATATGGAAAAAAGATTGGGCTGCCGGATAAGGCAGTCCAATCCTTTTTCTATAAATTTAAACGGTGTGTTTTGAAATTTTTTTAAAAGCCCAGCTATCTTTTCTCTCCATGCCTTTCTATATTTTTTTCAATGACATCCATCAGAGCATACAGCTTTTCAACTTCCTCTGCCGTCATGCCGTCTGAGAACACCTCATCCGCCATCTTAAAAAGCTCTATGACCTTGTCAGCCTTCTTCTCACCCTCAGCTGTAAGCGAGATAACCCATGAGCGCCTGCACTCCGGATTATCCGTCCGCTTCACAAGTCCCAGCTTCTCAAGCTTATCAAGCGTCCGCGACATAGTTGTGACATCAAGCACACACAGGTCGGCAAGCTCCCTCTGGCTCATAGCTCCCTTACTCCTCAAGGTCTTAAGTATCCGGGGCTGTCCCTGCCCCACCGTAAGCCCCAGCTCAATAAAATGCGGTCTGAGCAGCTGCCGCCTGAGCAGCTCCACCCTCAAAAAAGCACTCCCCAATCCATCTCTATCCATATCAATCTCCATTCCTCCGCCGGACGGCATAAATAGTAATTATAAATGTGTTTATATAATTTATCTTCACTTCGGTATCATCACTCGAGTTCAAACTGTCCCATATAAAGTCTGTAATATCTCCCTTCCTGCGCAAGCAGCTCATCATGGTTTCCGCGCTCTATAATCTCACCCTTCTCAAGCACCATGATTGCCTCCGAATTTCTTACAGTCGACAGTCTGTGCGCTATTACAAACACCGTCCTGTCCTCCATGATTGCGTCCATTCCCTTCTCGATAAGGCGCTCTGTTCTGGTATCGACGGAGCTGGTTGCCTCGTCAAGGATGAGCACCGGAGGCTTTGCAGCAGCGGCGCGCGCTATGGCAAGGAGCTGTCTCTGCCCCTGTGAAAGATTTCCGCCGTCGGAGTAGAGCATGGTATTGTAGCCCTCCGGCAGCCATTTTATAAAGCTGTCTGCATTGGCTATCTTAGCTGCCTCAACCACCTCCTCATCGGTTGCGTGAGGATTTCCGTATCTTATATTATCCGCTATTGTACCAGTGAAAAGATGTGTCTCCTGTATGACCATCGCAAGTGAACGGCGAAGGTCATCCTTTTTGATATCCTTTATATCTATTCCATCGTAGGTTATAGTTCCCGACTGTATCTCATAGAACCTGTTCACCAGATTGACTATGGTTGTCTTTCCGGCTCCCGTCGAACCCACAAATGCAATCTTCTGTCCCGGCTTTGCAAAGAGCGATATTCCGTTCAATACTCTCTTTTCGGGAGTATAACCGAACACCACCTCATTAAAACGTACATCACCCTTCAGCTCTACAAGGCTTGTCGCTTCAGCCACGTCATGTACAGCGCCATCTTCCACTACATTGAACTGCTTCTGTAAGGAACCATCCGGCATTGTCATACGCTCCGGCACCCTCCAGGCAAAAAGTCCTGTCCTCTCCTCACACTCCTTTAACCCGCCATCCGGGGTTCTCACAGCGTTGCACAGTGTGACCGTACCCTCATCAATCTCCGGCTTCTCATCCATCATCTCAAATATACGCTCCGCACCCGAAAGAGCTGAGAGAAGGAAATTGACCTGCTGTGTGAACTGATTTAACGGCATGGCACTCTGGCGCACATACACAAGGTATGCTGAGAGTGTTCCAAGGTCCAGCAAGCCCTTTATCGCCATAAGTCCGCCGACACACGCCGATACAGCATAGTTAAAATACGAAAGTGTAACTATCGTCGGAACCATTCTTCCGGCAAAAGTGAGGGCATTGGTAGATTCTCTTCTGAGGCTCTCATTCATCTCACAGAAGCGCTCAAAATCCTTAGCCTCATGGTTGAACACCTTCTCAACCTTCTGTCCTGCCATCATCTCCTGCACGAAGCCGTTTATCCTGCCAAGCTCCGCCTGCTGTCTGTTAAAATACTTTTTGCTCTGTTTTCCGTTCATCTTGATGAATATGAACATCAGCACAAGAAACACGATAACAATGAGTGACAGTCTCACGCTCAGCACCATCATCATAACGATGGTTCCGAACAGCTGCATGAAGCTCTGTATTATCATCGCAAAGCTGCTGTTCATCGCCTCCTGAACCGTGTCCACATCATTGGTAAAACGGCTCATAAGCTCACCATGGGAGTGTGCGTCGAAGTAGCTTAGCGGAAGCCTCTGCGTGTGCGCAAAAAGGTCATTTCTTATCTCCTTTATGACCTTCTGCGAAGTGACCACCATAAGCCTGTTATAGGAAAAGGTTGACAGCGCACCGCAAAGGTACATGACACCCATGGAGATGACCGCCCTTATAAGCCCTGTGGTATCTCCTGGAACAATAAACTTATTTATCACAGGCTTCAAAAGATAGGTTCCCATGATATTTGCACCCGCACTGATAAATACTAACAGTGCAACCAGCACAAATGACCATTTATGATATCCAAGGTACACGAGCAGGTGCTTTATGGTCTTTTTAGTGTCCTTGGGTCTTTTATATCCAACATACTTTGCCATTACAGCTCCGCCCCCTCCTTCTGTGATTCATATATTTCCTGATATATCTTGTTGTCTGCAAGGAGACTCTCATGCGTTCCTATTCCATTTATCCTTCCCTTGTCAAGAATGATAATCTGGTCTGCATGACGCACCGACGATATTCTCTGTGCAATGACAATCTTGGTCATATCCGGGAGCTTCTTAGCAAGTCCTTCACGGATTTTTGCCTCCGTCGCAGTGTCAACGGCACTTGTGGAGTCATCGAGAATAAGCACCTTCGGCTTCTTTAGAATTGCTCTTGCAATACATATTCTCTGCTTCTGTCCGCCGGATACATTGACACCTCCCTGTCCCATCTCCGTATCGTAGCCGTCCGAAAGCCTGTCGATAAACTCATCCACACAGGCAATATGGCACGCCTCCTCAATCTCCTCCATCGTAGCATTCTCATTGCCCCACTTAAGATTCGACAGAAGAGAACCGGAAAAGAGCGTATTCTTCTGCAGCACCATAGCGATGGCGTCCCTTAGGTGTCTCATCGGGTACTCCTTCACATCGACACCGTCAATCCTTACTACACCCTCATTTACATCGTAAAGACGCGGCATAAGCTGCACAAGTGTTGTCTTTGCCGAGCCTGTCTGTCCTATGATTCCGACCGTCTGACCCGGCTCTATGTGAAAGGAAATGTCGGAGAGGACATACTCCTCTGCCTCCTCCTTGTATTTGAAATTTACATGGTCAAATTCAATCTCACCGCGCTCCACACTGATATCACGCGCAAGCTCATCCGTTATGTCGATCTTCTCATCGAGCACCTCCATTATTCTTGCACCTGAGGCGAGGGAACGCGTCATCATAAGAAAGACATTTGACATCATCATAAGTGAGTTAAGTATAATAAGAACATAACTCAAAAAGCTTGTGAGCTGTCCTATTCCAAGCTCCCCCTGCTTCACAAGATGTCCGCCGAGCATGAGTATTCCAAGTATCGTTGAGTACATGACAAGCTGCATTGCCGGCATGTTGAGCACCGCACTCTTAAAAGCCTTCTCGGACTGATTTTTCAGGTTGTCATTGACCTCCTCAAATTTTTCAAGTTCATAGTCACCGCGCACATACGCCTTCACAACACGGATTGCCGTGAGATTCTCACCTACGGTGCGGTTTAAAAGGTCGATTGCCGTCTGCATCTTAGTGTAGAGCGGTCTTATGTGTACTATTATCGCAATAAGCATAGCCGCCAGTATCGGCAGTGCCACAAGGAACACCAGTGCAAGGGTCGAATTGATGGAAAAAGCCACCGATGTCGCCACAATCAGCATTACCGGGCTTCTGCCGAACGGTCTCATTCCGGTTGACACTGAGTTCTGTATGTTCGTCACATCGCTTGTGAGCCTTGTTACAAGCGATGACACCCTGAAATGGTCGATATTGGAAAATGAATAGGACTGGAGCTTCTCATACTCAGCCATTCGTATGTTCGCGCCAAGCCCCTGTCCTGCAAGCGCGGAAAATTTAGAGCTTCCAATACCTAAAATGAGCGCAAGAATGGCGCAGCCTCCCATCTGTATTCCCTTGGTATAAATGTAGGGAATATCAGCGTCAGCCACGCCATAATCAATCAGATCCGCCATGAGCATCGGCACCATAAGCTCAAGAACAACCTCTATGCCAATACATATCAGGGCAAGATATGCGTATTTCTTATATTGTTTCATATAAGAAAATATTCTCTTTAACATTACTTGTACCTCCAATAGTTGCATTTGCAACTATTGTATTGCCAAGCATTTGGAATGTCAATAACCTCTCTTATATTTTTATTTGCAACAGTATTACCAATATATAATTTATAAATCTTTCTTATAATACACATTTATGTATAATCCCGCTACTCCCCGGTATATCCATATTTCTTGAGGTCAACCCTGCCGTCCTTCACCTCAATGCCATCCGCCTGCAGGCGCCGCGCCTGCTCTCCTTCGCCGCCGAATGCGAACTCCCCCGACAGCTCTCCCTTTGCATTGACTACACGAAAGCATGGGATATTCTCCGGGTCGGGATTTTTATGAAGCGCGTTTCCCACGGCACGCGCCATCTTCCTGTCACCTGCCATATAAGCCACCTGTCCGTAGGTCGCAACCATCCCTTTCGGAATACGCTTCACCGCCTCATATATTCTCTTGGCCGGTTTATCACATACCAGTGCATAGCTCTCCGCAATCATATCCTTTATCGTGTCATCCGGAATGGTTCCGTCCAGAATAATCGTATTCCAATGCTCCTTATTCTGATGATATCCCGGCTGTACCGCCGGGTATGCCTTTCTCCAGAAGTCCCTCCACTCCGGGTTCACCTTGACATTCATATTGATATATCCGTTTCTTTCATACACCCACAGGAACGCCTTTTTACTTCCGTGCACTCTCACAAGCTCCCAGTTCTGATCATGAAACGGAGCCTCCTTATAGGTGTACGGAAATGACAGACCGTATGCTAATGCCTCCTCGCGCGTTTTCATATAATTCACCTTACTTCCCTTTCATTAACTATCACCTGCCAAGCCTAAGCTGATATTACATTTGTCACTATGTTTCCGCACTATTCTTGATTTTCCATCGTGTTATACATGAACCAGTAATTCTGTATTGTCCTGAATGTCCTGTGCTCAAACCACGATGTTGTCCTGCTCTCGTAGGCTGTCTTGACCGGATACTGTCTCAGGCTCTGCTGGTGCGTATAGTTGAGGAAGCTTGTAAAAACACAGCTCGTATCAATGTGCACTGCTGAATACATGACATAGCCTCTGCAATTCTGCCCTCTCACCGGATACGAAAATGTTCCGACCCAACCAGCTGCCAAAAGTATGCTACTCTATATATCTCACTTCGCCCGCATAGGTTCTGTCCTTGTAAGGCGCATCAGGTGCCGCATAACCAAGCGCGGCGATTCCATATACAACATGGTCTGAAGGAATACTGAACTCATCAAGCATTGCTCTCACCTTCTCGTCATCGCACACCGCCCCTAACTGGTTAATCCATACTGAACCAACTCCATAGGAATGTGCCGCAAGGAATATGTTCTCAAGTGCACAGGAATTGTCATCCCTTCCAAGGTGGCTCTCCCTGAGGTTTGATGGTATGATGAGCGCTGTAGGCTTATACATATCATAATGCTCTCTTCCAAGTGCAGCTCTCATCGTCTCCGCAAGACGCGCAATAACATCCCTGTTGGTTATAACTGTAAATGTCCATGTCTGCTTTCCCATTCCGCTGGGTGCGTGAAGTGCCGCATCGACAATGTCCTTTAAAACCTCCTTTGGAATCTGCTCATCCGTAAACTTACGGGTACTTCTTCTTGTAAGTATGTTTTTCATTACCTCATTCATGTTGGTTTCCTCCTTGATTATTTTGTCTGTGGGACAGTGGTGTCAGGTCCGTGTCCCACAGTGTTGGGACACGGACCTGACACCTGTCCCAGCAAAAGCTTGTATAATGTAGGCTCAAATGAAAACTCCTTCATAAGAGCATGCACTTCATTTAATGCATTCTCTTTCACCGATTTCGGTGCAACCGGGCGGTATACTGCCCTTATGAGAATGTTCTTCGGCGTGTGGTCGAAATCGATGAACTCCAGAAGCTGTGTCCTATAGCCGCTGTATTCAAGAAGATTCGCGCGGACTGCGTCGGTTGCCAGTGCCGCAAAGCGCTCCTTGATTATTCCGTAACGCGACATGATTGGAAGTGTTGCCGGCTTCATCTGCTTGTTAAGCTCATGCTGGCAGCATGGCACTGAGAATATCATCTTTGCCTTCCACTGTACCGCATTGTACAGCGCATAGTCCGTGGCGGTGTCGCACGCGTGGAGCGTTATGACCATATCGACATCGAATGGTGCCTTGTATCCATTGATATCCCCCAGCTCGAACCTGAGCTTATCATAGTGATACTTCTGCGCCGCCTTGTTGCACTTGTCTATGACATCAGCCTTGAGGGCAAGTCCAATCATGTTCACCTCAAGTCCCATCACCTCTGTGAGATAGTAATACACAACAAATGTAAGATATGACTTACCGCAGCCAAAATCAATTACATTGAGCTTCCTGACCTTGAGATTGGAAATCTCATCATTCAGAATCTCGACAAAACGATTAATCTGCTTGTACTTGTCATACATGGAGTTGACAACCCTGCCATCCTTGGTGAATACGCCCATGTCGACAAGCGGCTCAATATTCATTCCCTCACTCAAAATATAATTCTTTTTGCGGTTGTGTCCGTTATCCGCAGCCGCAATGCCGGTATTATTTAACATGCCGGCACCCGCCGCCTTTATCGCCCCGGCTGCCAGTCTTTTTACCTTATAATTGCACCTTCCGTCCTTGGAAATGAGAATTATATGCTCCGTGTCAGCCGTCATCGCATTGATCTGTCTGTAGTGGCCGCTCACCAGCTTGGCACATCTGTCCGCAAGCTTTTCCTTTTTCACATTCTCATGGAAAACCTGCTTTTTCGTATACTTGGAAATCTGGCAGAAATCCTTCTTCTGCTCAATGACAAGCTTCTGGTATTCCTCCGATTTGTTCGCCGGATTGCTTATAATAATCTTGTTAAAATCCGTCCCTGCAATTATTGAAATGTACTGCTCTAATTCGTTCATTATCTCTGTTTTCCTCTTTCACCATTTCTTTTACATTCCACAATTCATCATACCTTATACTTAATTATCCACAGTAAAGCGGACATTCGCAATCCGCTTTCGCTACTTGCTCATGAACGCAGTCGCTTCGCGAACTGTCAGTGGGAGCTTTTAACTCCCACTGACATAAGCATTCCCCTTACCAACCGCTTAGTGCTCTACACACTTGAAGCGGGGGATTGCTTATTCTGCGTTCAAAAGCTATTCAATGTGAATAAACTTATAACAATATCTCTTCCCGGCTGCTGCCAGCCTTAACAAAATAATGCATTATCTCCGGCTTCCCGCGCCTGCCTCTAACATTCCACCAATATAAGCGGTATCGTCATCTCCTCCTCAGTAAGCCCTGCATGTGCACCGATGAAAAAATCGGCTTCCTCTCTGGTATTATATATGCACAAAGCTCCTGTCGCAACCGCAAGATAGTCCCCAAGCATGTCACGGAATGCCGCATGCTCACTGCCTTCGCCAAAAAGCTTCTTTTTAAGCACCTCTTCCTTGGTCAAAAGCATGAAATTATCGGAGAATTTTCTGTTAAATTCATTCACGAACTGTTCCTCCATTCCGGGCTTTATGAAGAAATTGAGTGCACGCGGCTCGATGGACGGAAGTCTTAGGAGGCACTCACATATCTTAGGGTAATCCGTGAGCGCCACGCCCTTGGTGTCTATATGACCATGGTCGGCGGTGACAATAATCAGGGTGCGATTATTATTAAGCCTCATACATAACTGCCTGACCTGCTTTTCAAGCTTTTTTAACAGGGACTTGGCGTCCTCACCAAAGCAGCCCTTCTCATGCATAGTGTGGTCCGGCTCATTCCAATAGCTGTAAATATATTTTCTGCCCGGCTTCCCGCAAAGCTCCTCTATCCTGTCAACTATCTTCTCAAATGAATCCGGGAACGGCTCCACAAACGGTGTTGCCATATAGGCCTGTCGGCCACTCTTTACCAGCCTGTCGGCCGCACCCTCATAGCCGCAATAGCGCCACGGCACATTGTAGGCTTCCGCCGGCTCATCCGTTCCTGTCTCCTTATTCAAGAATACTGTTACATTCTTGTCTATCTGCGGATAATAGCAGTCCCAGCCAAGCCAGCCATGTTCACACGGCTCCATGCCGCTCAATATCGAAGTTGTGGCGGCAACCGTTGTCGGCGGAAAGGTTGAGCTTAGCGTCCCCGACATGTGCGAATTAAAAAATCCACGCCCGGACAGATTGGCATCAATTATATTCTTACCCATCCCGTCAAGAAGGATGACAACTATGTTTTCATAAGCTTTTTCAGCCAGATATCTGTCAAGCAGCTCAGATGTCCTTCTTCCCGGCTCAATTCCCATATTCTTTAAAATAGAATTAGGTATTCCTGCTATACAATTCTCATAATCGGGATATTTTATCATCTATGATACCCTCCGTTCCGTCAATTATGTAGTCATATAATCCCACTTATGCCTATTATATCATGATTCGCACCTTCGGTGCTTACCGTTGCTTCGCAACTACCATGATACAATTCGCCGTTCGCCAATCATGCAAGCATGCTGGCTCTCTTGCGCTCATTATATCATCAATTTCCCGACTTTCCTACTGCTATAATACAATGTTTTGGGCAAAACTTGCTCTATACACTCGTACATTAAATCAGCATATTTTAACCCAGGCATCATCGTACGGAAGTATATCGTCTTAAATTCCGGTATTTACCTGCATAGTAAAAATATGTCCGTCATTGACCTTCTCCAAAAATCAGCCTATACTATGTATTATAACAATAACAGTTTTTTCAGTAATATATGTCACATGGCAAATATCAAAGACATTGAGGCGCTATGGGAAACGGAGATAAATGGATGAACTTCGATTTGAACACCGGAATTGAATTTATGATGCATGGAACCTTCACGGCTCCGGATGATAACTGGGTTCACATGAGCAGATATATGACCAGCTATGAGCTGTTCTATGTGACGGACGGCACCCTGTACATCTCCGATGACAACAACGATTACACCGTAAAGACCGGTGAATATGTCATAACTCCACCATGTAAAAACCAGCACGGCTGGAAAAATTGTAAGTGCACCTTTTACTATTTTCACTGGTTCGCGGATGCCGTGTGTGACGATATAGGTAATTATACGTGTGAGGATACAAGGCTTGGAGATTTTCCGTCCTTCGGAAGCTACAGAAACATTGATATCATAGAGAAATATTATACACTGCTTAATGACACTGGGCTCACCAAGGAGCTTTCCAATCACATCATGGCAATCATCCTGCTGGAAATCAAAAAGGGAGATAAAAATATCTCCGCCGGAAATACCTCGGATCTGTGCCGGCGAATCCTCTCATACATACAGTTTGCCCCTTGCGAGGAGCTGAGAGTGTCTGCCATAGCCGCTCATTTTAAATACAACGAAAAATACCTCACCCACTGCTTCACGCTTGAGACAGGTGAATCCTTAAAAAAACACCTCAAGACAGAAATAATAAAGCGTGCCAAGCATATATTAGAATACACCGACACGCCTATATCTACCATCAGTGAACAGCTTGGCTACAGCGACACGCACAGCTTTTCACATATATTTAAGAATACGGTGAAGCTCTCACCGCGGGAATACAGGAAAAATTTTCAGAAAAACAGGGAAATCTGATAATGCTACCAAGGACTTAATATACAGAGCATACCCAAAGGCATATATTTTTCTCATAAATCACTTAGTTTATCAAAGCTTTTTTGAATCTGCATATATTTCTCCCACGGAACACTCTTTAGAATATTCTGTCTTTCAACAAACTGTTCTGCTGATGTCCTTATCGAAAAATATACATCAAATTTAGCCTTTGTAACATATCTTCTCTTTGTCAGATACCGTTTTCCTCATCAACCATATCAACAAAATTATTGCACTTTTCATTAACCCGGCATCATACTCATCATTTTCGGAAACTGCATTTAATAAAAATGTCTCCATGGCACCTGTCTGCTCAAACGGGATTACCAAAAGCAATAGTTTGACTTCTTTTTTCTTTCCCTGACCATTAATGTATGTACATTCAGCCCAGACATCATTCTCCATTCCGTTCACTGCCTGCACATTATAATTCCCCATAACTCTCTCTATCTGCCGGATAAAGTTATCCTCTGTATCAAGCTCATCTCTATCTGTAATTATGATGATATTGTCAAAAGCTTCATTTTCCGCAGAAATACTGTTACGGTCAAGAATACTGCTTAATGCAGGAATAATCCTGCTGCACCCGCCACAACCTGCAATACAGAGCATATTATCAGCCTTTGTAAGAACGCAGTTCCTTGCTATTGCATTAGTAAATCTTATCTTATTATTTTTATCATGCTCCCACTGATTTACTGTGCGCATGTAGTACTGCAATAAAATAAAATCCGATGACCCCTCACATAGAATAATGCTTTTCACCTATCTTAACTCCAATCCCATCTCGTCCTGTGCTTCAATAGCCTTTCTCCCACTGAGCTGCCTTACAGACATACCCTCATCATCTTTATACAAAGTATATACCGATATCCTATTCAAGCTGTCCGGTGAACACTTCAAAAGCTTATCTATCGCCTCACTGCTATGTGATGTCAAAAACACCTGAACATTGAGCTTAACGCAGGTTTCCAGTATCCACTTGAATGTCCTGGTCATAGCTGATGTGTGAATTGCCGTTTCAAACTCATCCAAAAGGAGAATTCCATCCTTTGCCGCTATAACTGCACTCATCAAAAGCACCGCTTTCTTCATGCCATCTCCATATACATTTAACGGCAATGCTTTTCTGTTGGCTTTTGATAATATTTTATAGCTGCCTCTGCCATACCGGTTCTCATCAACATCATAATTAATGCTGATTATATCCTCATCATACTCACGAAGCACTTGAAGCATCTGTTCGTACAATTCCGGATAGTCAAGCACTCTTCGCAAATACACGCTTCCCTCAGCATGGCGGACAGGTGAAATATATATAATCCTGCCATCGTACGCATATTCTGCACATGCTTCGTCATTCTTGAGAGCCAGCACCACCTGACCATCATAAATTTCTTGTTCGCATACAGCTTTTTCATCAAACGATATGTTGATTTTCATTTTAGGGACAGTACGCACATTGTCATCCTGCTGTCCATCACCTCCGGTGATTGCAAACCCTCTCAACGATTCATAGTCCTTCTCCAGTATCTCCTCAACAGATTCCTTAGCAGACATTGAAACCTTGTGGTTCTCACCGCTGTTCAACGATATACTATATTCTATTTTCTTTTCATCATCATTGATATTAAATAAATCGTAGAATCCCTCATAATATGTTATATCAGATGACATTCTTCCCTGTCCATTTCTTCTGAGCAACGAACGCCACTCACGAATATCAGCAGGATTCTGATAGCTTTGGATAACCTCAAGTATACTGGTTTTTCCATTATTGTTATCGCCTGTAAGAATATTAATCTGATTAACATTTTTCAATTCTAGATTTTTAATACCTCTGAATGACTTGATATTAATATCTGAAATATGATGTTCCATCCTTACACCCCTGAATATCACAGGCATTGCCTGCGGTACTGCTTATACTCTTTTAAACAAATCCATTGGCCTTTACTAAGCTTTACCTAATATAGTATATCATATAACACATTTTATCAACAAAATCTTATTTTTATTTCCACACCTCTTCTGCAATCTCCTTCACAAGCGCCAGCTTCGCCCACTGCTGTTCTTTGGTGAGCTTGTTGCCAATCTCGCATGAGGCAAAGCCGCACTGAGGGCTTAAGCACAATCTGTCAAGCGGTATGTATTTTGCCGCCTCATGTATTCTCGCAATGACTGCCTGCTTATCCTCAAGCTCAGGCTTCTTGGTGGTTATAAGACCAAGCACAACCTTCTTGTCACCGTTCACATGCGCAAGCGGCTCAAAGCCTCCGCTTCTCTCATCGTCAAATTCAAGATAATATGCGTCGACATTCTCCTGCTCAAAAAGCACCTTCGCTACATCGTTATATGCACCGCTGCTCGCATAGGTTGAGTGGAAATTTCCACGGCATACATGCGTTGCAACCATCATGTCCTCCGGCACACCCTCTATCGCAAGGTTATTTATCCTAACAAACAGCTCCTGCACCTTCAAAAGTCCCTCATCGTCCGTGTCAAAGAACATCTTAGCCATCGGGTCAACCAACATTCCCCATGAGCAGTCATCAAGCTGAAGATTTCTGCAGCCTGCCGCATAGAGGTCGGCAATCACCTTCTTGTAGCCTGCCGCAATGTCCTTGACAAGCTCCTCATTATCGGAATAATACTTCGCCGTGTTCTCCGCCGCAAAAGGGAGAATCATCTGCTCAAGGAACTGTGCCGGCGCAGGTATCGTCTGCTTTGCCACCGTGTTCTCATCCTCAAACTGCTTCACAAACTTAAAATGCTCCACGAACGGATGGACACTGCTCACGCCGACCTTGCCTGTCAGATAGGTGTCATCAATCATTGCCTGCTCACCGTGGAACGGAAGTCCCGTATTTGTCTTAGAATGTCCGACACCGTCAAAAGCCCACATAAAATCAAGGTGCCATGTAGCGCGTCTGAGCTCTCCGTCCGTTATCACATGGTATCCTGCTTTTTTCTGCTCAGCCACAAGCTCTGTAATACATTCATCCTCAACGCTTTTAAGCTGCTTTCCATCAAGCTCCCCTCTCTGAAATGCCGCACGCGCCTCCTTTAACTTCTCCGGGCGCAAAAAGCTCCCGACAAAATCGTATCTGAATGGTATATTTCTGCTCATAATCTTCCTCCTGATATATTGAAATTAAATCTCAATATACCAGTCATATTTTCATTCGTAAAATATATTATAATGTCTTCTCATCATAGTTTAAAACTATGGCATTCTCTGCTCAGATATTTTTATGCAGGGCTTCATATATGCTTCTTTAGCGCCTCCATATACGACACTCCATACCTGCTGAGTGCCGCATCCTTGCGCGTCACAACTCCTATCCGCATGGTGCAGTCTGAGACAAGCGGCTTCGCGATGATATTCTCGCCGTTTAACTCCGCATCGAGCACGCCCGAACATACCGTAAAGCCATTAAGACCGATGAGCAGGTTAAAAAGCGTCGCCCTGTCGCGCACCATTATATTCTTCGAAAGCTCAAGCATACTCAAAAATTCCTCCGAAAAATAGAATGAATTGTGCTGTCCCTGCTCAAATACCAGATAAGGATACGGCAGCAAATCCTGTACAGTAAGCTTTTTCCTTGCTGCAAGTGGGTGTCTGTTCGATATGAACACATGTGGCTTGGCTTCGAACAATTCCTGAAATCGTAAATCGCTCTTTGCAATCAGCTTGCCAAGCACTGCCTCGTTCTGTTCGCTCAGGTAAAGTATTCCAATCTCACTTCTTCCAACAGATACATCATCTATTATCTCATAGGTCTGCGTCTCCCTGAGTGTGAAGCTGTACGCATCCGCAGCATACTCCCTTATCACATCGACAAATGCATTCACAGCAAAGGAATAGTGCTGGCATGATACCGAAAAGTGAGGCTTAAGATGTCTCTCACCCTTGAAATGCTCGGTCATTACATCCATCTGCTCTAGTATCTGCCTCGCGTAGGACAGAAGTGCCTCTCCATCCCTTGTAAGCTCCACTCCCTTATTCGTTCTTGTAAATGCGGTTATTCCCATTTCCTTCTCTACGCTCTGAATCGCCGCTGTGAGGCTGGGCTGTGAGATAAAAAGCTTTTCCGCAGCATCTGTTATGTTTTTACACTCCGCAACCATAACTATATATTTCAACTGCTGTAATGTCATTGTGCGCCTCCATGCATACGTTATCGTTAGATTCTTCTGCAGTGAAGATTCGGGTGTCAAAACCTGTAAATTACTCTGTGAGTGTATAACGTATTATGTTTATGCATATCAGCTCCATTGTCCGAAGCAAGATGTTCTAAGAACTCTGAAATAGGCTTTCTAAACGTCCGCCACCGAAGCAGGCATACATCCTTGTATGCATTGCTTCTGAACCGGCATCCGTGCCGGTTCAGGCTAGTATGTGAACAGAGTTCTAAGAACA
>DNFT01000059.1:1600-7992 GCA_003486385.1 Eubacterium sp. | reverse complement strand
TGGGACGCCGGTGTCAGACCCCTGTCCCAGATTTACATTACCACGGTTATTCCAAGCGATTTACCATCGTCCGTGCGTGCACTTATCCTCCCCCCGTGCGCCTCAACAACCGCCTTAGCCACAGAAAGTCCTATGCCGTAACCTCCGGTCTGGGAGTTGTGCGACTGTTCTGCCCTGTAGAAGCGGTCAAAAAGATGCTTCACACTCTCCGCATCGATGTGTACGCAGGTGTTGTATACCTCAAGCTTTATCGTCCTTGATACAGCGGGCTGCTTTATTAGCGCTGCCTGCCTCGGTTCAACAGAGGATTTTTTATTTGAAATCGAATTTTGACATTTTGACTTTGAAGCTGTGTTCTGCTTCCCTGCAATGCTTGATAGTTTCACCCTGATATTTCCTTCGCTATCAGCGTATTTAACTGCATTATCCACAAGTATTGAGACAAGCTGCCTTACCGCCTTCTCATCCCCGATATAGGATATTCCGGGTTGTATGTCAAGCTCAAGCTTCTTATTCTCATTGATGGCACGAGCCCTGAAAGCTTCTGCCGTCTCCTCCACCACATCGGACAATGGAAACTCTATTTTTACGGTATTTCTCTGTCCTTCCTCCAGCTTTGCAAGGTATATGAGGTCATTTGTCAATGCTGTGAGCCTCTTTGTCTGCTTCCTGATATCGTCAAGCCACTCGCTTTCACCACATTCCAGCTCTACCAGCTCCGCATCAGCGTCAATTATGGTCAGCGGTGTCTTAAGCTCATGCCCTGCATCTGTTATAAACCGCTTCTGTTTATCATAGCTCTCACTCACAGGCTTCACAATTCTTCCAGAGAAAAATACAAGAAGCAGAAACACTGCAAGCATACCGGCAATCGATATGGCGGTGCTTATAAATAATACCGAATGGAAATTTGAGAGTCCCCTGCCACAATACAGAAATATGATAAGGCTTCCGCTATCGGCTTCCTTTAAAGTGAATCTATACTGTCCCATAAAGCCTTCCGTTTTGCCGCTGGCTAAGGCTTTCACCGCATATTCTGCCGCTTCATCCGTATCCGTCCCGGCAATCTTTCCCGTATCTATGGTGCTCACATTTCCATTGCTATCCATCATAACCGAAAAATATCTGCTCTCATACGGTGCCTCCGGCGACATTCCCTTAAACATCTCACCCCCATGCCCATGCGACATATCCGGTCTTGGAAAGCTTCCGTTATTTTCCTTTAAAATATTCAAGGTTCTGTCAGCATCATCCACCATCCTGGTGTAATTTAGCACATTAACCGTACCTATTATAATAAAAAGTACAATAAACAGTGACAGCATGGCAACCGCCACCAGCTTTTTACGAAGTTTTTTTATCATGGTATCCTCATTCTCATTAAAGATAGTTGCAGAATTCGCGTTTCTCAGTTATCCAGACATATCAATCCTAATGCCTGCCTGCTTTCTCCTCCAGCGAATACCCCGCATTCCGGGTTGCCTTTATCTGTATATCGGCATTCAGGGCTTCTAACTTCTTTCTGAGATAAGAAATATACACCCATACCACGTTTATCTCCGCCTCACTGTCATAGCCCCAGATTTTCTCCATGAAGCGCTCCGTGGATATGAGCTGCTTGGGATTTGCCATCATCATCTCCATCATCTGATACTCCTTGTTCGCAAGCTTATATGAACCGGAAGGTGATGACAGCTCATAGCTTGCAGTATCAAGCGTTATATTCCCGACATGCATTGAGGAATCCGCATGTATATTGGCATTCGCGCTTCTTGTCATCGCCCTGATTCGCGCAAGCAGCTCCTTCGTGTCAAACGGCTTGGTAAGATAATCATTGGCGCCGCTGTCAAGTCCCTCCACCTTATCATCTATCTCAGACTTCGCTGTCAGTATCAGCACCGGAACCATATTTCCTGCCGTGCGCAGCTTCTTAAGTGCCGTAATTCCATCCATCTTGGGCATCATCACGTCCATTATCACTCCGTCATAGTTGCCGCTCTCAAGATATTCCAGCGCCTCCGCACCGTCATATACGGCATCCACGGAAAAATTATTTTTTTCAAGTATAGCTTTCACCGCTCTGGAAAGCGATTTCTCGTCCTCCGCAAGAAGAAGTCTCATATAAAACATCCTCCAATCACATTATTTTTTCACGGTTTTTCATTATAAAGATGTTTGGGGCAGAACATGTGTTAACAGCAAAGTGCCCGCACTGTTACCCGGATTATACAATTTATAATAGATATAAAATTCCCGGATTGCAAGCCGGATTTGAAATTTGAACATTCTGTGAAATTACACCCACTTTACAAAAGCTTTAAATTATTTTTAAGTTGATTTAGGGTTCGCGGCTTAAACTCATCTCATACAAAGAACAAAACACATAAAGAGGTGGTTAATATGGCAGTTCAGACAGTATTCAAACGATATGAGCTAAAGTACCTTATGACCAGGGAGCAGCAAAAGCTTCTGTTAAAAATCATGGATGGACATATGGCGCTTGACAAATACGGACATACGACTATAAGAAATATCTATTTTGATACCGACAATTACAGACTTGTAAGACATTCAATCGAAGGTCCGCCATACAAGGAAAAGCTGAGAATACGAAGCTACAGCCACGTATCCGGAAATGACAATGTTTTCGTGGAATTAAAGAAAAAGTATAAATCCGTAGTTTACAAGAGGAGACTTGTCCTCCCACTGGATGAGACGATGGAAGCGCTCACCACGCACCGCCCACTTCCATCCAGCTCACAGATTGCTGATGAGATAAATTATTTTTGCAGCTACTACAGAACATTAAGACCTGCAGTGTTCCTAAGCTACGAGCGCGAGGCATTCTACTCAACGGACGGCAGCGATTTCCGCGTAACCTTTGATGAGAACATTCTCTACCGCGATGAAGACATATCATTATCCGGTGAAATATACGGAACACCTATAATCGAAAAAAATCAGGTGCTCATGGAAATCAAAACTCCAGGCGGCATTCCTATGTGGATGACCGATTTTCTCACCGGACAGAGAATATACAAGACATCCTTTTCCAAGTACGGAGCTGCATACAAGGACATGGTTCTAAACAACAAATGCATGTACGGCTTCAACCATGACACCATTTTAAACAGTCCGCTATTCCCTGCATACTGCACCGCAAATGCTGTTAACTAAATGCTTATAACCGATGCAAATATCCTACGCCACCGCAGCTTTAGTCAATCAGACTATGAATATACAGATAAACTCAGCTTCCGGAATAATTATTACATATTAAAGAATGGAGATTAAACACAATGACAAATAATATTTTTAGAGGAATTTTTGATTCAGATTTGACGAATGTTATATCCGTCACAGATTTTTTCCTATGTATCGGAACAGCACTTTTAATCGGCTTGATTTTCGCAGGAATGTATATTTATCGCACAAGAAGTTCTAAGAGCTTCGTTGTCACGCTGGCACTCCTGCCTGCCACCGTATGTATGGTAATCATGATGGTAAACGGAAATGTCGGTGCAGGTGTTGCCGTAGCCGGAGCCTTCTCGCTGGTACGCTTCCGTTCCGCTCCCGGTTCAGCCAAGGAAATCGGTGCTATCTTCCTTGCAATGGCAGCTGGACTTATAACAGGAATGGGCTACCTTGCTTACGCTATTCTCTTCAGTGTGATTATGGCGGTTATCTATATTATATATACAGAGCTTGAAAGAAAAAGCAAGGACAGGGGTGCGCTCTACAAGACACTACACATTACAATTCCTGAGGACTTAGACTATGATGAGGTATTTGAAGAAATTTTCAAGGAATATACCTCCGAGTTCGAGCTTACACAGGTAAAAACAACCAACATGGGGAGCATGTTCAGACTGACATATAACATTACCCTTCTTAGCAGCGCTTCTGTCAAGGAAATGCTCAACAAGCTGCGCTGCCGCAATGGAAACCTTGAAATTACGGTTTCTAAGCAGGATAATCAGGCTATAATGTTATAAACACATAGGCAATTGCGAAACTCAAATTTTACGGTAAACCATTGTGCAATTTTACTAGTACACCGCCGGACTTTTTGAAACCAGTAATAGTTTGCGTAGCAAACTAATGTCTTTAGCGGCTGTATTTTAGCCGCTTATGTACCGCTACTGATTTCAAGGAGTGTAATAGTCCGACTATGTCGAACTAATGTGTCCGGAAAGGTACTAGTAAAGTTGCACAACGTACGGCTGATACAAACAGAGTTTTGCAATTATCTAATAAACACGCTCAGAAAGGAGACACAATATGATTAAATATAAATATATTAAAACAATATCTGCCGCCCTCATATCTGCAATGCTGATTACAGGATGCAGTGTACACAATTCCGGTTCAACCGCAAATGACAGTTCACGCGGGGTCACGACAAGCTCAACAGACGCTTCCGCAGCAGCAGAAAAAAATACCGATGGAGACTCATCGGATAACTCGACAAATGAAAGCTCAGGCTCAGCCTCCAACAGCTCATCTTCCGCAACCACCGTATCCAATGCCACATCCATTGATACATCGGATATGTTCACGAATCGTGACAAGGAAATCGGCTATGACGAGAGCACAAGTGTAAAACTTACCTTAAACGGTGACAGTATAAGCAGCTCCTCCAGCTCAGTCGCAATATCCGGCTCAACAGCCACGATATCGGAGGAGGGAATCTACATTATATCCGGCACATTAGATGACGGAATGATAATTATAGATGCGGACAAAAATGCCAAAATCCAGCTCGTGCTTGACAATGCCAGCATAAACAGCAGCACATCCGCGGCAATCTATGTATGCAATGCAGATAAGGTATTCATAACTCTTGCTGCCGGTTCCGAAAATACACTTTCTAACGGCGGTGAATATATCGCAATAGATGACAACAATATTGACGCCGTCATTTTTTCCAAGGACGACCTTACACTCAACGGAAGCGGTGTTCTTACCATAAACGCCGGCACCGGTCATGGAATTGTCTCAAAGGATGATCTTGTAATCACAGGCGGGACATACAATATCACCGCAGCAGGCCACAGTCTTTCCGCAAATGACAGCATAAGGATAGCCGATGGAGGCTTCACAATAGTATCGGGCAAGGATGGTATCCATGCCGAAAACAGCGAGGATGAAGCTCTTGGCTTCGTCTATATTGCCGGTGGAGACTTAAATATAACGGCACAGGGAGATGGCATAAGCGCAGGATATTATCTTATGATAGACAACGGAAGCTATGACATAACAATTGAAGGCACTGGAAGCGATGACAGTGCAAAGGGACTCAAGGCAGCCGGTAACCTCATTGTAAATGACGGTACCTTCACAATCAGCACCACCGATGATGGCCTGCACAGCAACTCTGATATGTCCATCAACGGGGGCAGCTTCACGATTGCGACAGGCGATGACGGTCTGCATGCCGACAATGATCTGATAATCAACAGTGGTGTCATTGACATCACCGATTGCTACGAGGGACTGGAAGGACTTACCATAACAGTTAACGATGGCACAATAAACATTAACGCCTCGGATGATGGTATAAATGCAGCCGGCGGCACCGATTCAAGCGGCTTTGGCGGTTTTGGACATGATGCTTTCTCTGCTGATTCCGATGCAAACATCTACATCAATGGTGGAACAATAACCATCAATGCCGATGGCGATGGTATCGATTCCAACGGAAACCTATACGTTACAGGTGGTGTAATCTATGTATCCGGTCCTGAATCAAGTGCCGATGGTGCCCTCGACTATGACGGCGAGGCAACTATCACAGGCGGAACCTTGATTGCGGCAGGAGCATCGGGAATGGCTGAGAATTTCGGTTCGGATTCTACCCAAGGAAGTATTCTTGTCTCTTTCACCACACAGTCCGCAGGAACAACAATCAGTCTTCTCGATGAGTCCGGAAGTACGCTGCTTTCATGGCAGTCCGACAAGACCTACAGCAGCGTTGTCATAAGCTCACCCGATATCGTAGTCGGAAATACCTACACCATCAAGGCGGGCAATTATGAAACCACAGTAACAATGGACAGCACCATATATGGAAGCGGCATGGGAATGGGCGGCTTCCCGGGTGGCGGCGGCTTCCATGACGGTGGCTTTTCCGGTAACAATGGTAACAATAACGGCGACACTAACAACATGGGTGGTCAGAGACCCGACAGAAAAAATGAAAATACGTATGAACAGCGACCGAATAGGGAAAACAACGGCTCTGATGGTCAAAGGCCTGATGGAAACAATGACATGACTCCTCCGGATGGCAGCTCAGATATGATGCCACCGGATGGTATGACGCCCCCTGAGGGCAGCTCTGATATGATGCCTCCGGATGGTATGACGCCCCCTGAGGGCAGCTCGGATAT
>DNFT01000059.1:0-1514 GCA_003486385.1 Eubacterium sp. | reverse complement strand
CGGATATGATGCCTCCGGATGGTGACGGCAGCATGACTCCTCCGGGTTCGGAGACAGGGAATCAGGAAACCTGATATTAGTCATGTAGATACAAATAATATAAATCCCCTCCGGACCATCAGGAACGGAGGGGACAAAAAATTACTTCTTTAACCTATCATTTGTTTTGAATCTTTCCATGCCGAATTTCTCCGGCATGGAAGCCCTGGTTTTACAATAATATTTCTAGGGAGACGTTTCTTAATACATAGTCATCAATTACCTTTTTAATATATTGATTCAGTCACATACAACTAATCCCCTATCAGATATACTCATTTCTGCAACTGATTAATTATCTGTTCCCTATCCTTGTCCGGTATACCCAAGGCATTAAGTGCCTGCTCCAGCGTAAGCTTCATATTTTTCATAAGATTTTTTACAGACGTTATCTTCTCCCTTATCGCGTATTCTTTCACACATTCCTCTGCGTATTCCCTTGCATATTTTTCAACAGCCTCACTCATATTCCCACGCCCTTTCTCCGTCTCCTTGTAATGTTCCACTCCGTCTGCCAGCTAACTATAATACATCTTCTCCGAATCGGTCTGATGAAAGTCGCTCACCAGCTTGCCGATTGCGTCATCGCCATTATAGCTGCCATTCACATAAATGATATGTGAACCGTCACCAAATGTTTCTTCTGTCTCTTTTATATATCGGTCTACATGGTATAACGGTAAACCTTTCCCAAACTTATCACGCTTATAAATAAATATTACATAGGAATCCTTCAATTCCTTGAGCGGCTGGCTCTCCTTTAACATTCCTGTGTCCAGCATACTGCTGTGATAACGCGCCCTACGGACATGCGCACCTTCAGAGCCTCCCTGTACCTCAATGTTCATCTCTTCGCCAGCCACATCAATTGCGTGTACATCCAGTATGATATTGCGCCCTCCAACCTTGGCATTGCGGATTTCTTTCTGGCCATTCACGCTTATGACCTTGATATTTCTGCCAAGTATAAGCCTAAGTACAAGCTCCGTTGCCTGAGTATTCTTGTCAAATACCCTGCCCATCAGCTCATCGTCAAACAGTGTCAATGTATCTACAAGCGAATTGACCCTCTCCCATTCCTGCTTAACATATTCTTTGTGTTCTGTATCCATTTTACCTCCTGTAGTTGTGGTGCAGGAGATATTTAATACATAACCGATTGTGCTTATTATATAAGCATTGCACTTGGCTTAATGTATATTCATCAAGCCTGTGCTTACCATATAAGCATTGCACATTGCCTAATGTATAAGCATTACGATGGCGCTTACCATTAAGCATTGCACATTGCTTAATATATATTCATCAAACCTGTGCTAGTAATTCTGCTCATATAACATCAGCCGGCGGTATCAGCTGTCCCCTGCTAAGTTAATTGGATTTCAAGCATAGACCTCTGAATATTCACCGTAATCCGGTTATATGAAATATAGAACCTTATGAGCTGTAAAACATCATAAAATATAGAATTTCAA
>DNFT01000120.1 GCA_003486385.1 Eubacterium sp. | reverse complement strand
CTTGACAAGGGGTACACTTTAGTTCGCTTTTAAAGGATAATATTCCACTTGAAAAGGTTGCGAAGCTTCTTGAAGTAAAGGTGAGCGATATTGAAAAGTGGAAGCCGGATATGAAATAGCCTTAGCTGCGTAGCAGCGTATAGTTTGAGACGTCATATTGTGATTGGGGGCTCCTGTGAGGGGGCTCTCCTTTATTTTGGTGATAAAAAGCTCTTCCATTTTTTCTGTTAATATGGTATTATATAGTGATTTATGATGTTTTTAATCTGCCGAAACCGGTATAACTGACCGGAATGTCATGCGGCGGATTATAATATCCGGTTGATTTAATTTTAAAATTAGAAATGAGGAATAAGATGTCCATAGACCAGAGTAAGATTCGTAATTTTTGTATTATAGCCCACATTGACCATGGCAAGTCCACCCTTGCGGACCGTATTATTGAGAAGACCGGACTGCTTACCAGCCGTGAGATGCAGGCACAGGTGCTTGACAACATGGATATTGAGAGGGAGAGAGGTATAACCATCAAGTCGCAGACCGTCCGTGTTGTATATAAGGCAGAGGACGGCGAGGAGTACATCTTCAACCTGATTGATACGCCGGGACATGTGGATTTTAACTATGAGGTTTCAAGAAGTCTTGCGGCATGCGATGGAGCGATACTTGTTGTAGATGCTGCGCAGGGAATTGAGGCGCAGACGCTTGCGAATGTATATCTTGCGCTTGACCATGACCTTGATGTTATACCGGTTATCAACAAGATAGACCTTCCGAGTGCCGAGCCGCAGAGAGTTATCGATGAGATAGAGGACGTTATCGGGCTTGAAGCGCATGATGCACCGCTTATCTCAGCCAAGAACGGAATTAATATAGAACAGGTTCTTGAGGCGGTGGTGCACAAGATTCCTGCACCTAAGGGCTCAAAAGACAACCCTCTTGCAGCACTTATTTTTGACTCACTATATGACCCATATAAGGGAGTTATAGTTTTCTGCCGTATCAAGGAAGGTACAGTAAGAAAAGGAACCAAGATAAGAATGATGGCTACAGGTGCAGAATTCGACACTGTCGAGGTAGGCTATTTCGGAGCAGGTCAGTTTATACCATGCGGTGAATTGACTGCAGGAATGGTTGGGTATATAACTGCAAGCATCAAGAATGTGCGCGATACGAGAGTGGGTGACACAGTGACGGACGCAGACAGACCTTGTGCCGAGCCGCTTCCGGGATACAAGAAGGTCAATCCTATGGTATATTGTGGTATGTATCCGGCTGACGGAGCACACTATGCGGATTTGAGGGATGCCCTTGAGAAGCTTCAGCTTAATGACGCAGCACTTCAGTATGAGCCGGAGACATCGGTTGCACTGGGCTTCGGCTTCAGATGCGGTTTCCTTGGATTGTTACATCTTGAAATCATACAGGAAAGGCTTGAACGTGAATATGACCTTGACCTTGTGACAACTGCACCGGGCGTTATCTATAAGGTTCATAAAACGGATGGCACGGTCATGGAGCTTACCAATCCATCCAATCTTCCGGACCCATCGGAGATAGATTTCATGGAGGAGCCTGTTGTATCGGCTGAGATTATGGTTACGACGGAGTTTGTCGGGCCGATAATGGAGTTATGCCAGCAGAGAAGAGGTGTGTATCTTGGAATGGAATACATGGAGACTACCAGAGCACTCCTTAAATATGAGCTTCCGTTGAACGAGATTATTTATGACTTTTTTGATGCGCTCAAGTCGCGTTCAAGGGGTTACGCTTCGTTTGATTATGAGCTTAAGGGCTATGTCCAGTCCAAGCTTTGCAAGCTTGATATCCTTGTCAACAAGGAAGAAGTCGATGCACTTTCATTTATCGTGCATGCTGATAGTGCCGCAGAACGCGGAAGAAAGATGTGCGAGAAGCTCAAGGATGAGATACCAAGACAGCTGTTCGAGATACCTATTCAGGCAGCCATCGGTGGAAGGATTGTTGCCAGAGAGACCGTAAGAGCCATGCGTAAGGATGTCCTTGCAAAGTGCTACGGCGGTGATATTTCACGTAAGAAGAAGCTCCTTGAGAAGCAGAAGGAAGGAAAGAAGCGAATGAGACAGTTCGGTAATGTCGAGATACCACAGAAGGCATTCATGGCTGTGCTCAAGTTAGATGACAACTAATATATATAATTGTGAAAATATGTGTATTATGTTGGACGTTGTTCAATTTTAATATATTGTATATGAGCTTGTCAGTTAAGCCTGGTTTAATTATTATGGCTAAACAGTCCGGCTTATATTGTAGAAAATTGTATAAATGTCTGTGCATAAATATGAGTTTTACAATTAAAAAAAGATAATTTGTAATAGATGGAGGAAAATATAATGGACTATAACAGACTTGCAGAGTTATGTCTGCCGGGTATTGATAAGACACCTGATTACTGGGAGAAGCAGTTTCCGGCGAGAGAGCTTAAGAAGGGGGCACAGGTGACAAGACTTGCACCAAGCCCTACGGGATTTATACATCTTGGAAATCTCTATGGAGCACTTGCCGATGAGAGAATCGCACACCAGAGCGGTGGAACCTTCTACCTCAGAATAGAGGATACTGATGCCAAGAGAGAGGTTGAGGGAGCTGTTGATATCATCATCAATGTTCTCCGTTACTTTGGTATTGAGTTCGACGAGGGAGCAGGAATCGATAATCCTGAGATTAACAAGTATGGCCCTTATTTCCAGAGACAGAGAGCGGAGATTTACCAGACCTACGTTAAGGATTTAGTAAAAAAGGGTCTTGCATATCCATGCTTCTGCACGGAGGAGGAGCTTAACCAGATTAAGGAAGAGCAGATGAAGCATGATATCCTTACAGGATACCACACTAAGTGGGCTAAGTGCCGTAACCTCACAATCGAGGAGGTTGAGGCTAATATAAAGGCGGGCAAGCCTTATGTTATGCGACTTCGTTCACAGGGTACTGAGGGTAAGGAGGTTACATTCAAGGATACGATCAAGGGAGAGATTTCCTTCCCGGAGAATATTCAGGATGTCATCATTCTTAAATCGGATGGAATACCTACCTACCATTTTGCACATGCCATAGACGATCACCTTATGGGAACAACTCTTGTAATCCGTGGTGAGGAGTGGCTTTCAAGCGTTCCTACACATATTGAGCTTTTCAATATACTCGGATTTAAGAGACCTGACTATGCACATACAGCTCACCTTATGAAGATGGAGCAGCTTGAAGATGGCACAATGAGTAAGAGAAAGCTTTCTAAGAGAAAGGATCCGGAGCTTTCGCTTGATTTCTACCGTCAGGACGGATACCATCCTCACTGTGTAAAGGTATATCTTATGACACTTTTAAACTCCAATTTCGAGGAGTGGTATGACAAGCATCCTGATTCACCGATAGAAGAGTTCAAGTTCGATGTGCACAAGATGGCACAGTCAGGAGCTCTTTTTGACATGGATAAGCTTCATAATATATGCCGCAACGAGTTTGCCAAGATGGACACGGATGCAATCTATGATTTCCTATATGAGTGGAATAAGGAATACAACAAGGATATGGTTGACGTATACTTTAAGTCACCTGAGTACTTCAAGAAGGCTCTTGAGCTGTTCATGGGTGTAGGTCAGAAGAGAAGACGTAAGGATTTCGAGTATGCGAAGCAGATTATGCCGATGTTCTCGTTCTTCTTCGACGAGACATTTGTGCCTAACTATGAGTTTAAGTATGACAATGCGCAGGTTCGTGAGATTCTTGAGAAGTACCTTGCTTCCTATGACCACAGCGTAGATAACAATGGCTGGTTTAACAATGTGAAGGCAATCGCTGATGATTGCGGCTTTGCTTCCGATATGAAGGCATACAAGGCTGCCCCTGAGAGCTTCAAGGGAAGTGTTTCGGATGTAGCTGAGATTCTGCGTATAACAATTACAGGAGCTTCCAATTCACCTGATTTGTGGACAATTCTTCATATCATGGGTGAGGACAAGATGCGCGAGCGTATCAATAATATGCTTGGAAAGCTTAACTGATAAACGAGGTCTGAATGAGCTGTGATATAAAGACACAGAAGGGGATATATATACATATCCCCTTTTGCATTTCAAAATGTATATACTGTGATTTCTGTTCCGCACCGGCGGATGATGACACGAAAGAGAGATATGTCAACGCTCTGTGTGCGGAGATTGTGCATGCGGGAAAGGAAGCAGTAAAAAATGGTGACGATAGGAGCATAAGTACTATATTCTTTGGCGGAGGTACACCATCGATTCTTCCGGCACAGTTGTTTGTAAAGATAATGGGTGCGGTGCGGGAAGCCTTTTTTGTGTCGGAGGATGCGGAGATTACTGTTGAGTGCAATCCGGGGACTTTGACTGCCGGGAAGCTGCGGGCATACAGAAGCATGGGCGTGAACAGGCTGAGCATAGGACTTCAGTCTCCGGATAACAGGGAGCTTAGGGCACTGGGCAGGATACACACCTATGAGCAGTTTGAGGAGTCATATTATGCTGCAAGAGACGCCGGATTTGACAATATAAATATCGATATCATGTCGGCTATTCCTTACCAGACAGTTACAGGGTATCAGTCTAACCTTGAAAAGATAGTGAAGCTTAACCCTGAGCACATTTCGGCATACAGCCTTATTGTTGAGGAGGGCACGCCGCTTTTTGATATGGTTGAACGCTCCGGGGGTGACATTCTTCCAACCGAGGATGAGGACAGGCAGATGTACGCATTGACGAAGAAAATATTAGCGGATGCAGGCTACCGCAGATATGAGATTTCCAATTATGCCAGACCGGGCTTTGAGTGCCGTCACAATGCATCGTACTGGGAAAGAACAGACTATATAGGCTTCGGTGTGGCAGCTGCCTCACTTATAAAGAAGTCGGAGAGCTGTCAGCAGTCAAGAAGATTTACGAATACATCTGATTTGGAGAGTTATATAAAAAATCCGATTGACAATCATAGTGAGGAGGAGCTTCTCACACAGAAGGATGAGATGGAGGAATTTATGTTTCTTGGGCTGCGCATGATGGCTGGAATTTCCACAGAGAGCTTCAAGGAGGTATTCGGGCGGGACTTTTATGAGGTGTATGGTGATATTGCGGCAAAACAGATGAAGCAGGGGCTTATTAAGCGCGAAGGAGACAGGATAAGGCTTACAGATATGGGAATTGATGTAAGTAATACCGTTATGGCGGAATATATGCTATAATATAAAAGGATTCGGGTGTCAAAACATGCCAATCTGATTTATGAGTGTATAACGTATTATATTTATGTATATCAGCTCCATTGTCCGAAGCAAGATGTTCTAAGAACTCTGAAATAGGCTTTCTAAACGTCCGCCACCGAAGCAGGCATACATCCTTGTATGCATTGCTTCTGAACCGGCATCCGTGCCGGTTCAGGCTAGTATGTGAACAGAGTTCTAAGAACA
>DNFT01000016.1 GCA_003486385.1 Eubacterium sp. | reverse complement strand
ACAATCCGGTATCGAAGGTGGCAATCTTTGGCTTTACCAACCCTGTATTCGGTGTGCTGCTCTCAGCATGGTGGCTGGGCGAGGGCAGCAGTGAGCTTGGAATAAATGCGCTTATAGCCCTTATACTTGTCAGTATAGGTATACTTATCGTAAATGTGCGCACAACAGCGAAATAGCCGGGGCAGACGTAAGAATAGTGTGTGAAAGCTTGTGTGTGATAGGTTTTGCAAAAATAAGCCGAAAATCACATACAGTTGAATATGGCATTGAAATAAAATAGTGATATTTAAGAGTTATAAGAATGGCTGGATAATTATGCGTGGATGATGAGCCGCTCAGAGTCGGATTTTAGGTCTGACTTTGAAGGGGCAATATAGCGTGGATGTTATCCGGTCATTTTTTATTTTTTTAATATCTGCCGTCCGGCAAAAAATATAGACCACTTGTCGCAATTTGCTTTTATTTTTTTGCTGTGCGGATATAATCGGATACATAGGAAGCAGGAAGGAGCAGCCGATGAAAATTGCATTTGAGATAAATGAAAAATATAAAAAACCGGAAATACATATATGCAGTGACAGGGATGACCATGAGAGCCGGAAGATTTATATGACTGTCATGGAGGTATTTGAAAAGAATATCACAGCCTATGATGACAATGAGCCGGTTATGATAAGGCATGGTGATATCGTGAGAATTTTTACCCAGAATAAGAATGTTTATCTTCTCACTGAAAAGAGGCAGTACAGGCTCAGGGAGCGGTTATATGAGCTGGAGGATATATTAGATCCGGACAGCTTTGTCAGGATATCCAATTCAGAAATCGTGAATGTAAGGAAAATAATCAGGCTGGACACAAGCATTACCGGAACAATCAGGATGTACATGAAGGGAGATACACAGACCTTTGTATCCAGAAGATATGTAAGCAGGATAAAGAAGACATTAAAATTATAAAAACAGCTTATATTTGATGGCAGAATGTATACAAAACCGGGATGGGAGCTGTTTTTGGGGCAGCGGTAAAATAATATGTCTGCACAGATAAAGCATAGATGTTGTATAGGATTATGATTTAAGAAAGGGCAAATGAAATGGTAAAAAATGTATTGCTAAGAATTATAAATAGTTTTATGTATGCAATAGGCATAACAACAGTGGTCTACATTATAGTGATAATGATTTCGGGGCAGACACCGCTTTTGCCGGATTATGCCCGGAAATTTGACAGCGACGTGAAGGCACTGCTTGTTCAATTGATATTGGTAGGAGCAATGAGCGCGGCACTGGGCGGCGGTACGATAATAATGGAGTTTGAAAGGCTTGGACTGCTTGCGCAGAGTGCGGTCTATTTTGTAATTTCGCTGTGCGTATGGCTTCTTGTGGGGAATTTCTGCTGGTGTATAACGAAGTATCCGCAGGCATTCGTGTCTGTGATTGTAAGCTACACGGCTTCATATATTGTGTGCTGGGTAATCCAGTACAGGATATGTAAGAAAAATATAGCTGATATAAATAAAAAAATTATGGAGCTGGAGGCGGATAACCATGGAGAACGCGATAGTAATTGACGGCCTGAAAAAGGAATACGGCAAGAGAGCTGCGGTAAAAGCAATATCTCTTAATGTAGAACAGGGGACACTTTTCTCACTGTTGGGCGTAAACGGAGCAGGAAAAACCACAACCATAAAAATGCTCACAGGTCTTACCAGACCCACATCCGGTGAGGCGTATGTGATGGGCAGGAGCATAAATACTGAGCTTGCCAAGGTGAAGAAGCTGGTGAGTGTTTCACCGCAGGAAACGGCGGTCGCACCTAACCTCACCGTAAGGGAGAATCTTGAGTTCATTGCCGGTATATATGGTATAGATAGGAAGCATGCGAAGGAAAAAACGGATGAGCTTGTAAGAGAATTTTCAATGGAAGAAGTAGAAAAATCAAAGGCAAAAACCTTATCCGGTGGATGGCAGAGGAGACTCAGCATTGCAATGGCACTTATCACGGAACCAAAAATTTTGTTTCTTGATGAGCCGACGCTGGGGCTGGATGTCATCGCCAGAAGGGAGCTGTGGCAGATTATCAATTCTGTGAAGAAAAATGTGACGATAGTGTTGACCACGCATTACATGGAGGAGGCGGAAAAGCTCTCAGACAAGGTCGCAGTAATGGTAAAAGGCGAGGTCAAGGCTGTTGGAACTGTATCTGAGCTGTTGCAAAGGACAGGGAAGCAGAATCTGGAGGAAGCATTCGTATCGATAGTAGGGGTGGAATAAGAAGGAGAAGAAAAATATGAGAGCATTGGTATTTGGAAATAGAACATTTAAGGAAATTCTAAGAGACCCGCTCAGCTATATTTTTTGCGTGGGTTTTCCTATAGTAATGTTGATAGTTATGTCGATTGTGAATGACAGTATACCGGCAGAGAGCGGGATGACCGTTTTTCAGCTTAAAAATCTGACACCCGGAATAATGGTGTTCGGTCTGGGATTTGTCATGCTGTTTACATGTATCCAGGTGTCGAAGGACAGGACAACGGCACTGATGCTGCGTCTCTACACATCGCCGATGAAAACGATTGATTTTCTGATAGGCTACACACTTCCTGTAATACTCATCGCTTTTTTCCAGTCGGCTGTGACATATATCTGCGCCGGAGTTATCAGCCTTATTGTGGGAGAAAGCCTGAAGCTATCCGACATGCTGTTATGTCTTGTCTGCCTTATTCCGACGAAGATATTGCTGATTGGCTTCGGGCTGCTGTTCGGTTCAATGCTTAGCGATAAGGCGGCACCCGGCTTCTGCTCAATAATAATTTCCCTTATAAGCATGATTGGCGGAGTATTCATGGATGTTGATATGATGGGCGGCACAATCAAGAACGTAAGCCATGCTCTCCCATTCTACCATGGAGTGCATATTGCAAGAAATGCCTTCGCAGGTAACTTGGCCGGACTTGGAAAATCCTTTGCCGTAGTCTCTTTCTGGGCTGTAGCGGTATATCTGCTTGCCTGCGCTGTATTCAGAAATAAAATGCAGAAGGATGTGCGTTAGCCGGGCAGGTTGGGACAGGGGGTCT
>DNFT01000023.1 GCA_003486385.1 Eubacterium sp. | reverse complement strand
CGGTATTTGAAGATAAATTCGAGGCACAGCTATATGCTGCCATGCATGAATATGAGGACGGCGTAAATGGTCATAACCCTCTTAGCAGCAATCTTACATCCCAACAGGCTGATACCCTTCGCGAGCTTGCTTACACAGCATCGGGCTATAAGCAATACGATATGGCAGTTTACAATATAGTCTATGAGGAGGCTATGAGCTTCATTTCAGGTCAGAGTAGTGCTGCTGAGGCTGCTGCGGTAATACAGAACAGGGTACAGTTGTATCTTGATGAAAAAAATAGGGGAAAGCTTGACAAACATGGTTGGCGGTTGCAGACTATAAACAGGTCGATAACTGCCAACCATGTTTACGTAGATACTTTTAATTTCCGAGGCCGGCTCTGAACAATTATTTTTATAAGGACATTTCTCGAACAAATGTAGTAGACTACTATATGTGGATTTGATACAATAAAAGAGGCAGAAAAAATACAGGAATGTCACAGAAAGCGTTTTCGGAGCGCACGGACATTACTGTTTGTGCGTTGAAGGTACATTGGAATAGAGCATGGATTATGGAGGAGCAGATACAATGAAAAAGAGGCTGAATTATAAGGATATAGCAAGGGAGACGGTGATTTTGACCGTGGCGGTGGCAATCATTGCGGCGGCGGTATACTTCTTTCTGGTGCCGAGCCATACGTCCGTCAGCAGCATTTCAGGTCTTGGAATCGTGCTGTCCAATTTTGTGCCGCTTCCGTTGTCGGCAATCACTATGTTTCTGAATGTGGTGCTCCTGATAATCGGGTTTTTCACCTGCGGAAGAGAATTTGGTGTAAAGACGGTCTATACGAGCGTCATGCTGCCTCTTTTTCTGGGATTTTTCGAGCTGGTGTTCCCGGATTTCGGCTCAATGACGGACAGTCAGGAGCTTGATGTGCTCTGCTATATTCTGGTGGTGAGCATAGGGCTGAGCATTCTTTTTAACCGAAATGCCTCCTCCGGCGGGCTTGATATTGTGGCAAAGATTATGAACAAGTATCTGCACATAGAGCTTGGAAGGGCAATGTCCCTGTCGGGAATGTGCGTGGCACTTTCAGCGGCGCTTGCCTACGACAAAAAGACGGTGGTTCTGAGTATTCTTGGCACTTATTTTAACGGAATAATTCTTGATCATTTTATTTTTGATAATAACAAAAAACGCCGTGTCTGCATTATCACCCGGAAGGAGGAAGAGCTTCGTCGGTTTATCGTCGAGGATCTGCATAGTGGAGCAACGATATATGAGGCGACCGGCGCATACAATTTTGATAAACATAATGAAATCATCACCATTGTTGACAAAAGCGAATATCAGAAGCTTATGAATTTTATAAATAAAGAAGATCCGAGAGCATTCGTTACTGTGTACAATGTATCTGATATGAGATATCAGCCGAAGGTGTGGAACAAGGATGGCTTCCAATAAGCTGTCATGATTTCAGGTAAAAACATGCTCTATAATCTTAGCGTGTTTTGACCAAACATTATGTCATTATAAAAAGGACAAAGGGGTATCCATTATGAACATTTTGGTTATAGATGCTCAGGGAGGCGGAATAGGACGCCAGCTTGTCACGGCAATCAGGGAGAAGATGGCGGAGGCTGATATTACGGCAGTAGGAACGAACACGGTAGCAACAGCTGCAATGCTTAAGGCGGGAGCAGATAATGCGGCTACAGGCGAGAATGCGGTTGTGGTGAACACCAGGCGCGCCGATGTAATAGTCGGACCTATTGGTATTGTGATTGCGGACGCAATGTTTGGAGAGATTACGCCGCGCATGGCGAATGCGGTTGCACAGAGCAGCGCAAAGAGAATATTGATTCCGATAAACCACTGCGATAATATTGTGGTGGGAGTTGCGGATTTAAATATAGGCAGATTGATACAGTGCGTTATTGAGGAATTATGTAGATTATGTGACAGGTAGGACTTGCAAATATTGCATTTGGGCTGTCTTTGCTGTATAATATAACAGTTAATGAGGCAGCAGGAAGCTGTCAATGGGGACGCAGAAGCGTCTGGTATTTTAAAGCTAAGCTTTATAACAAGCATTTCAAAAATGCAGGGTAAACTATTTTTTATCTAAAGACAATTGAAACTTGTAAGAAACAACTGCTAGGAAAGCACACATATCCTTTGTAGAGGATTTGTGCGCTTTTTTTGAGATTATGGTTGAGTGTCAAAATATGAAAATTAAGTTTTAGAGTGTATAACATGTTATGACACCGAAATTAAATTATTTTTTAACAGGAAGGGAAATTTGTTATGAGAACATTATATATCGATTGTGGCATGGGTGCGGCCGGAGATATGTTGA
The DNA here is from genome assembly GCA_003486385.1 of Eubacterium sp. Taxonomy (GTDB): domain Bacteria; phylum Bacillota; class Clostridia; order Lachnospirales; family Lachnospiraceae; genus CAG-882. The sequence continues at coordinate 21,140 of DNFT01000023.1, read as the reverse complement.
CGGCGGCGATGCTTGAACTGCTTCAGGATAAGGAAGAATTTCTAAAGGAGCTTAATGAGATGGGGCTTCCGGGTGTTGCATTTAAGGCGGAACCATCGGTGAAATGTGGTATAACAGGAACACATGTTACAGTGACAGTGGACGGAGCGGAGGAGGAGAGCCATGACCATCACCACGGCGATGAGCACAGCCACAGCTATGAGCACACTCACAGCGATGAGCACACTCATAGCCATGACCACAGCCACCACCATCATCACAGCAGCCTGCATGATATTGAACACATTGTAAGGGGACATTTGAAGCTTTCTAAGAAGGTGCAGGATGATGTGATGGCAGTATATGGATTGATTGCTGAGGCTGAGAGCTATGTGCATGGTGTGCCGGTGACGGAAATTCATTTCCACGAGGTCGGGGCAATGGATGCAATTGCCGACATAACAGCGGTGTGCATGCTTATGGAACGTCTGTCCGTGGATGAGGTGGTTGTATCGCCTGTTCATGTTGGAAGCGGACAGGTGAGGTGCACCCATGGAATACTCCCGGTTCCGGCTCCTGCCACGGCATATATACTGAGGGCTGTTCCGATTTACGGTGGCTCTGTGCGCGGGGAGCTATGCACACCTACAGGGGCTGCTCTGCTTAAGCACTTCGCGGCGCGCTTTGGAAATATGCCCATGATGAAGGTGCAGGGTATCGGCTACGGAATGGGAAAAAAGGATTTCGATGCCGCTAACTGTGTGCGCGTGATGCTTGGCGAGACAGCGGACAAGGCTGATGAGATATGCGAGCTTGGGTGCAATGTGGACGATATGACAGGCGAAGCTGTTGGTTTTGCGATGGACAGACTGTTTGAGGCAGGAGCGCTTGATGTGTACACCGTGCCGATAGGAATGAAGAAGTCGCGTCCGGGGACACTTATCAAGGTTATGTGCCGTGAAAGTGACAAGGAGAAAATCATAGAGACTGTCTTTAAGTATACCACAACCATAGGAATACGCGAGAACATGATGAAGAGGTATGTGCTGGACAGGCATATTGAGACTGTCGAGACGGAGTATGGTCCGGTTCACTGTAAGCTTTCAACAGGATATGGTGTAACGCGGAAAAAATATGAGTATGATGATATTGCGCGTATTGCGAAGGAGAAAAGCATTTCCCTTGAAACGGCGCGTGGGATATTAGAAAAATAATACGTAATTGAGAAATTAAGTGCCTGAATGCTTTACACTCTGCGGACTGTAAAATAGAGAGCTTTTGTTTCACAATTATTTAGTGGTAAAAGAGAAAAAATCAGGAATGGAGAAAATATAAAGAACATGAGATATATCAACAATATGAGAAACAAGAACAAGGAAAAAACGGAGAAACTGGAGAACAGGAAGGATTCGCATAACAATTTTAAGAAAAATATGAAAAAAATCCTGTCGGTAGCGCTGGCAGTGCTTGTCATATCAGGAGTTACGGCATGCCGGAATCAGTCAGATGGTGACAAAAATGATGCCAATATAACGAATACGGTCAAGGACAGCGTCATAATCGCCATCGGCTCAGAGCCGGAGACGCTTGACCCGACTAAGGGCTGGGGACATGGAAATTCACCAATTATACAGAGTACGCTTGTAAAGTACAATGCGGAGCTGAACTTTGAGAATGACCTTGCGACAGGGTATGAGCTGTCGGAGGATGGGCTTACATGGACCTTCACAATCCGCGATGACGCATTCTTTACGGATGGGGAGAAGGTGACCGCGCAGGATGTGGCCTTTACGCTTGGGACTGCAAAGGCAGCGAATGGCTCCTTTGACCTCACATATATGGAAAGTGCTGTGGCACAGGATGACACAACAGTGGTTATCACGTTATCTAAGCCGACTTCGATTTTTCTCAATACGCTTGCGTCTGTCGGCATAGTGCCTGAGCATGCCTACGGAGATGATTATGGTACGAAGCCTATAGGTTCGGGACCGTACAAGCTTGTCGAGTGGAGACCGCAGGAGCAGCTTATGTTTACGGCAAATGAGAATTATTATGGCGGTGTGCCGGAGATAAAGAATGTGACAGTTGTATTTATGTCCGAGGATGCGGCACTTGCGGCAGTTCAGGCAGGGCAGGTTGATGTCGCGTACACCGTGGCAACGCTTGCAACCACGAAGGTTAAGGGCTATAGTGTGGAATCAATCATATCCGCCGATAACCGGGGCTTTACACTTCCTGTTCTTCCCAATGAAGGAAAAACAACCGAAGCCGGTGCACCGATAGGCAATAATGTCACCTGCAACCGCGAGATACGGCAGGCGATAGCTTATGCGATTGACCGGCAGCAGATTGCTGATACAGTGCTGAATGGCTTTGGAAGACCTGCCTATTCTGAGAATGACGGTATGCCTTGGAACAATCCGGATGTGAAGCTTGAGACGGATGTTGAATACGCGAAGAAACTCCTTGCGGACAATGGCTGGGTGGACACGGATGGTGACGGCATTGTGGAGAAGGACGGACTTAAGGCTGAGTTTAAGTGCGTCTATCCTTCGGGAGATTCAGTGCGTCAGGCTGTAGGCATGGCGGCGGCAGAACAACTGCTTGCCATTGGCATAAAGGTTGATATCGAGGGAATGAGCTGGGATGAGATTATGAAGGTCATGTTCTCAGAGGCTGTCCTTATGGGCTGGGGTTCATCAAGCCCGAATGAGACCTACTACCTGTACCGTTCAGAGGGAGCGTTATTGGACGATTTTTACAATCCTGAAGGGTACATGAGCGATGTGACGGATGGGTATCTCGATGCAGCTATGTCGGCGCTTACTGTGGAGGCTGCCAACGAAAACTGGAAGAAAGTCCAGTGGGACGGAACAACCGGAACAGCTATGCAGGGAGAATGTCCTTGGGTGTGGATTGTGAATCTTGACCATGTCACCTATGTCCGCGAAGGTCTTTCTATCGGAAATCAGCCGATTCACGGTCATGGACATGGGCTTCCGCTTATACAGAATCTTAATGAATGGTCATGGGAAAAATAATTTATACAGATGAATTATTGAGTTATGAGGTAGCTTTATGAAGAATACCATTGTGCGGCTTTTGCGTATTCTGGTCAAAAACAGTATAAAAATAATAACACTTCTGCTTGCGGTGAGCATAGTTTCCTTTACGCTGGTGAGCATATCGCCGATTGAACCGGTACAGCAGTATCTTTTAGGGCTTGGGACGGCAGTTTCACCGGAGAAAAGGGTGGAGCTTGAGCAGTACTGGGGAGTGGATAAGCCACCGGTAGAGAGGTATATGATATGGCTCAATGAGCTGCTGCACGGCAATATGGGAGAGTCATCGATTTACCGCAGACCGGTTGCGCAGATAATCGCAGAGCGCTTCGTAAATTCCTTTGCTTTGATGTTATGCGCATGGATACTGGCAGGGCTTATCGGTTTTGCGCTGGGCTGTGTGATGGGGATGTACCATGACCGTATGCCGGATAAAAGCTTGAAAAAATTATGTTATGTGCTGAGCTCAGTCCCGACCTTCTGGCTTGGGTTACTATTGCTGCTCATTTTTTCGGTGTGGCTTGGCTGGTTTCCAATCGGCTTTTCATCACCAATCGGGGTCACAAGTGGGAATGTGACCATCCGGCAGAAGCTTCATCACTTGATTTTACCTGCTTTTACTCTCAGTCTTATGTCCTTTTCAAATATAGCACTGCATACCAGACAGAAGCTGATTGATGTCTTAAACAGCGAATATGTGCTGTTTGCCAGGGCGCGTGGGGAGGGAAAATGGACAATCCTTCGCAGACATGGTCTTCGCAACATACTTCTTCCGGCATTGACCCTGCAGTTCGCCTCGTTTGCTGAGCTGTTCGGAGGTTCTGTTCTGGCAGAGAATGTGTTCAGCTATCCGGGGCTTGGAAGTGCTGTCTCCGCGGCGGGACTTCAGGGGGATGTTCCGCTGCTGCTTGGAATCACTTTGTTTTCCGCACTGTTTGTGTGTGTCGGAAATATGATTGCTGATGTGCTCTATTGTGTCATTGACCCACGGATTCGGGAGGTGGGCGAATGAGCAGACAAAATACTGATAGAAGAATAATAGGTGGCAGACTGTCAAAGAAAAGCGAAGGCTTAAATAATAGAAAACATATAGTCATTCTTACAATAATATTGGCACTTATCTTAATAGTTGTCTATGTGCCGGGTATTTTTATCCCTGAGGAAGCGGTAAAGGGCAGCTTTCTGAATGCAAAATGTCCACCGGGAATGAAGCATATATTTGGAACAGATGCACTTGGGCGCGATGTGTTCCTCCGCACACTGAAGGGCTTGTCGGTAAGCCTGACTGTCGGCATAGCAGCCTCGATTATCAGTGCGGTTATAGCCGTGTTTGTCGGGATTGCGGCGGCTGCAGGGGCTAAGTGGATTGATACAATAGTGAACTGGATTATAGATTTGGTGATGAGTGTGCCGCACACAATTTTGATTATTCTTATCTCTTTTGTATTAGGACGTGGGCTTAAGGGTCTGCTTGTCGGGATTGCGGCGACACATTGGTGCAGCCTTGCGCGTCTTATACGCGCTGAGGTATTACAGCTTCGTTCGCAGCAGTATATAGAGGTATCGCGCAGGCTTGGAAAATCAGGCGGCTGGATTTTGATAAATCATCTGCTTCCCCATCTCGTACCGCAGTTCTTCGTTGGTCTGGTGCTGATGCTGCCACATGCGATACTGCATGAGGCCTCCATATCGTTTCTGGGGTTTGGTCTGCCTCCGGAGCAGTCAGCAATAGGAATCATACTTGCGGAGAGTATGCGCTACTTGTCAACAGGAATGTGGTGGACTGCTGTACTTCCGGGGATAACACTTGTGCTTATCGTGCTGCTTGTGGATAAATTGGGAGATAATCTGCGTATGATACTTGACCCTTACAGTGCGCAGAAATGATTGGATAAGCCGATATATATAGTCGAACGATAATTTATTTATGGCGGTCATATTCTAATATTGAAGAATGAATGTCCGGTAAAATATATTCAATGATGATAGAGGAAGTTTGAAAGAAAAACTTTCAAACTACTTATTGGTGGCATACTGCAAGCAATGCTTGCAGTATGCAGGGGTATAAAAATGGAACAGAAAAAAGAAACATTGCTTGAAATACATAATTTGTCCGTGTCCTTCCGTATGTATGACCATGGGTTAGAGCAGACGGACTTAAAGGTTATTTCGGATTTACATTTGACTGTGCGTCCGGGCGAGATTGTGGCAATCGCTGGCTCATCCGGTTCGGGCAAGAGCCTGCTTGCCTCGGCAGTTCTTGGAATACTTCCGGATAATGCTACCGTTAAGGGGCATATACATTACAAGGGGCAGGAGCTTACCGCAAGGCAGCAGGAGAAGCTTAGAGGACGAAAAATAGCTCTTGTGCCGCAGTCCGTGGCATATCTTGACCCGCTTATGAGGGTGGGCGCCCAGGTGGATGGTGATATTAAGCCGAAGCCTGTGGACAGAAGAAGCCGCCTTTTCGAGCGCTTCGGACTTCCACAGTATACCGGGAAGCTGTATCCGTTTCAGTTATCGGGCGGAATGGCAAGACGTGTGCTTGTCTCCACAGCACTGATAACGGAGGCGGAGCTTATCATTGCCGATGAACCGACACCGGGTATGAGTCTTGAACAGGCACTTGAGGCGCTTAGGATGTTCCGGGAGCTTGCCGATGAGGGCAGGGCGGTCATTCTGATAACACATGACATAGATTTAGCCTTTGAGTTTGCGGACAGGGTAGCGGTATTCTATGCGGGAACCACAGTTGAGACGGCACCTGCCGTGGATTTTAAGACAGGACCGGAGGCACTTCGCCATCCTTATTCCAAGGCATTGTGGAGAGCACTGCCGCAGAATGGTTTTGAGCCAATTCCGGGCTTTCAGCCGTATGCGGGAAATCTGCCGGAGGGCTGTCTTTTTGCTCCGCGCTGTCCATATAGGACGCAGGAGTGTGTAAGGCAGGTTCCATCTGTGCGCGAGATAAGAGGTGGGGAGGTGAGGTGCTGTCATGCCACTTGAGGCAAAAAATATTTATTTTAGATATGACAGAAAGCAGCCGTGGATTCTGGAGGACTGCAGTGTCAGGGTGGATAGGGGAGAGTGTCTTGCGATTTCTGCCCCAAGCGGTTACGGCAAGACAACACTTGCCATGCTGTTATCAGGTTATATAAAGCCTGTCAAGGGTGAGATTCTGATTGATGGCAAAGTACTTCCTGAAAAGGGGGTCTGTCCGGTGCAGCTCATCCACCAGCACCCGGAAAGGGCGATAAATCCGCGTTGGAGACTCAAGCGTGTTCTTGAGGAGAGCGGGAAGATAGACGCGGATGTGCTCCACGCTTTTGGCATAGAGCATGAGTGGCTTGACAGGTTTCCGCGTGAGCTGTCGGGCGGAGAGCTTCAGAGGTTCTGCGTGGCGCGCGCGCTTATGAGCGGAGCGGATTATCTTATATGCGATGAGATAAGCACAATGCTTGATGTCATCACGCAGGCGCAGATATGGAATGTGGTCTTAGAGGAGGCAAAAAAAAGAAATATCGGGCTTATTGCGGTGACGCACAATATGCATCTTGCTAAGAAGATTGCGACGAGAATAGTTGATCTGCAAAATCGGGATTAGACAGGTTGTATCCGCCTTGCATATGAAACAATCATTCGGCATCAATGTACCAGGAACTTATTTTTCGGTGTAATAGTTTATGAAAAATGTATAAAGATAAAACGGATGGAAGCACTCAGCATCTATTTGAGTGCTTCCACCTTTTTGCAGCATTGTAAATGAGAATCAGATTAGAGCTTAAAGTTCATTAGAGCCGGTTGTCTGTTTAGAAATGCTGATTTCCAGATTACCATTTCTGCAGCGAAGAGCGTCTATGAACTCTTTTTCATTTGCAGGATCTTTTAATGTAATATTATATGTAAGCTTGAACATGCTTCCCATATTTGACGTTTTTACGCTTATAGTGTCAGAATGTGTTGTATATTTTTCAAAAAGGTCATCAAACAGTTCGTTGTAGTCTAAGTCCTCCGGAATTGTGATTCGGAGAATTTTTTCACGGCAAGGCTTCATGCGGACAAGTCCTAAGCGGGTAAAAAGTATAAATGCCAATCCAAGAATCAATGCAAAAAGAAATGAATAGCCGATGTATCCCATTCCGGTGATAAGCCCGGTTCCCATTGCGAGGAATAACATTGATATTTCCTTTGCGGTTCCCGGAATTGAACGGAATCGGACAAGACTGAACGCTCCTGCTACAGCAACTCCTGTTCCGACATTGCCGTTTACCAGCATGATGACTGTGCAGACAATTGCCGGGAGGAGCGCAAGCGTGATGACAAAGCTCTGTGAACTGCTGTTTTTATATGAATATATGAATGTATAAAACAGACCAATTACCAGAGAAACCAGCAGACAGATTAAAAAATGTGATACAGGGATTGAGATAGTGTTTTTATCAAATAATCCCTGAAATAATACGTCAGGCATATTTATAGGAACCTCCTTTGTCGATAATTGCATTATTTTTCTGTGTTAAAGCTCTGTATGCAGAACCGTATTTTGAAAATGAAACAGATGCAAGCTGATACTTGCTGAAAAAGTGCACAAGCCAGAGTGGCATGGCTCCGGCTGTTTTTACTTCCAGTAAAACATGCCCGGATTCAAGGATGGGAGTTCCGTATACAGGGCTGTTCAGTGCAGGCGCCTCTGTACGCCACAATATATTTTCGTCAAAAGTCATGCGGAAATCATAATCGTATTTATCATAGAATGCCTCGCGTTCGTATGAGAGAAGGACTGCCGGAGCTATGCCGGCATAACGCTTCATTGCAAAATCAATCTCACGCATAATCTGGGTGTCCTTTGGCATGATACCGGTCTTTAAGTAGTTTTCCAGCTCAAAGAGCTTCATCGCCTCACGGCGTTTGTATACAACAGAGTCATATTTCTTTTTCAACTCAATGAATACATCAGTGTCCGGTTGCGCCGTACCATAGCTTCTGAGCCGAAGCTTTTCCTTGTATATTGGCTTGTCAAGCGAGCGGCGCACCAGAAGAAAATCAGGGGTATCAAGGTAAAGGCTGAGAATAGTGCTTTTTCCGTGAATATCAGCATCCATGAATGGCTTCATTTCATTGAGAAGCAAAGCCTTTTGTTCAGTAGTGATCAGGTATTTTATCTCATACCTTTTAAAGGTCATTTGGTTGTTCAAGTAAAACCAGTCCTTTCATAATTCGCATTTGCAGGTAATTAACTATTTATATTGAACTTCAATCGTGCATTTATCGTGAGGTGTCAATGTTATTGTATCATCTGTGATTTCATTGTCATCGACAATCCACTTAACGAATGTATGACCTTCCTTAGGTGCTGCAGTTAATGTTATCTCATATTCCTCAAAGTAATCGCCTGTAAATTCAGCGTTTGGCAAATTGGAAAAATCTATATCCGTGCGATTAAGCAGGACATCACCATATTCAGGGTCGGATACGGTAATTTTTATAGTGCAAGGGTCCTTAAGTGAAAAGGTCTTTTTCATCAGGTTAGGGAATGCCATATATCTGCCGTTCATATACTGCTTAAATTCCTTTATTTTAGTGTCATAATACACTGTAGGACCATCATACATCACAACCCAGTCAGGACCATAGCGGTAGAAAGAATCATCTGCAAGCTTTTTGTAGGATACAGCGAGATTGTCAATTGCTTTTCCTGCTCTCTTTTTTTCGTAGTTATAGTTTCTGAGGTCGCACAGGGTTACAATCAACTCTTTTCTGAAGTTTCCGTTTTCATATAAGGAACGGAAAATGTCAAGTGCAGGGTAGTCACTTGAATATTTTTTATCTGCATCGAGGGAGGCATCTAAATCTTTTTTGATGGTATTTTCTTCAAAGCCTTTGCCGCCGGAATATACACCGGTAGAAAATTCGGTATCGTACAGAAGGATTCTCCACTTGCCGTCGGACCATTCGGTTGCCTTGTCTGCTTCCCTTGTCCGCCACATACTCCAGTTATTGTCATCGAAGATGGAATCATTGTTGTCAATGTATAGCTGGACTGCACAGAAGTCGATAAAACCGGGAATGTCAAGCATTTCCTGAGCCTTAGCATAATTTTTTTCATCAGTCATATCGTTTTGTGTTATAAAATTATACATATCCTCATACAGCGTTATATCCTCAGCCGTGCCTTCATCAATCCTGCCACACTTTACAATTACAACATTTTTATTATCAATGCCGTAGTTAGTTTCTATATACTTGTCGCTGTAGTCCTCTGTGATGGCATAGAGTCCCCAGTATTCTCCATCGACAAATACAACGCATGGAGCTGACGCTTGTGTATCAAAGGCTCTGTCTGCGACAAGGCTCTGAAGAACAGGGTCTCTCATCTTGGAAAATCCATTGTCATTCCCACCGTTTCTCAGTACAAATGACTTGTAGCTGGTTACAGGTCCGGAATTATCACTTTTCATATTGCCAGGAATGAGGTCGGCTTTAATAGATTTGGTGCCGTATTCAGCCCTTGCAATGAGGCGCATGCTCTTTTGCAGGTATGTTCTGGTGGAAGCACCTTTCATGCGAAGTCCCATGTCTGCAGATACGTTCTTTCCGTTTGAAGGCATGTATTCAAATGAAACAGGTCTTTCCCAATCCCTTCCTTTGTTAGAAAAGTTGCCATGAACTCTGTAGGAGGGCTCATCCGCGTTGGCAGGGTCTTCGGCAAGCCAGTCGGTATATGTCTGTCCAAGGACAAATATTCCTTTTTCATTGTCGAAAAGATTGTCAGGCTCGGTGATAAGGGAAATAACAGGGGAGTCACCATATAATTCTTCGCGGTCAATACCTACAAAATATGTACCATTTGTTGTAACAGAGCTTGTGCCATCTTCAAAATAAGCGACAGCCCTTATAATGTTGGCTTTAGTTACAGGGTCCATAGGCACATACTGTGAATCTGTGCAGTAATCCGTCCGTGCCGCATAGACATCCGGGTTTAATGATACATTCGTAAGGGAAATGGGTTCCTCATATTTCCGGCTGTCCTGAGTGGGAATGGTGCCATCTGTTGTATAGTAGATAACCGCATTCTCTACAGGACAGCGAAGTTCAAGAGTAAATCCGTTGTCATAGAAACCGCTCTTAGAAGAAAAATAGACGATTGGTTCGGTCTCCGCGACAACCTCCTCAATGGCCTCCTCAGTGGTAATTTCTCCGGGTGTAGTTTCGGTGTCATTATCCCGGAGAGTTGTATTTTCGGAAATCTCAGGTATGCTTGCCTCATTAGGTTCACCTGTGGTTTCGGAGGAAACGATAGGTGTTTCATCCATGCTTGAAGGTGCGTCTGTATTCCTGCCCGCACACGATACAGTCAAAAAAGTGGTTGCGGTGAAAATAGATGCACACAGTACATAACGGGTAAATTTTCTGTTATTCATTTTAATCCTCCTATATGAGCATTTCTTAGTATCATTAATAGCTTATTTATCGGCAAACCATCTTATGAGGAAATTGAACAAGCCGCTCCTGATAGCATTGGAATCGTGGTCAGCGTCAGGAATCTCATACCATAGATGCGATACGCCGTTTCTGTCAAAAATCTCATGGTAGCTTAAAGGATACTTGCCTACAACGCTGTCCTTGGTTCCGCAGCATATCATAAGAAGCTCCGGCATATAGTCGGTGTTCTTTACAACGGCTTCATCCTCAGCTAATTGTCCTGCATGCTCCATAGCCCAGTCCTTGGCAGGTGTGAGTCCCGGAGCCGGAGCTATAGCACCGATATACGCAAATAAATCTGAGCGCGACAGACCGATAAACAGAGTCTCCCTTCCGCCCATTGAGAAGCCGATGATACCGCGGTGTTCCCTGTCCGTCATTGCAGAATAGTTCGATTCAATGTAGGGGATAAGGTCATTTGTGAGGTCATTTATGAAATTGTCATAGGGTGCAGTCTGTTCGGGTGAAAAGCCCGGTGTAAGGTCCGGGTCTGAGCTTGCGTACATATTAGGGAATACCACGATGATGTCATCAATAAGTCCCTCCGCTTTAAGATTGCCTACAATCTCCTTAATCTTGTTGTTTCCATCATTTATCATGCTGTTTTCATCGCCGAATATTCCGTGAAGAAAATATAATACAGGGTACGATTTCCCGGTATCATAGTCCGCCGGTAACAGAATGTTGGCACCTCTTTTGCAGCCGGTGGTTGTAGAATCGTATTCAATATGGGTTACATTGCCATAGGCTGCGTCGTTTCTTTTCCGGCTTATTTCGGCAGGGCATAGTGCATTAAGCACCTCATCCATGCTTGTGCAGTAGGTTGCCTCTTCGGCTGTTTCTGCAGAAGATATACCTTCTGATAAATTCTCTGTGTTTTTTAATAATTCTCCGGACATTGCTGACTCTCCTTCCGTTTCGGTTTCAGATTGTGATGTGGCGGCTGCTTCGGATTCAGCTGAAGCTGAGGTAACTGCTTCGTATGAGCTTTCATCATATTCAGATGCGCTGTCTGAAGCTGCTTTGCCACAGCCTGAACATAGTATCAGCACAGTGCCGATGGCACATACAGTAAGTAATTTCAATTTCACTTTTTGATATGTCCTCCCCTCATATAGCAGGTTATGCCTGCAGTGCCGACGATAAGCAGTATGGTAAAAAAATACAGTATAGAAAATTATAGAAATTTTCCATACTGTAAAAATATCATGTTGCAGGTATATTTTCTTATCAGAGCTTGCTTTTATATTATCAATTGTTGGGATGTTTATATAAGAAATTCATTATTTTAACAATTCAACCAGAAAGACGGATGCACATGCGGCGATTGCAACGGTGGTCAATCCCTTGCCTTTTAAGGAAAGAATGACTGCGATTACAAGCCCTGCGGCTGCGCCGACCCACCAGCTGGTCGCATAGAATATGGCGGGTATCGTCATTGCAGTGAGCACCGCGTAGGGAACGTAATACAGGAACGAACGGATGAAACGGTTGTTAATCTTGTGCTTTATGGCTACAAATGGTATTACGCGGATTAAGTAGGTTGAACATGCAAGGATAATGAGGTAAATAAAAAAAAGCTTATTGTCCATGGTCAAAGACTCCCTTTTTACAATATATAATTTAGTGCGATTAAGTAAATTTCGCATTTGACGGTTATTTTTCTTCATCGACAGGAAACAGAATTGCGCCCACAACTGCGGCGCTTATTGCAACGATTGTGATGGTTATTCCGCTTGAGATTGAAGAAAGAAACGGGATGTAGTGGAACGCACAGCTAAGCAGCATTGCCAGAACAACCACAATAAGAACCGGGCGTGTTTTTTTCATTTCGGGGACAACGATTGCCACGAACATTCCGTATATGGCAAGGCTTAAGGCACTCATAAGCCGGTCGGGGAGAATACTTCCGAGAATTGCGCCGAGAAGCGTTCCGACAGACCAGCCCAGATATGGCAGGGTGGCGAGCCCGGCAAAGAAGCTGCGGCTTACCGACTCCTCCTGTGCTGCCACGGCGAATATTTCATCGGTCATCATAAAGCCTAAAATCCATCGCGATAATCCGGTGAAGCGTTCGTCTGCCTTCTGTCCAACGGAAATGGACATGAAGGAGTAGCGTATGTTTATTGTAATCTGGGATATGAGCATCTGAAAATATTGTCCGGGGTGAAGCATTATTCCGATACCGGCGAACTGCCCGGCGGAGGTTACGGTTGTCATGGAGATTATAAGCGCCTGCCACCATGATAGTCCGTAAGATATTGCTATTATTCCGAATGTAAATGAGACTGAAAGGTAGCCAAGTGCTATGGGAATTCCTGCTTTCAGTCCGCGGGTGTAATTGCTCATTGTAAACCTCTTGAATTTAAGTCGTGATTCTGCGGCTTAAATCTTAAAAATATAATTTATTTGTCTGCATTGCCTTTTATTTTGCCACTTGATGAGAGGGATGTCAATGTTGCATATATAAAGCTATAGCGTAAAAAATATTAGAGGGAGTTTTGGAGTTGTTGAAATATTTTTTGACATAGTATATACTATGTATATACAAAGTGAAGGAGGGATTGCATGCAGGCACAGATAAGAGAATGGGGGAATAGTCAGGGAATCAGACTTCCAAAAGAGATTTTGAAAAGTGCAGGTATGGCTCTGAACGAAATCATAGATATAACGGTTTCGGAGGGTGTAATTACCATTAAGAAGAATTTTTCACATAAGACCTTGGAGGAGCGTGCGGCACAATACGGTGGAGAGCTTAAGTTGGATGGAGAATTTAATTGGGGCGAGCCGGTAGGAAGAGAGGTGTGGTGATGAAACTTCTGCACCAGGGAGATATTGTGAGGATAGAGAAGATTAACTATCCGGTGTTGGTGGTGAGCAAGGATTTTTTCAATTCCAGCGGTGAGATTATAGGGTGTCCGATTATAAATAATTCCAATCCCGGACCACTTCATATATGGACCTCTGTAGATAATATAGAAGGTTATATACAGTGTGAAAAGCTGGCTTTGTTGGATATGTCTGTCCGCGGTTATAAAAAGATAGGCGGTCTACCGATTGATGAATTGATAAATATCTCCGACGCGATTCAGGGAATATTTGAATACATTTAGATTCAGATGGGTTTTGCAAGGTTAAAAATTATATAGTGATTGTATGGGAGGACAAACGATGACACAGAAGGAACTTAATGAACTGCTTGGCGATATGTCGCTTGAGGAGAAGATAGGACAGCTTGTGCAGGTTCCGGGAAGCTGTTACGAGGAAAATGCGGTAATTACCGGAGAAATGAACAACGGCTGGCGTGAGGAGACGTGCAGGCTTGCCGGGAGCACGCTTGGAATATACGGTGCCAAGAAGCTTAAGAAGATTCAGGACGAATATATGAGGACACAGCCGCACCACATACCGCTTCTGTTTATGCTGGATGTTATTCATGGACATAGGACGGTATTTCCGTGTCCGCTTGGACAGGGTGCCACATTTTCGCCTGAGACCTCCGAGGAGTGTGCGAAGGTGGCTGCCAAGGAGGCGGGTGCCGATGGCGTGCAGGTGACATTTGCACCTATGGCTGATTTGGTGAGGGATTCAAGGTGGGGAAGGGTCATGGAGTCGACAGGTGAGGACCCGTATCTCAACAGCCTGATGGCAGCAGCTATGGTGAAGGGCTTTCAGGGCGATGCTGTAGGTGAGAAGGGCAGAATTGCCTCCTGTATCAAGCATGTGGCGGCCTACGGCGGAGCAGTGGCAGGACTCGACTACCAGAATGTTGAGCTTTCGGAGCACACCTTGAGAGAGTTCTACCTTCCGGCATACAAGGCGGCAGTCGATGCCGGCTGTGAGCTTGCAATGACATCCTTCAACCTGTTAAACGGTGTTCCATCATCGGGCAACAAATGGCTTATGAGGGATGTCCTGCGCGGTGAATGGGGCTTTGACGGAGTGCTGATATCGGACTGGGGAGCTGTCTGTGAGATGGTTGCGCATGGCTACTGCGAGGACAACACGGACGCCGCGATAAAGGCGATGGAGACCGGTGTTGATATTGAAATGTGCACACCTGCGTATGCGGACAACTTGGAGAGACTTGTGAATGAGGGAAAGATTTCACAGAAGCTGGTTGACGAGGCTGTTATGAGAGTGCTGCAGCTTAAGAACAAGCTTGGCTTGTTTGAGAATCCGTATAAGGATGCAGATGAGCAGGTTGAACAGACCATAAGCCTGTGCGCTGAGCACAGGGCGCTTGCCAGAAGGGCAGTATGTGAGTCTATTGTTCTTTTGAAAAACGAAGCAGCAGATGGAGTACAGCATGAAACAACAGATGAAGCCGGCAGGGGTTACGGAAAAATACTGCCGCTTGACCTGGGGTGCGATAGAAAGCTTGCATTCATAGGACCGTATATCGAAGGGCAGGATATGAGAAGCTCATGGTCGATATCGGGTGATGAGAAGGACAATGTCACGCTTAAGGAGGCGGCAGAGGAGGCTTTCTGTGGTGAGGATTCTTTGGAATCCCAAACTGCTGAAAAAACATCTGCAGTTGAGCTAAGATTCGCCGCCGGCTGTACGCTTCTTGACAACCACACGATTGTAAATCTTGGACAGTTTGACATGGCGGACGAGGAGTGGAAGTCAGTTAATGAAAAAATGCTTTCCGAGGCTGTGGAGTGCGCAAGATGGGCGGACAAGGTAGTTCTTGCACTTGGCGAACACCGTTTTCAGTCGGGGGAGGCTACAAGTAAGACGGATATAACGCTTCCAAAGATTCAGATGGAGCTTCTAAGACGTGTCGCAGCCGTGAATAAGAATGTAATCACTGTTCTTTTTAACGGAAGACCACTTGATTTGAGGGAGGTCTCAGAGTATTCCAAGGCTATTGTCGAGGCATGGATGCCGGGAACTGAGGGCGGACACGGTATCATGGATGTGCTCACAGGGGCGTACAATCCTACAGGAAAGCTGCCGATGAGCTTCCCTTACAGCGTAGGACAGCTTCCGATGAGCTACAACCACTATAGCTGCGGCAGACCGAAGCCTGCCGAAGGAAGAGGAGATTATACCAGTAGATATCTTGATGCACCTAACGAGCCGTTGTATCCGTTCGGCTATGGATTAAGCTATACATCATTTGAGATAGGCAATGTAAGTCTGAATGCGGACAAGCTGTCGGCTGCTGATAAGCTTACAGCCTCAGTAAATGTGAAGAACACAGGTAGGACCTTCGGAACGCAGCTTATCCAGTTGTACATAAGGGATATAGCGGCGAGCAAGGTTCGCCCGGTAAAGGAACTGAAAGGCTTTAAGAGGGTGGAGCTTGCGCCGGGTGAGATTAAGCGGGTATCATTTGAAATCAGTGAGGAAATGCTCAGGTTCTTCCGCGCCGACGGAAGCTTTGCCAGCGAGCCGGGCAGCTTCAAGGTGTGGATTGCGGACAGCAGCCGCACGGAGGGTGAGCCGGCAGAGTTTATTTTTCTGTGACTTTTCCCTCCTCAAATGTATTATAGGTGAAAGCTTTCAAAAAGGAGATAGTCATGGCTGGAGAAGAATACTTATGAATAGCTATTTATATGTTTGCCACCCGAATCATTTATATTTCTCAAAATAATTATGCATTGCCATGATAGTATCTTCGCTTTCCTCATAATCCGGTCTAAATACACTGAATGCGTGGGTGAGCCGCTTATCGCGCGGAAAGCAGAAAAATTCGTGCGGCATATTGTGGCGTGCCAGTGCCTTCTCAAAATCAAGAGTGTATTTTTTGAGATTGTCGTTCCGGCTGGTTATGAGAAAACACGGTGGAAGTGAGGTCACTATGTCCGGATTCTCAGGGTTGACATATTTTGCAAAATGCTGTTTCTTATAGTTCTTTCCGTAGAGGTACGCAGGAAGAAAAAGTCCAATCCTGTCAAAGCGGTTGGTGTAGAACATTCCGCTTATAAGTCCTATTGCGCGGAAGGAAAACTTCTGCGGCTTGACATGTGCGGCTTTCGCAAGCTCACGGTTCTTTGCCATGGCGGCAGTATATGTGAGAAGGTAAGCACCGCCGCTGTCTGCGACACCGTAGATGTGGCCGGAATCGCCATTGTATTCGACAAGGTGTGCATTGATATACTTAAAAGCATTGCAGACATCCGAAAACTGGTCAAATACCATACAGTCGGGTACGAGGCGGTATTCGATGCTGAACACAAGATAGCCGAGCCTGCTGAGCTTAGCACAGAAGAAGCGGTTAAATTCCTTGCTGCCAATCAGAAGTCCACCGCCGTGTATGTTTATCACAACAGGCAGGGTGGTGTCCTCACTCCCCTCGGGGCGGTATACGTCCATGAGGTGAGCCTTATCGCCATCATTCATGTACGGAATATCTGTCTGCACACTTACGCCCTCAGGCATAACCTGTGTCTTGTCGCGCTCTATGGCTGAGAGTTCAAAGTCGGAGCGCTGTTTATAGAATTGATTTCTCATTAAGTCCTGCATATATCTTGTCCTTTCATGTCGGCGGCAAACCGATGATACGGTTGTTTTTGACAACTTAATAATGCTATCGTATTATTTATATGGTAAAAAAGTCACATTTCTTCATGGATTGTAGCACAACTTAAATGCGAAATCAATGTAAATCTTCTGCTTATGGCATACCATTGTCATTTGGCTGTAATATGGTAAAATACACGGCTAAGTTTTTCTAACATGTTTTGACACCCGAAGCTAACAATGTTGAGGTCAAATAAACTGACATTTACAAATTGCATTAATTGTTTGCAAATTGTGTAATACCTAATAAGTTAGATTTGTGTACAAGGTAAATTATTTGATTGATTTAACATAGTCATATCAAAAACTTAGAAACAATAGATTCCATTTAATAAAAAACCGCCTAAACCAAGTGGATGCTTATTCGACCGGGTTCAGGCGATTTTTTAATTATTTCTTTTCATTATAATATTTATTTAATACTTAAAATCGAATCGGTAAAATTCCTTGATTCGACTATGCTTGGAACGTCAGAGCAGGGGTTAGATTATCTCACCGAAGCTCATGTAGTATTCCTTAAAAAATTCGCTGACCTTTTCAAATATTTTTCTCATAATAATCACCAATCCTTTCTTTGATTTTAAAATATGTATATGTTATTCTGCTATGATTTCGAAATCAATTGTTTTCCTTTGATGGTTTTAATATACCACCTTGTATTTACAATGTGAAATACATATAATAAATGTATTATGATACTTATAAGGTATTATAAGGACGCTATGTACACTGATATGGACATGTTATTTTCACCGGCAATTGAGAAGCTTAATGTATATTGAACCATGGAGACATACATCAGGAAAATAACTGTTCCAAGTGGAAAATAATTGTCTCTAATGTAACGATGTCAATGGCGGTATTGGGAGGTATTTTATGGAGCTCAGACATATAAGGTATTTTAAGGCGGTGGCGGAGGAGAAGAATTTTACAAGGGCGGCTGAGAAGCTGGCGATTGCACAGCCTCCGCTCAGCCGACAGATTCAGGATTTGGAGGAGGAGCTGGGGACGGAGCTTTTTGTGCGCTCGCCGCATAAGGTTACACTCACGGAGGAGGGGGAGCTGTTTTTGCAGTATGCCTCGCAGATACTTGATTTGGTGAGTAAATCGGAGGAGGAAGTGCGTGAGATGCGCGAGGGACTTACCGGAACGCTCTATATCGCTTCGGTGGAAGGGTGCGCACCACGTTTTTTCGCCGAGTGGATTTCCGCATTCAGAAAGAAACACCCTAATGTCCAGTATAACCTCTGGAATGGAAACACCGATGACGTGAACAGCCGTGTCACAAAAGGGCTGTGTGAGGTGGCGATGATTACGGCACCGTACAACACGGAGGAGTTTCATGTGCTCCCCGTCTATGACGAGCCGTGGGTTGCGGTGATACCTAAAGGTCACGCACTGTACTCGCAGGACAATGCAGCTGTGAAGCCGGAGGAGCTTTTGCCTTATGATTTGCTCATTCCTTCCAGAGAATCGCGAAAGGGAGAGATAGACAAGTGGTTTTCTAAGGCAGGAGGCACACCGGTGATAAGAGGAAGGATTGCGCACATGATGAATGCATATGAGCTCAGCCTGCACGGTGTCGGGATATCAATTTATCCGGAGTCCATAGCTTCGCTTGTGCATGGCGATGATGTGTGCGTAAGGCAGGTAGACCACCCGGATGCCTACGCCTCCTATGCGCTTATATGGAACAAGAAGCACACGCTATCACATGTTGCCAAGGAATTTATAGGATTTGTTGAGGGAATGTACAATTAGCTGCTTTTATTTTGGAGAATTATGGAGTAAAATTGTAATTATAAAGGTTATATATGACTAATTGTACTTATCTGTCACACACTGAGTTTCGCGACTTCCTACAAAAAAAGCAAGGAGGCAGGATTTATATGAGGTATGCGGGTATGCCGATGGGAATGTGGATTGTTTTTGGCAAAAATTTTCGAAAGAATCTCACAGAGGTATTAAAGTATGATGAGGCTGAGGGGCGCAAAATCACTACGTCTGCGAAAAAGAAGTACAGGGAGCTTATAGAGAAGCTGCCTGAATTCGAGAAGGCGGACAGATTTAGGATGAACATTGTAAATTGCGCAATGTTGTCCGCTTTTTTCCTAAATATGCCGAAGCTTCCGAGTGTTGAGGACGCGACGGAGTACTACAGAAAATCCATGATGACCGGGGCAATGAAGTGGTTCTGCAGGATGAGCGGCAAGAAAAAATATTCCGAGTCCGACATAAACGGAATGAAGGCTACAGCAAAGCTCAAGGCGGGTGACAGGAATCCTTATTCGTGGAATATGGATTTTTATGAGTATGCCGATGGAAGCGGTTATGAAGCGCGTTTTACAACCTGCGGTATATGTACGCTTATGAGGGAGCTTGGACTTGAGAAACTCATACCGGCAATGTGCCGGCTTGATTACACGATGAGTGAGGCGGGCGGCGTGACCGATTTTGTGAGGGAGTATACGCTTGCTTCGGGCGGACCGTACTGCGATTGTGGGTACAGGAAGAAACAGGGATAATTATATTTTTTTGTGAAAGGAATACATATTATGGAAAATATTCTTCATTTAAAGGCACCGGGAGATTGGATTAATGACCCGAATGGATTTATTTATTATAAGGGGAAATATCATCTGTTTTATCAGTATTTTCCCTGCGCTCCTGTGTGGGGAACCATGCATTGGGGACATGCGGTGAGCGATGATCTTGTTCATTGGAAGCACCTTGGAATAGCTCTTTTTCCTACCAAAAGCTATGACAGGAACGGAGTATTCTCGGGGAGTGCACTTGAGATTGACGGCAGGATGAATCTGTATTACACGGCTGTCCGGTATCAGAAGGAGAATCCTGAAAATACCAATGTCATTGTTGATGGGCTGTGTGAGCAGAGTCAGGCTATGATAAGCTCGGATGACGGCTTAAGCTTTGACAATTTTAATGGGAAAAGACAGATTATTCCGCCGGTAACTGATTTGAATATAGGGCATCCGTATGAATGTCGTGACCCGAAGGTGTGGAAGGAGCAGGGACGCTTCTATATGTGCCTTGCAAGCACATATAAAAAGGAGACAGGAGTTCTTCTTATATATACGAGTGAGGATGGAAAAGAGTGGACGTACCTTAACAGACTTCAGGATAAGCAGCTTGGAACAATCCTGGAGTGCCCGGATGTGTTTGAGATAGATGGCAGGCATGTTCTTATCTCTTCACCGTTAGGACTTCTTAGTGGGACGGATTATCCAGAAAATCAGAGCACGATGCAGCTGCTCTCATTTGACGCGGAGAATGGCAGCATGAGGCTTGAGGGTAAACAGAGCTTTCTTGATTATGGAATGGATTTGTATGCACCGCAGAGCTGTCCTGATGAGAAGGGACGAAGATGTGTAATTGCGTGGGTGCGCATGCCTGTACCACAGCCGGCAGAGGACAATGAGGCTGCGGATGGGCGTCCGTGGAGCGGAATGATGTGCCTGCCGCGAGTGGTGACACTTCGCAATGGTCACATTTACACATCGGTGCACCCGAATATCAGGGAATATTTTTCAAGCGCTGAGTACGAAGTAAAACTTGATGGGTATACTGAGTGGACAAGGGATGGCAGACACCGCATCATCACAGAGCTGTCTGAGGGGCAGAGTATTGAGCTTGCGGGTGTTTACATTGAGCTTAAGTCCGGCTGCGTGTGCACGGACAGAGCTAATCGCATACCGGATGGCGTGACGGTGCATACAAAATGCAGTACACCGCATGTCGGGGATAAATGTGAGCTTGAAATATTTATAGAAAAGAATCTCATTGAAATTTTTGTAAATGACGGACAATATGTAATCACAAATGTACTTTACACGGATTCACACCGCAATGCCTAGGGGCATAGCTTGACAGTTATTTATCTGATTCAGGTGCCAAAACCTGTTATATATACCTAGCCGTGTATAACGTATTATGTTTATGCATAGCATGACTTTGGGAGAAGCTTAGATGTTCTTAGAACTCTGCTATGTACCTAGCCAAAAGCAGCATGGATGCTGCTTTAGAAGCAATGCATACAAGGATGTATGCTTTGCTTCGGTGGCG
>DNFT01000019.1 GCA_003486385.1 Eubacterium sp. | reverse complement strand
TTCAAAAGCAGCATCCGTGCTGCTTTTGGCTAGGTATTAAGCAGAGTTCTAAGAACATCTAAGCTTCTACCAAAAGTCGTGATATGCATAAATATAATACGTTATACACGCTAAGTTTACAGCACATGTTTTGACCCCAACATCATCATATTACAAATATCATTTTTATTTCATATATTGTAATTTTACCCATGGCATTACCGAAAGTCAATTAAAAAAGCACTGCCTTATTATACTCACCACTAACACAAGGCTCATATAATACAGGCAGCGCTTTTGCGCTTACCATATTAAAACATATTAACGAAGCATCAAGCTGTCTGCTTATTTTCTTTAGAAATATACGCTTCAATAATCTTCCTTGCGTCATCAGTAGTAAGGCTGCTGTCGCGAAGCAGATTTCCTATCTCAGCTATTTCTTTATCCTGCTTTTCCTTAATAAGCTCTTCAAGTTCCATCTGTTCAGTTTTAATTCTGACCTTCAGAGCTTCTATCACTTCACTTTTCTCCCTGATTTTATCATCAAGGCTCTTTCTTGGTCCTCTTGCCATAATTTTCCTCCTATCCATATATAACTAATTGTTAAACCCAATTTACACAGCATACATAATTCATAAACTGAATTTTTCAATTATCTTATTAATAATATATGGACAAGATTGACATTTTATACCACAATTTTCAAGTCTAAAATTCTCTGGTTCCACCATAGTAAATCAGAGAAAGCATATCCGGACCCGTATGTGCACCTATAATCGGACTGAGCATGGTAATCTTAACCTCTGCCTCAGGTCTGCACTCCTCAATCAATGCCTTAAGCATGTCCGCATCCTCCGTACAATCTGCACAGCTAAGATATACCGTCTTTAGCACAGACGGATCATAATTCGCATTGAACCGTTCAACCATTGCCTTAAGTGCAAGCTTATTCCCACGCTTCTTATCAATAGTCTGAAGCTTTCCATTCTTGTCTATTGTAAGAATAGGCTTGATATTGAGTGCTGTTCCCATGATAGCCGTAGCCGCGGATACTCTTCCACCCCTCTTAAGGTACATAAGGTCTTCAACCTTAAACCAGTAATTGATATTATCCGCATGCTCTCTAAGCCACTGTGCATTCTCCTTATAATTCATGCCTGCTTCACGATTGTTCACCGCAAGTTCAACCATTACTCCCATCCCGCCTGTGGCTCCTAATGAATCAACCACCTCAATCTTAACTTCATCATAATCCTCTTCAAGCATCTTTACCGCCATAAGTGCTGATTCGTATGTATTGCTTAGTCCGCTTGAAAGTGAAAGGTATACTATCTCCTTTCCTTCCTTGACATATTCCTCGAAAACTTCTATATAATGATTAGGTGTAATCTGGCTTGTATGTGTTGCAATCTTATTTCTAAGCTTTTCGTAATATTCATGCATCATGGAATCGCTCTCAGGTGCCTCACAGTGAAATGTATCTTCTCCCAATACATACTCCATCGGCACATAATGAATATCATGCTCAGCTGCATAATCTTTATCAATATCAATCGAAACATCCGCAAAAATATAGTAGCTCATAAGTTCCTCCATAATCTATGTTGTATTTCTGTATGTTACAAAAGTACGTTTTTTGTATCACCCATTCATTCTACAACAAAATGACGGAATTGTATACATTTTTATATTCTATTTTCAAAGTTTATTTTTTAAAAGAATAAATCGCATTGAGCTTGGCGGAATCGTTTCAGTATCTTATGTAATACTATTCATCTTCCGAAACAAAACTAAAACGGTCAAATTCTGCAATTTCTCCCTCTTCATCAGATAAGAACTCAAAATAAACTGCATGCCTGCCTACAATACCAAAATCAAGTGCCGTTTCAAGCTCCTTTTGATTCTCATTAAAATCCATCGAAGCTGCAATTCGTCCATTATATGAATCTATTCTGATATTGAGCTTAAGCTTCCTGTGGGAACCTAAAACCACTCTGACAGCCTTAGGAGCATTGTTTCCAAACTGCAGATAGCGGAATCCGACAGTTGTACCGGATGAAATACCGACAACAGGTGCCGAAATATCTGCTCTTTTCTCGTACACCGGCTTCACATAGGCTCTTGTACTTCCGCCATATATATGGCATGCATATCCGGCTGAAATCCATTTGTACGCATCAAGCCCGTTGATATGCGCTCCCTGGGATGTCATCTCAACAGGACCGGATGATACAGGTTCACCGTTTAAGAACCTGACATTTCCTATATATAGCATTCCGTCCTTCCCCATCGCCACATCAATCGGCTCTAACATCGCCTGACGGGAAAATTCATTGACACCGGTCTGACGATGATAGAATACATACCACTTTCCGTTTATCTCCATAATTGAACCGTGATTATTTCCCCACTGATAGGTCATGGTTCCACAGCCCTCCGAATCCTTCAATATCTCACCGCCATTAAAGCTGATATCGCCTCCATCATGGAACGGTCCAAACGGAGAATCACTGAAACGATATGACAAAAATCCGTTATTAGGCTCATATACACCAAGCTCCGGAACGGGCTTCTCGTATCTCTTTGAATAGATATATACATATTTTCCCATCACCTTGCGTGGGCTTGATGCCTCAAAAAAGCCATCTATGAGTGAGATATGGCCATCATCCTCCGGGTTCCAAGAACAGGTTGAGTGCCCCAGCGGATTAGAGACCAGTGTATCCTCCTTAAAGGTCACCATATCGTCCTCTAGTTCCACGATATAGCACGGCGACGCACAACCACCCCAATAAGCGTATACCCTTCCGTCATCATCAACAAGCACCCCCGGATCAAAACCGAGCTTGGTCTCCACAGGATTCTCAAAAGGTCCCCAAGGTGTCTTAGAGCTGGCCACCACAACAAGGCTTCCCGCTCTCTCCGCCGCATACATATAGTATGTATCGCCCTTCTTGACAACATCCGGAGCATACAATACGGAATCATAGTGTGTCTTATATGCAACTCCATGATAAGTCCAGTCCGTCAAATCATTCACCAGAGCCGACCAAACAACATAATCGCGCCCACAGTAATGCTTTATCTCCGTGTCATGTGAACCGTACACATACACTCTCTTCTCTCCATTATGTTCAAAAACCCTAGGCTCCCCATCCGGAACATGCTCCCACAGTGGCATATATGGGTTGGCACCCTTAATAAATTCTCTCATCATCTTCTCCTATTCCTTGGGACAGGGACCAGACCCCATGTCCCAAGGTTGGGACACAGGGGTCTGGTCCCTGTCCCAAAGCTGTTATTCTGTCTTATTGTTCTGCGTTGCCGCCGCCTCTGTTGATGGCTGGACAACCACAACCGGTGTGTCATTTTTGCCATCCGATGCCAGCTTGCCGCCCAATGCTCCCATAATGAGGCTCTTGATATCTATTCCCATTCCTGAGGCAATTCCCTCTGTGACCTGTGTTGTTCCGTTCACGATATCGGACAGCAGCTTGGCGCTGTTTCCTTCTCCATACATGGTAATCTTGTCAACCTTGCTGAGTGGCTCCGCAACATTCTTGGCAATCTCAGGCAGCGCATTCATAATCATCTCGACAACCGCTGCCTCACCATACTTCTTCATCGCCTCGGCCTTCTTGTCGATACCCTCAGCCTCTGCTAATGCCTTAAGCTTAATCGCCTCGGCTTCTGCCTCTCCGACAGCACGGATACCTTCGGCCTCGCGCTTGCGCTCAATCATCTTAGCCTCAGCCTCCTTAGTACGGCGGAACAGCTCCGCCTCAGCAGCCTGCTGTGCCGCATAGCGCTCCGCATCCGCCTTCGCACGAATCTGCGCATCAAGTGTCTGCTTGGTAACATCTACTTCCTTCGCCTTCAATTCGGCGGTTCTCTCAGCACGCGCAATATCCGCATTCGCAGAAGCGATCTCAATTGTTTTACGCTGTTCCTGCTCCTGAATGGAGTATGCAGCATCCGCCTCAGCCTTCTTCACATCGGACTGCTGCTTAAGCTCCGCCTGACGGATGGCAAGCGAGGTCTGCTTTTCAGCTATCTCCATCTCAGACTGAACCTTTGCCTCATTTGCTTCCTTGGCTGCCTGTGCCTGTGCTATGGCAATATCTCTATCTGCCTGTGCCTTGGCAACTGCTGCTCCCTTCTTAATCTGTGATATATTATCAATTCCTAAGTCCTCAATGACATTGTTCTGGTCGGCAAATGACTGCACATTGAAGGAAATCATCTCAAGTCCCATCTTCTGCAAATCAGGTATTGCATTCTCCTGAACTCGCTCACCGAATGCCTTACGGTCTGTCACCATCTCTTCTAAACGCATCTGACCGACGATTTCACGCATATTTCCCTCAAGAGTATCCTGAACGCGGTTAATAATCATCTTCTCATCTTCATTTAAGAAGAACTTTGAAGCAAGAGCCATCATCTCCTGACTCTGCCCGATTCGTATTTTAACCGTTGCATCAACCTTGACATTGATATACTCTGCATTCGGCACATAGTCCGTGGTCTTTACATCCACAGAGAACATCTTAAGCGACAGCTTATCAAGTCTCTCCAGAAATGGTATGCGGATACCCGCCTTTCCGATCAGAATACGCGTCTTGCGGAAACCGGAAATCATGTACGCCGTATCAGGCGGAGCCTTCACATATCCTATCAGGACAATAACCAACAGCAGCACAACTGCCACAGCAACACCAATCAAAATCTCATTCATGCCATTCTCCTTTCAAACCCCGTTATGTTTAAAAATTAACAAATTTATTATACTTTATATTTTAAATTATGTAAATGATACTTTGGAACTTAAAACAAGCCGGGTAATGCATCTGCATTACCCGGCTTATATTAAATACACATTGGCATGTAAAACCGAACTTCCATGCCCTGCACCTTCGTGCAAAGTTTTTGGCAGAAGCAGTCATCAGCTATATATTAAAGATCCTCCTATCAGGAACCTTAAACATTAACCTATAATAAATAACAGAATAAGCAGTAACCTTAACAATAAACACTATCCATATATTACAGGCAAAATAATTTTTCTGTGCTGATAAATATTTCTGTCCGGAAAGATTTCACTGTATTACACCTCAACCTCAAATTCAAAGGTCTGGTTGTACTTATCAAGTGCAATCTGCATCTGCGCTATCTCTGCGTCTATGCGCTCATAATCGCTCTTTACAAGCTCCAAATCATAATTGATGTACTCGTATTCGGGAGCCGTCTTTCTCGCATTGAAAACACCGGAATCAATTCGTGTCTTAGGTGCCTGCTTTCTCAAGGTATCAAGAAAGCTCTTGCGCTTGTTAAGCTGTGCCATCCTTACAAGAATCTCATCAATCGTCATACCGGCATCGCCAACCTCAATGCAGTTGGTCACATTGTTGACATTGATTGCATGCTTTATCTTCATTATCTTGTCATCAATCGCCTCAATCTCCGCCGCCACCGTTGAATAGTCATAGTCAGGGATTACCGGCTCTTCGTCAACCGCCGCCACATAGGTAGAGCCGTCATTCTCCTTCTTAATCCAGTATTCTTTATCCTCCGTGAGCTTTTTTAACACTTTATTAGCATACGCCGATGTCATCTTTGCCATAATCACACCATTCCTTTCGCTGTTTCACATGATATCTTTTTCTCAATTAGCTTCAATCAACTATGGCTTTATTCTACACCATTAATTTCATAAAAACCATATACCTGCAGTTTAGTTTTAGTTTATTTGTAAAGCGGACATTCGCAATCCGCTTTCGCTACTTGCTCATGAACGCAGTCGCTTTGCGAACTGTCAGTGGGAGCTTTTAACTCCCACTGACCTCAGCATCCTCTTATCCGGCAATCGCGAAACACAAATAAGCCAATAAACTGTTCCGCAATTACCAGATTATCGTTTATACACACAAATATATAAAATACGCCGCATATCCAAGCAGCATGACAATTCCGCAAGGCTTTCTCAGCTCTCTGTTCTTATATGTGCCAAGCCACAGCACTGCACCGCTGGCAATCGCAATAATAGTGTCTATGATAAATTTGCTTTCAAACGGAACCGTACAGATAAGTGCAGTTGTTCCGATCACGAACAGAATATTGAAAATATTGCTGCCTACGATATTACCGATGGCAATTCCGGCATTTCCTTTTTTTGCTGCCGTGACTGATGTAACAAGCTCCGGAAGTGAAGTACCGAACGCGACAATGGTAAGACCGATAAATCTCTCACTCATTCCGAAAAATCTTGCAATCGCTGAGGCACCGCTCACGGCAAAATCACTTCCCTTGACAACCATAACTCCGCCAACCAGCATGAACAGGATACATTTCCACACCGGTATATCCTTTACCTCTTCATTCTCCTGCGAATTTCCCTTCTTTGACATGACGAAAAGATATCCAAGGAATACAATGAACAGCAGCCAGAAGATAATGCCCTCTATAAATGATATCTCCCCTCCGGTGATACCGAATATCATAAGCACAATTGTAATTGCTATCATATATGGTATCTCATAGTATAATGTTGACTTCTGAATCGCCACATTCGTAATCAGTGCAGTGACACCAAGTATAATCAGAATATTAAGTATATTGCTTCCAACGATATTTCCGATTGTAATTCCTGCGTTCTCCTGCAATGCTGCAGTTATGCTTACAGCCGCCTCCGGCATGCTTGTGCCCATGGCGACAATGGTAAGACCGATTATGAGCTGAGGAATGCCAAGCTTCTTGGCAATACCCGCGGCGCCCTCCACGAACCAGTCCGCACCCTTAACTAACAGCAAAAAACCTACCAGCAAAATAAAAACCTGTAAAAACATACTCTTACCTCTCTCCCTTTTTATTTTAGCAGTAGGTTTATTTATAAAAAAAGAGACTCCTACTGCGTTAACAGTAAAAGTCTCGCTATTTAATCACCCTCCGAGCTGTTATCTCTAACAGCTGTACTGACGAAAAAGTGAACTCTGTCGGCCAGCTACTCCCTTTTATCCTCTATATGATATGCGATTTCCTGTCATATTTCAACTGTTTTTTATAATCTTTGCCCTATCTTTGCCAGGTACATATCAGAATAAATCCAGCATGCTGTCAAGGTATATCTCCTCCCTCACCTGCAGCTGGTACTCCGGCTTAGTCATATAGTATAGCAGAAATTCAAGAATGATTGCGCTTCCCAGCCCTCTCCCCTCTATCTTAAAATTAGAAAAGCCCATCGGCATATAGATATCCTTAATGTCACTTATACCGATAAAGCTTGGATTCTTCATTGCCCTTGAAAAAAGATACCCCACCTTCGCATCGGGCGCATTGCAATGATGTTCCGGACATTTTTCCCCCAGATTCTTCCGGCTTACATTTTCATAGCACGCCTTTCTGTCATTACAGCCGGTATAACAGCACTCATTGCATAAAAATTCGACCTTGTCCTTCTGTTCCCCGGACAACGTGTTCAATCTGTCAAACGCTTTATTCAGCCGGAAATCAGGGACAACATAGCTGAAATCATCCCTGTTTACTTCCGCAAGAAATTCCTTGAAATCCGTCAACACCTTGGTTGTGGATGAGACAAAATAAAGCTCCTGATATTTTTTCCTCAAGTAATCCAACAACAGCTCCGAATGTACAATCACACCATTCTTTTTATTCCCACATTCGGCAAACAACGCACATAGAGAATTACATTTCTTATCCCTAAGGTGCTCCTCCTTAAGCAGCGAATTGCTGAATGTAAGCCTTGCCGAAATTCCGTATTCCCGCATTAATTCCAGAACCTCCTGCGGGTCATTGTCCCCGAAGCCGACACGTCCTCCGCCCAGATACAATCCGCCGGTGAACCATATATAGACCCTATATCGCACCAGTCATAGAAGTATTCCCTGTGCTCACGATACAGTGGCAGGAACACACGATACAATTCAATAAACTCAAATAAGCCCGGAAGATGATAATGTGCCACGTTCCTGTTCATTCTGTAAATCACCGCCTTATCCGTGCTATTTTCTTCAAAAAACCTTTCCATAAAGACCTCTTTTTATATTAGATTTTGGATTCGTGTGTCAAAACATTTCAATATATCTAGCCGTGTATAACGTATTATA
>DNFT01000106.1 GCA_003486385.1 Eubacterium sp. | reverse complement strand
TTAACGGATAATATCTGATTATCATTTGATTTACTGCTTACTTAAAGTTATTTACTATATCAATCCTCCCCTCCCACCCTAAACCCCTTCCTCGGGTGTTTATTCCTCAATATATCTCTCTGCTTCCCCACCGCGACATGTGTATAAATCTGTGTGACGTTAATCGAGCTGTGTCCGAGCATTTCCTGAATGTAGCGGATGTCTACATCGGCTTCCAGAAGGCTGGTGGCGAAGGTGTGGCGGAACATGTGCGGGGTGATGTGCAGGTCAATGGCGGCGAGGGAGCAGTATTTGTTAATCATGCGGCGAACGGACTGGTCGGACAGGGGAGCGCCGGACTGATTCACAAAAAAATGTGCAGAGGAGGATATTTCGGTGGAAAAGCTGCGGCGGTATTCATCGAGAATGTGGATAACGTCATCGGATGCAAGCTGTATATAGCGCTCCTTGTCGCCTTTTCCGTATATGAGGATGGTTCCGTCGATGAGATTTACATTGTCATTTTTGAGATTGCATAGTTCGCTTATTCTTATGCCGGAGGAGAACAGCAGCTCAATTACGGCGGCATCGCGGAGAGCGTTTCGCCGTTGGTAGGCGGTGCCTGCTTCGGAGCGCCGGGTATAGATGGTGGATAGAAAGCTCTCGACTATGTGGAGCGGGATTGTTTTAGGGAGGATAACCGGTTCACGAAAACGTGTATGTATTTTTGAAAATGGGTTGCGGTCTATCAAATCCTTGTATTCACAATAATGGAATAGAGCTTTAATAGAGGCAATTTTGCGCTTAGCGGTCTTTGGTTTGTATTCGGCATGGAGCTTGCTTATATAGCTTTCAAGAATTTCAGAGGTGATGTCGGTTATGACTTCGATTTGGGTGGAATCGGATATAAAATCTGAGAATTGGCGCAGGTCTATGCGATATGCCTTGAGGGTCTTTTCGTCTAAGCATTTTTGTGTGCGGCAGGAATCTAAATATTCGGTGATAAGTGTTGATATACTGTTCATGATATGTTTGTCTCCTTAAAGTTTTTGATTAACATAACATGAATTGAGCGAAAAAACATTATATTTACCGGAAAGAGTATTTAAACATATTATTGCCATATATCGGAGGCAATGTTAATATTAAAGCATTGGCTTTGGGACAGGGACCAGACCCCTGTCCCAAGGGAAATATATTAGCAAGGAGAAGGCAATGAAGTACGATTATTTGGTGGTTGGTGCGGGATTATATGGAGCGGTGTTTGCGCATGAAGCGAATGCCAGAGGCAGGTCGGTTCTTGTTGTGGAGAGAAGACCGAATATTGCAGGAAATGTATATACGGAGAAGATAGAAGGAATCAATGTGCACAAGTATGGCGCACATATTTTTCACACAAATAACAGGAGAGTATGGGAGTATATTACCGGGTTTGCACAGTTCAACCGTTTTACCAACAGCCCGGTTGCCAATTACCATGGTGAGCTTTATTCGCTTCCGTTTAATATGTACACATTCAATAAGATGTGGGGTGTTGTGACTCCTGAGGAGGCGAAGGCTAAGATTGATGAGCAGCGTGGAGAGATTATGGGGGAACCTGCAAATCTTGAGGAGCAGGCAATATCCTTGGTCGGCCGTGACATATATGAGAAGCTGATAAAGGGTTATACTGAGAAACAGTGGGGGCGTGCCTGCAAGGAGCTGCCGGCCTTCATTATTAAGAGACTTCCCGTGCGCTTTACATTTGATAACAATTATTTTAATGCGCTGTATCAGGGAATACCGGTGGGTGGTTATACGAAGCTGGTTGAGAACCTCTTAGATGGAGTAGAGGTAAGGCTTAACACGGATTATCTTGAAAATAAGGCAGAGCTTGATGCTATTGCAGATAAGGTTATCTATACGGGGCAGATAGATGCTTATTTTAATTATAGTCTGGGACATCTTGAGTATCGCTCTGTGAGATTCGAGAATGAGCTTCTGGATATACCTAATTTTCAGGGAAATGCGGCAGTCAATTATACAGACAGGGAGACGCCGTGGACACGTATAATAGAACACAAGTGGTTTGAGTTCGGCAAGGATGAGAAGGGAAATGACCTGCCTAAGACCATAATAAGCCGTGAATATTCCTCCGAATGGAAGCCGGGGGATGAGCCGTATTATCCGGTAAACGATGCAAAAAATAACGAATTGTATGCACAGTACAGTAAGCTTGCGCAGGCGGAGCCTAATGTGATATTTGGAGGAAGGCTTGGAGAGTACAAGTATTATGACATGGATGCAGTTATACTCTCTGCACTTGATTTGTGCGATTCTTTATGGACGGCTTTTGAGTAGGCGGTCAGGGAGCTCTCACCTGTCCACAAATAAGAAAAGCTCTCGTAGGTATTCCTTGCGAGAGCTTTTCTGTCAGCTTCATAACACTTATATGCTTATGCAGGCTCTTCTTTTTTCTTTTTCTTTTTTAATACTATAATTGTCATCAGCAACAGGATGATGAATAGTATTGACAGTATTGCAGCAGCAATTCCGAAGACCTTCTGAAGCATGAGGTAGTTGGCTGCATTGACCATTGAGGTCTCGGCGAAGTCAAGAAACGCACGTGAGCTACTGAAAAGGTATCGTTTGATGAACTGCCATATACATATTGCATCTGAACATCCGGCAATTATGTCAAAGAAAATCAGATAGACCTGAGTATGCTTTGATTTTCCTGCAGTTGAAGCATTTTTCTTCATGAACACGGCACATAGAATGAATATGATGATGCTGGCAGTAAGTGCAGCGAATAACGGAATATAGGTTTTCCATGTAGCGGAAAAAGCACCGGATTTTCCGTCTGCCGGTACCCGGTAAAGGGTGACAAGCATCTTGGAGGCATTGTTGTTTACATCATAGGCCTCTATTTCAAAGATATTTTCGCCGATGTTAAGGTTGGCGGTGTATGAGAACGTGCTGTCGGCAAGCTCAGTTTCAGTCTGATTGATGGTAAGCCGGACAGCGTCGGATACGCTTCCGAGTATCACCGCAGAGTCTGTGTAAAAGGTTTTTCCGTCAATGTCATCTATCAGAGTGATGGTTGGAGGGTACTTGTCTAAGTACACTTCCGTATCAATGATATATGTGGTATGCTCATCGGCTGAAAAGGAGGCATATACGGTGTTTATATCGGAATCGGCATCAAAAAACAGTGAGCCATCGTTTTCAACCGGGAAGCTGCCCTCATTTCCATTTAGGTTTACATGGATTTGGGCAGGGTTGGTTGTCTTGTACCGGAGTTCAATCTGCCCACTGCCGTATCCGACAACAGCGCCGACAGGAGTGTACAGGTATTCCTTTGTAAAATCTATTTTCCGGATGGTTTTTGCTGACCATATTCCGTTTTTCATTGTCTTTATGGTAAACTCAACAGAATCGGCGTCCTTTGGAAAGACAATCTGCATTGTCTTGGTGTCTTTTTCAAGCTCTGCATCAAAGAGGACTTCATCGCCGCATGAGGCAGTCACATAATATTTTTCATCGGACCATTTCGCATAATCGGACCAGTCCATTGTAGATATGCCTTCTGTGAAGTCGATAGTGATATCGAAGTTTTCCATTGCTATAGGTTCAATCGTGTTATTCCACACAAAGTTTTCCGAGGAAAATGAATCGAAAATCTCCGCATCGCCCTCATAGTAATAGGCTTCAAGCCGCAGATAGTATGTGCCGCTAGGAAGAGCGGATATGTCAACTGAGCATGAGTAAGCCTCATTCGGCATGGTGAAGCCGCGGGCTATCATGCTGTAATCGTTGGAATCGAATGAGTTTATGGCGTACAGTGTATAATCGTAGTAGGCTTTGCGGCTGTCACTGTCCGCTTCAAATTCAACCAGAAGCGAATTATTCTCCTGTACGCTTGCGTCGAGATATTGAATCCATATTCCGGTATTTTCATCAATAATGGAATAATCTATTCCTGAGTTACTCTTAAGGTCATATTCGACATACCATTGACCTTGTTCAGCGGATTTTACGCGGTAGGTTGCCCACAATTCGCCCTGAGCGTAGTCTATCTTTTCGGTGTCCGCCTTTGTGTATTTATCTCCTGATGGGGATATGAATGTAATATCCACAACTTCTTTGTCGAAGCTGAATAAGATTACAACGTCCTGTTCTGAATAAGCGTAAAAAATCTGTGCCTGCTTTGAAGCGGCGGAGACAGGAAGTGCCGCAAACACGCATATTATGATAGCAAATAAAAATAACAGGAATGATTTTTTATTTTTCATATTGTTCTCCTTTGTCATATTAGTTCAAGGTTCCGCTCTTGGAGCTGCCGGCTCCGTTTTTGTCAATATAGTAGTAGAAACCGTTATTTTTGCCCTTGCTGTCCTGTTCATTGCCTTTCAGGATAAATTCTACATTGTCCTTTTTGGTTAAATGGAAGCCGAGAGCGCCTGTTGACTCCTTTTTGGATTCAAAGTTGAACAGCCACCAGTTGATATCGTATTTTGCTGTGCCGTCATAGACAATGCCGATAAATTCGGTATGTCCATCAAATTCAATTTTTCCGGATACGTCCGCATAAACATTCTTTTTCTTGCTTTGCCATGTGAGCCCGGTCGAAACACTTGCCGATAACCCCTTCACCTCTTCGGAGTTAAGTCCAAGCACGGAATTGGTATAATTGAATACTCCGACCTGGAGGGTTGTCTTGGCAATCGTGATATCATCCAGGATGTTGAATTTAGCTTCCGCACTTATTTTAAATGGAGAAAATTTAAGTGAGAAAGTGGTGTCCGGCATTTCAAATACGCTGTTGATTCCGGTTATTGAGGCTATCTTAGGGAAATCCTCTTTTAAGTCACCGCATGACAGCGAGAATTTTCCTGTGAGGTTAATCTTCCAGAAATCATTGTTTTCAACACAGCTCTTGATGTCTGAGGCGGAGCCGGAGAATTTCTTGATTGTAACAGGAAGCACTGTAGGGAGCTTTATAGGTACTCCGGGTTCCACGCTCAACTCAACCGAATCGGCAACAAGCTTCGTATTTTCCTTGCCGGTTTTGTTATCCTTTACTGTCGTCTGTTTGACGGTGACCTTGGCACCGAAGCCGGACTGCCTTGCCAGCATGGCAAAGCGGACCAATCCGCCGACGCTGTATTCGTTCTTGTAGGTGTCAACATCCACCGAAAGGTGACCGTTAAAATGCACGGCATTGTTAAAAAACCTGCCTTTTATGGAGGTAAATGACAGCTTGTCCTGGTCATTTTGCAGTTTGGTTGAAAATTTTATTCCTACATTTTTACTGTCTATTGATATATTTCCAAAGTCAAATTCAAATGCTTTTTTGTCATCCATATCCAGCCATTTTTTCATTCCGGGCAGTTCAAGCTCACCACTGGAGTGATATATGCCTATATGGTTAGGATAAAGCCTTATATTGATATTATCAAATGTTACAAGGTGTAACAGGCTCAAGGAACCGGTGCTTATATCATCAACGAGGTAGTCCGATTCGTCCGCTTTTGCGTTGGTGTCATTGTAAAGTGTGAACCGGTCAAGCTTTGGCAGGTTAGCAACGGTCCCCTGATTGGCGAGGTATTTTGCGAAGCCGGTGGCTTCTACCGGGTCGAAGGATACATACGAACCTGAACTGTCATATACGGTGATGGAGCCATCGTTTTCCAAATCACCTCTGAGTTCAATATGTCCCTTGAAGTGGAGCCAGTCGTTGAGTGTGACATTTCCGTTCAGTATGGTGGTTGTTCCGTCGACGTTTTTCTCCATCGACGTAAAGACGTATTTGCCGAATGTGGTTTTAAATGCACTGTGATCGAAAACCTGGAAGCCATTCGGTATATATTTTTTATTGCCGTTGATGACAATTTCCACATTGTATGTCCCGATAGCGATGTTGGAAGGGACGATTACGTTATATGTCTGTTCATTTTCATATGTGGCAGTGAGCGTATATGAGGTCTCTCCGGATAGCTTGATTGATATTTCGTAATCCTTGCTAAAACCGTTTCCTTTGAGTTTGACAGGGATGTCCTGTGGCACGGAAGGTTTGTTTATGGTATACGGTGCCAGGCCGAAAATGAGCATGTCGCTCACTGTGAGCGTTTTTTCTGCGTTGTTTTCTGTGATATCCGCTCCTTCCTCATCCTTCCTTCCGACAGAATAAGTCTTGATATCACGGAGATTCTTTGACGGAAGTGCGACCTCAAGTGTTCGCCCTGAACCGGTGGTTGTATCAAGCGCCTTGTAGGTCAGCTCATACTGGCTGTACATCTGTGAATGGAGCATGTCATAGAAGGCAGTAAGGCTTGCACTGTCGGAAACATATACAAATTCGCCGTTTCCGCTTCCGGCAATTGTGTTAAGGTATGAGGTGTCCACATCGCTGCCAAGTCCCATGGTATATATTGTGACGTTATTTTGTGACGCCAGAGTTCCAAGGGTTTCATATATTTCACTGTATGAATGAGGGAAATTGTCCTGTCCGTCCGTCATCAGTATGAGGACATTATTCTCATCCTTGGCGGCTGTAAATTGATTCAGGCAGTACTCAGCGGCGGAAAACATTTCAGTGCCGCCTTCCGCGTACATTGACTGTGCAAGGGAAACAAGATCATCATCCGGGGTGTTGAAATCCATGAAGGTTCCGACCGCGTTGCTGAAGGTTGCAACGGCGAGGTTCTCATCTGAATTTTTTTCGTTGATGAAGGTTGTGACGGCGTTTCTTAAATCCTCAATGCTTCCGCCCATGCTGCCGGACACGTCGCACAGAAGGAGGACATAGGAGGTCTTAAAATCTATCTTTTTGAGTTCGTAATCTGTTATTTCTTTGTTGCAGTCATAAATCTTCAGGGCAGCTTTCAATTCATCAATATCCTTGATGTCGCAGTCAATCTGCACTCTTGCAGTTATATTTTCAAATTCAGAGCTGTCGATGGAGCCTATGAATATTGAACTTTTCACGCGGCTTACATAATTTATTGCCGTTTGTGAAAAATCGGGCTGTGACTCATCAGAATCACTTGTGGTACTGTTTGCCGCTTTTGCTGCTGCTATGTATGGCTCAACCCTTACCGGAAGCGAGTGGTCGAGGGCTGTTCTCACATATTTAGGGACATTTTTTATCTCATCAGACACCTCAGTGTTGTCGATTACGGACATAAGGCTGAGCATGGCAGACGAATATTTCTTGTCGTCAGAGTTTTGGGATGTGTTGAGTGCCGCCTGTATATAGGTCTGGGCGGATGTCTCATTTCCAAAATAGTTGTCAATCTTGGCAGCCTGCAAAAGAACCTTGGAGGTGTCGGTGCTGTCTACGGAGCTGTTTTCGGACACAAGCTCATCCTTGATTGTGAGCAGGACGATATCTCCAAGCTGTGAGGTGAGTGCATTGACGCGTGCCTTTAACTGTTTACGTTCCTGTTTGTTAAGACCGCTTCCAGCATTTTGATAAATCTTTGACAGTGCTTGCTTTAACAGTCTGGTCTGGGATGGATTGAGCTTCCTGAATTCATCGGAAAAATTTGATTTTGACACTAAATCATCCATGTACAGTTCGGATGCGACCATAAGCTCCTGATAGGAGGAGCTGCCGTCGAGACTTTTTACGAAGCCGGAGTAATCTTCGCTCATAATGTATGTCTTGATTCTTGCATTCTGCACGGGAGAAAGGGTGAGATACTCAGGGTGTTCCTTTTCGATCTCTTTGAAGCCGTCCTTGTAGTCCGAAAGAATTTTCTTATTATCTTCGTCGCCCGGCTCAACCGTGAGCTGGTCAAGCTCAACAATCATACGTGCATAATCGGATACCGAAGCTGAAATAGGGTAATTTTTTTCAATATTTTTGAAAATATTCCGGGATACGTCATCGGAGGTCTGCGAGATTATACTGCTTATTGTCTCATAAGAGTCCTGCGTGTAGCCGTAGTCCTCAAGTGCGGCATCGGATTGGGTGAGGTAGTTGATTGTGATAAGGTCGGAGACGCTTGCGGAGGCTTTGCTTCTGGCAAAGACCACTTCATTGTCCTCAGCACTCACAAGGGAAGTGTTGTTGCACAGGTAATCATATAGAGCCGCGGCGCGCTCATAGTCGGCTTCGGACATGGCAACGCGGGCATATATAAGTCGACAGTTGTCGTCATAGCCGTACTGCCTGCTATACTGGTCGATAACTTCGTCAAGCTGTGTGTACGCGCCTTCCGAATATAGGGCATAAGCAAATTCAATTAATTCTTTTTGTGAGAGCGTGTGAGGGGATTGAATTTCCTTAAGTGAACCGGACGCACCGAAGAAGATGGATGTCCCACATCCGATGGTCAATAAGAGAGTGAAAAGTATTTTTTTAAATCCGATGGCACGCCGTTTTATCAAAAAGAATATGGCACCCACGGTTCCGGGCAGCAGCCCTAGTCCAATCTGTAGTAAAATATTCATAGTTTATCTCCTGTAGATTTATAAAGTCACTATAATATAACTTTACCATAATAATATAAAAAAATAAACATGTATTTTGGGACAGGGGTCTGACACCGGTGTC
>DNFT01000027.1:260-4751 GCA_003486385.1 Eubacterium sp. | reverse complement strand
CTCTGCCCATAAGTTGGCATAAGGGCGGCATAGGGCAGAGAAAACTGCAGGAAATTCAAGCTTGATAAGAAAAACCTCTGCCCATAAGCCGGCATAAATGCTGTGCAGGGCAGAACAGTAAAATTTTACAGCGGAGCAAACCGAGGATATCAAATGAGTGGCAAAATACCTTTTGACTCTCATAGCATTTTATCAAAGATTAAATATGGAAGGAAAAAAACATGCCGGGAGAACAGTTGGAAACACAGGTTATGGACGCGGTTGCAAAAAGCGTGTCACATTGGGATAAGGTGCTTGATACTGTGATTGAGTATGCAATCAGATTTGGAAAAAATATATTGATTGCGTTGATTGTGTACTTCATTGCAAGCAGACTTATCAAGTGGGTTCTAAAGCTCACAACAAAAGCACTTAATAAGGGAAAGATAGAACCGATTGTTGTAAAATTCATATATTCAATTATAAAAGTAGGTTTATATGTGCTGTTATTTATAGCAATTGTCTCAATTCTTGGAATACCGACGACAACATTTGTCACATTGTTTGGTACGGTTACGTTGTCAGTAGGTCTTGCGCTTCAAGGAAGCCTTGCGAACTTTGCGGGAGGTGTGCTGATACTCATATTTAAGCCTTTCAAGGTTGGAGACTACATTGTGGCGTGCGGTGATGAGGGTACAGTTGTGGGAATTGATGTTTTTTACACTAAGCTTGCCACGGTAGACAACAAGATGATTGTGATTCCTAACGGAACTCTTGCAAATTCAAGTGTCAAGAATGTGAGTGCGATGGATATACGCCGTGTCGATGTCCAGGTCGGCATAAGCTATGAATCGGACATTACCGCCGCAAAGAAGGTGCTCATGGGAATTATCGATAAGAATGATAATATCCTCAGGGATAAGCCGGTTAACGTATTTGTGGCAAGCCTTGACGCAAGCCAGGTCACACTGGAGACGCGCGTGTGGGTCAGCGCAGACAAATACTGGGATACTAAGTGGGCATTTACTGAGCAGTACAAGCTGGCACTTGATGAGGCAGGCATCGAGATACCGTTTAACCAGTTGAGCGTCACGATAAAGAATACGCAGGGACAGCAGTAATTAGCAGTAATCAATAAAGTGAAGACAGCATGAATGGCGGAAGTGTCGGAAACGGTGCTTCCGCTTTTTTAT
Source organism: Eubacterium sp. (assembly GCA_003486385.1). GTDB lineage: Bacteria > Bacillota > Clostridia > Lachnospirales > Lachnospiraceae > CAG-882. The sequence continues at coordinate 3,579 of DNFT01000027.1, read as the reverse complement.
TTAAATAGGAAAATTCGTTGGTATTCCCTTAAACGGTTAAAATATGGAAAGATATTCTTTGGAATGGAAATAAATATATTAAAATTCGGTTGACAAATGGAAACAAAACACCTATTATATAGATGGGAAAGGGCAGCATTATATAATCACTATCATTAAAGGGGGTGTTTTATATGACCATTCAGGAAATGAGAGACAAGAAGAAGGAGATGGGATACACCTATGCACAGATTGCGGATTTATCGGGTGTACCATTAGGAACAGTCCAGAAGATTTTTTCGGGTGAGACGGAGAGCCCGCGCTATGATACTATTCTTGCACTGGAGCAGTTATTCAGGGATATTCCTGTGGTGAGGGAAAGCTCTTCATATAAGTCTGGCAGCAGGTATGAGAGGAATGGCAGTTATACACTGGATGATTATTATGCACTGCCGGATGAGCAGAGAGTTGAGCTGATTGATGGGTATTTTTTCGATATGTATTCTCCGACTTTCGGACACCAGTCCATCGGCGGGGAGATTCACCGCCAGATTGCCAATTATATAATGGAGCACGGCGGAAGCTGCAGACCGTTCATCGCACCGGTGGATGTACAGTTAGACTGCGATGACAGGACTATGGTTCAGCCGGATGTGGGTATCGTATGCGACCCTGATAAAATTAAGAGGTTTGGCATATACGGTGCGCCGGATTTCCTTGTGGAGGTCACTTCGCCTTCTACGAAGAAGAGGGATTTTACGTTGAAGCTGTCTAAGTATATGGAAGCAGGTGTGCGCGAGTATTGGATACTGGATTTTACGCAGAAGAGGATTCTGGTATATTACTTTGAGAGTGATGTTTACCCTGTTATATATGGATTCGACCAGCCTGTTCCGGTGAATATTTACAATGGCGACCTTAAGATTGACTTTTCTAATATTGCTAAGTGGCTTGATGAGGGGATGGAGTAGGAATATTTTGTGCTCACAACGAATGTTGACCACTGTTTTCAGAAGGCTGGCTTTGACAAGGAACGCCTTTATTACACGCAGGGAGATTACGGACTTTTCCAGTGCAGTAAACCATGCCATGACAGCACCTACGATAATGAAGATACTATAAAGAAGATGGTGTTAAGCCAGGGCTTTAAAATTGAAAATATACAGCATGCAGATTTGGAAAAAGGCGGAAATACAGAGAATATTCTTGTAAAGCCGCAAGATATCGGGATAAAACTCACAATACCAAAGGAGCTTGTTCCGATGTGCCCGAAATGCGGCAGGCCGATGAGCATGAACCTTCGTGTGGACAACACGTTTGTGCAGGATGACGGCTGGTACAGGGCAGCGGATAGGTACGGGAAATTCATGGAAAACCACAGAGGACAGAAGCTTTTATTCCTTGAATTAGGGGTCGGCTACAACACACCGAGTATAATAAAATATAACTTCTGGTGGTACGCCGTCAACTGGAAAAATGCATTTTATGTGTGTATTAACAAGGGCGAGGCGTATGTGCCGGAGGATATAGCGGAAAAAGCGGTTGGAGTTAATGAAGATATCGCGGTGGTTGTGGATGAATTGAAGGCACTGTAACTACAAAGCTAATGTGAAAATAAAGAGGTAAACGGATAATTATACAGACAGGTATGCGGACGTACATTCCGGCATTCTATTTTAACCAGAGAAGCGGGCAATATGCGCTTGCACAAAAACAAAAATATTAAAATATGTGAAAGCGTATCTTGCACAAAAATGTAAAAATCTTAATTTGTGCAAACATATCTTGCATAAAAATATAAAAAGGTAAAATATGAATGGAGTTTGGAGCATATAGCAGGATAACGGATGCTTCACCGAAATATGTAATGTCGCTTGACAAGATTGATATGAGCCACGATGGAATAGTTCATATGAATATTATAGATTTTCTGCTCAGAAGAACGGATTTAATGTTGACATAGTGCTTGATTTTCCCATAAACAGCGGGTTCTCTCTATAATGGATTGCTCTTTTTGGCGGTGACTGCTACGATGAAGCCATCAAAACACAGGAGGCGGTACTCATGGATAAGAAAAAAACAGGCACCCTGATAAGGGAAGCGAGAATTAAGAAAAATTATACTCAGAGTGAGCTTGGGGATTTGATTGGTGTGAGCAACAAGGCGGTGTCGCGCTGGGAGAATGGTGACAGCTTTCCTGATATAGGCGTGTTGGAAAATCTGTCCGGGATTCTGGATGTGAAAATTCAGGATATTGTTGTGGGCGAGATAAGCGCAGATGACACAGGATGCGGTAAGGAAAATATCATAACCGAGGTCATCAGGATGGCGAAGCTTCAGGAAAAGTCAAAGCGGGAAAGAATTATATACTGCCTTGGAGGAATAGTTATACTGCTGTACAGCCTGTTTCTGGCGCTTACAGGCATGAATGGTAGATTTGTGCTTGAAAGCCATGTGACACAGGGAGTAATCTATGTTGCTTCGCTGGCAGTAATACTTGGAGCGTTATTGTGGCAGGCATGCCGGGGCGTGAACCATAAGCAGTATATTGATCAGGGCAGGAGCAGGAAAAGCAGATGGATGTCAGGGATAGCTGTGGCTGCATATCTGTACGCTGTCCTTGTGACCGGAATTATCGTGGCTATGGCTGCGAACGGAAAGCTATCTCCGGATAAAAACAAGCTTCAGTCTGTTGGCGCATTTTTGAAGCTACAGCTAATTGCGGTGTCCGCTGTGAATTCTGTTCTTGTGACAATGGAATTTGCGCGAATCATAAAGGAGGGCACTGCTGCGCATTATGGGATTTTTGTGTCGGTGTCCGCAATGTATATGGCAATGCTGTACGGAGATATGCTGCACCGGATGACCACGGCACATGAGGTGTTATTCATGTACTGCGTGAGAACGGCGGCGGTGGTTATTCTGCCGATTATATGTATACTCATCTATGACATGGTACACCGCGGGAATCCGCAGCACAGCTAATCCCCGAAACATAATTCTGATTTTAACTGAAAATGGATGACGTTCAGGGTACAAAATAACCAATTATGCATCGATATATATTTGCGGTTGGGGTAAATGCAACACTACATTTGGTTGCAAAGGAGATTTCCAGAGAAACTTTATATCAGAGTGGTCAAAGATTAGTATTGGTCCAGTGGACTAAAACAAAAGAATTATAAAAAGCAATTAAGTATGATGAAATCAGGAGTGACATAAATATAATGCAATATAAAATATTAATGGTTGATGATGATAGAGAATTGCTAAAAATGCTGAATCAATACTTTACATTGAAGAATTATACAGTAATGATTGCAGAAAATGGCATAGAAGC
>DNFT01000027.1:0-236 GCA_003486385.1 Eubacterium sp. | reverse complement strand
GCAATGGAAAAGATAAGTGCAAACCCTGATATTATTCTATTGGATGTGAATATGCCGGGAATGGATGGGATTGAAGTATGCAGAAGAATCCGAGACAGGGTTTCCTGTCCGATTATCTTTTTGACTGCAAAGGTAGAAGAACAGGATCGGGTAATGGGACTGCTGTCTGGCGGAGATGATTATGTTTTGAAACCATTTAGTTTGAAAGAACTCGATGCCAGAATTATTGCCCATTT
>DNFT01000026.1 GCA_003486385.1 Eubacterium sp. | reverse complement strand
CTGCCCTATACCGCTCTTATGCCGGCTTATGGGCAGATACTACTCTAGCGCCCGGCAGACTTAGCCTTCGCCGTGTTTTTCTTCTCTGTATCTGTTTTTGCTGTATCCGTCTTCTCGGCTTTAGAACTCCCTGACATCATTTTCTCTGTCTTTACCTCATTCTTTACTTCTTCCGGCTCCGCCTTCCCCGCTTCTGTCTCTTTTAGATTCGTTTTTCCATCTACCTTTGGTGTCTCATCACTCCTTACAGCTTTCTTTTTTCCTGCTCCGGCAGATGCTTTTTCTTTATTTTCTCTACCTTCTTTATTTTCTCTACCTTCTTTATTTTCTTTACTCTCTTTATTTCCCTTCTCTGCCGCCTCCGGCGCCTCTTCTTTCTTCAGTGTCTTCTCCTTTACAGACTCCGGCTTCGCTTTCTTCTGTGACTTTTCCTTTTTCATATCAGAAACTGTCTCAGATTTAGTTATCTGTGTATCGACAATCTCAGGAATCTCAACCTCATCCGCAGTTACGGATTCTTCCTCAACGCGCCTGAAAATACATATTCCAAGCGGCGGAATTGTGATGTATATGGAATCCTTTCGATTGTCGCACTCGCTCTCCTGCGATATCTTTACGCGCGAATTGAGCTTGCCGGTTCCGCCGTACTTCCTGGCATTGCTGTTGAAAATTTCCTTGTAATGTCCAGCCTTAGGCACACCTATCTTGTACTTCTCACGAAGAACAGGCGTGAAGCTCACAATGACGAGAAGCTCATCACCGTTCTTAGCCCTGCGGACATACGACACAATGCACTCGTCGGCAGAGATATTGTTAATCCACTCAAAGCCTTCCGTGTTATAATCCAGCTCATAAAGAGCCTGCTCGTTCTTATACAGGGCATTCAGATCCTTCATATATCTGTGAAGCTTCTGATTCTGCTCCTTTGAAAGCTCGTCCCAGTCGACGCTCTTTTTCTCCCACCACTCGTTGTACTGTCCAAAATCCTGCCCCATAAAGAGAAGCTTCTTGCCCGGATGGGTGTACATGAAGCCATAAGCTGCACGGAGGTCCGAGAATTTCTCGTCAAGCTCATCCTCAGGCATTTTATTTATCATGGAGCACTTTCCGTGAACCACCTCATCATGTGATATGACAAGAATAAAATCTTCGCTGTAAGCGTATATCATGCTGAATGTCAATTCACCGTAACGTCCTTTTCTAAACAGCGGGTCAGCGCTCATAAAATCAAGGAAATCATTCATCCAGCCCATGTTCCACTTGTAGTCAAAGCCAAGTGAGCCGTCCTTTATATCACCTGTAACCATCGGCCATGCTGTAGACTCCTCCGCAATAAGCATAGAAGTCTTGTTTTTCTTCCTGTACACTGCATTGAGCTGCTTGAAAAATTCAACTGCCTCAAGATTCTCATTGCCGCCATATATGTTGGCAACCCATTCGCCGTTCTTCTTCCCATAGTCAAGGTAGAGCATGGACGCAACCGCATCCATTCTAAGCCCATCCACATGATATTCCTTTGCCCAGAAAAGTGCATTGGCTATAAGGAAGTTGCGTACCTGTGGTCTTCCATAATTATATATGTAGGTTCCCCACTCAGGGTGCTCGCCCTGCCTCGGGTCAAGATGCTCATACAGTGCTGTTCCGTCAAACCTCGCCAGTCCGAAATCATCCTTCGGGAAATGTGCCGGAACCCAGTCTAAGATGACACCTATTCCTGCGCAGTGCAGAAGGTCTACAAAGTATCTGAAATCATCCGGTGTTCCGTACCTGCTAGTCGGCGCATAATAGCCGGTCACCTGATATCCCCATGAACCGTCAAACGGATGCTCCATTATCGGCATGAGTTCAATATGTGTGTAACCCATTTCCTTCACATACTTGATAATAAGCGGAGCCAGTTCACGATAATTATAGAATTCCCTTCCGTCCTCCGGCTTCATAAAGGAGCCTAAATGCAGCTCATAGATGGACATCGGCTTATTTTTGTTAAGCTCTCTCTGCTCAAGCCAGTCGCCGTCCGTCCACACATATTTCTCAATATCGTACACTATTGAAGCGTTGTTCGGACGAAGCTCACTGTAGAATGCATAAGGGTCTGCCTTAAGTCCTACCATTCCGCCCTTATATTTCAGCTCATACTTGTAAATGTCAAGCGGCTTTACCCCCGGTATAAAAAGCTCATACACACCATATTTATCGATAAACTGCATCTGGTGGGTTCTTCCGTCCCAGCTGTTGAAATCCCCGACAACACTCACACGCCACGCGTTAGGTGCCCACACTGCAAAATGAACTCCCTGTACACCATCCACCTCCATCGGATGTGCACCCAGAACATTGTACAGCTCATAATTGATTCCCGCCTCGAAGCGCTCAAGCTCCGACTCAAGAATCTGAACCTTAAAGCTGTATGTATCCTTTATCTGCTGTATGTTTCCGTCTCCATAATCCACTATAAGCTCGTATGCCACTCTTCTCTTGCCCGGTATGAGCAGTGCGAAGTATCCTGCCTCATCAACCTGCTCCATATCATACGTCTTATTCTTTCCGGTAAGTACCACCTTCACACCCACAGCCCCCGGCTTAAATGTCTGAAACAGCAGACCATCCGGTGTAATATGCTGTCCTAAAATATCAAGCGGATGCTTGCATTCCGAATAAACTACGGCCTCAATCTCAGGCCAATCCATCAAATCATATAATTTCTTGTCCATGCAATCCCTCACCTTCCATTATATTCATAAAATTATTGTATCACCTTTAAATTGTCTTTGCAATTCATTTGTGCTATAATGAGCAGGGACAGAAAATAAATAAGAATTGACCGGGCTCTTTGAGCGAGGGGTGCTTCTTGTCCGAAGGACAAGAAGATGGAAAATAAAGATATTAGTAAATCGGAATTTGGCAAAGGAGTGTGATTGTATGAAAAAGAAATTCTTTGTGGTAATTGCGATTATAGTTGTTTTAGTAATCCTATTAACCCCTGTTCGTATGAACTTAAAAGACGGCGGAAGCGTTAGGTATAAAGCATTAGTGTATGAAGTTACAATAATACACCAACTTGCACCAGAAGTAGATGGTGTAAAACCATATATTGATGGGTTCGAAATCAAAATACTCGGAATGACAGTTTATAGAGAAACAAACGAATAGTCAAATTCCAGTTTGTAGAATTAAGAAAATCGAAACTTGCACAATTCTTGAACTCAACACAAACTGCCGTCAGTGTTGTTCCGTTACTCGTTCTTTGCTGGTATCATAGAACCATCAAATGAAGGAGGCAACAAGCCATGAATACAGATAAAATCTATGCAGAACAACTCGCAAACGAATATGCACCCAAGGACACCTCCAAGGTGGTCGCTCTTCGCAAGCTGGATGCAAAAGCCAAGCTTCCCGCAACCGTTTTTACCTACACCTTCGGTATTATCACAGCGTTGGTAGCCGGTGTCGGGATGTGCCTTTCCATGAAGGTTATCGGCAACGGTAGTACTGCTATGTTTGTTCTCGGCGTGATTGTCGGCATTATCGGGCTGCTGGGTATGGGCGTTAATTACCATATCTACAAAAAATTGCTGGCTCAGGGCAAGCAGAAATACGCTTTTGAAATCATGGAACTGGCAAAAGAAATCAGTGAGAAGTAAACGAAAACACGAAAGAAGGTGGGAATGATTGAATAGATCAGAAAGCAGATATTTTGCTACTGCAGCCAGAATGGACGAAGCCTTTCTGACACTTCTGGCAAAAAAAGATTTTGAGTATATTACAGTCAAAGAAATCTGTGAAGTAGCAGAGGTCAATCGTTCCACCTTCTATCTTCACTATGAAACGATGTCAGACTTGCTCTCGGAGAGTGTCAGTCGTATGAACGAGCAATTTCTTGCTTGCATGGAGAAAGATTCAGATGCCTTTTCTGCAAAGCTGCGGAATTGCCCGAGAGATGAATTATATCTAATTACGCCGGATTATTTAACACCTTACCTCAGCTACATTAAGAACAACAAGCGACTGTTCCGCACAGCAACAGAAAATGCGGCGGTGTTGGGGATGGATAAAAGCTATGATAAGATGTTCCGTTATGTGTTTACGCCAATTCTCGACCGCTACGGCGTACTGCCACAGGATCGACCTTATATCATGGCCTTTTATATTCGGGGATTGATGGCAATTATCTCAGAATGGCTCAAGAACGACTGCACCGATTCCATTACATATGTTACAGGTGTGATTCAGCAGTGTGTAAAAATGCCACAAAGCGAAACAATGAACGCTGTTTAACAACTTCCAGTTATAGTGTTGGAAAAATCGTAATTTGAGGAGAAAATTCGCATATGGAAATACTGCAAATATCAGATGACATAGAAAAAAAGAATATCGCCAGATTTATTCTTGAAGCATTGCCCGATTGGTTTGGTATTCCTGAATCTAGAGACGAGTATATAGAAGGAAGTATCGGTAAAATATTCTTCTGTGCATATAAGGATGAAAATCCGATAGGCTTTCTCTATCTAAAGCAAACAGGAAAAGATACCGTAGAACTTGCCGTTATGGGAGTGTTAAAGGAATATCATCGAAACGGAATAGGTAAATCACTATTTGAATGTGCCAAACAAGTAAGCATCGAACAAGGATATTCGTTTATTCAAGTAAAGACAGTTCAGCAGGGTAAATACAAGCAGTATGACAAAACGAATCAATTTTATAGTTCACTTGGTTTTAAGGAGTTTGAAGTGTTTCCAACATTGTGGGATGAGTGGAATCCTTGTCAAATCTACATAATGGCATTATAATTTTCAATTTTATCGAAAACCAGGGGGCATAGCATGGCATTATCCATACAAGAACGCATAAAAGACCTGCGTTTAGATCGTGGGCTTACACTGAAACAGCTTGCAGAACAAGATTGCAGTTTGTCTGCCTATAAAGTTTTTTAACCTCTAATGGCAGATATCTGTTCTATATTTGTATCCAAAAAAAATATGTGCCACAAGGGACAGTAAAAGAAGCCAAAAACACCGTCCCCAATGGCTCTAATGGCTCTTAAGGAGGTAAATTATGATTCACACCACAATAGAATTAAAGCCTGACTATACAAAGGCAGGTATATCACACAGCGATTGTGTGGCAAAGCTTACAACTTATATTGTCGACCATCACAGCGAATACCGCGGTGACAAGAAGCGTCCTCTCGTGCTCATCTGTCCGGGCGGCGGCTACACACATCTCTCATTCCGTGAGGCTGAGCCAATCGCCATCAGGATGAATTCTTACGGCTACAATGCATGCATTCTGTCATACAGCCTTGCACCTGACAGGTATCCGTCACAGCTTTTAGAGGCTGCCATGGCTGTCGATTACATAAAAAAACATGCCGTGGAATGGCATGTAGACACAGATAAGCTATGTATATGCGGCTTTTCGGCAGGTGCACATGTCGCAGGAAGCCTCGGCACAATGTGGAAGGACGAACTGATTACCGAGGTTCTCGGCGGAGAAAGCATGGATTACAGACCATCCTGCATGCTCCTATCCTACCCTGTGATAACAGCGGGTGAGTTCGCACACCGCGGCTCCTTCAATGCACTGGTAGGCGGCGATGAAAAAATGTATGACACTGTATCACTTGAAAAAAGAGTAAACGAGGACACCATACCTTCCTTCATCTGGCATACATTTGAGGACGGCACAGTGCCTGTAGAAAATTCACTTCTCATGGCAGGTGCACTGAGAAAATATAAAATTCCATGTGAGCTGCACATCTTTGCCAAGGGCTGCCACGGTCTTGCACTCGCAACAGAGGAGACCGCCTGCCTTACCGGCAGGGAAATCCAGCCCGAATGTGCATGCTGGCCTGAGCTTTTTGCCACATGGTTCAATGCCCTGCAATAATCAGGCGCTGCAAATGTATCAACAATACATCCATTAAAATGCTACATCTGACAGTCAATTTATATCCCTATACGCCTGTCCAAGCTGCTCCAAAGCCTGCTTGAGGACTGCCCTTGGGCAGGCTATATTTATTCTTATGAATTGTCCGCTTTCCCTGCCGAAAATCTTCCCGAAATCCACCCACAGCTTCGCCTTATCCTCAACAAAGCTCTCAAGCTCTTCAACGCTCAGACCAAGCTTTGAACAGTCAAGCCAGATAAGATATGTACCCTCCGGCTCCACAAGCTTTAGCTCAGGTATATTTTCGGCAAAATATGTCCTCGCATAATCAAGATTGCCCGCAATATATTTTTTCAGCTCCCTGTACCACTCATCACCCTCAGAGTACACCGCCTGACATGCCACAAGCCCCATTATGTTAGGCTGTGAAAAACCGATTGCCTCAAGCTCACCCTTGAATTTTCTCCTGATTTCCGGATTCGGAATAAAAATGTTTGAGACATGAAGCCCCGCTATGTTGAAGGTCTTGCTCGGCGCAGTGCACAGGACAACATTCTGCTCAAATTTCTCCCCAAGCGACGGAAACATAATATGCCTATGTCCTTCATAGGTAAAGTCACAATGTATCTCATCAGAGACAATAACAACCTTGTGCTTAAGACAGATTTCACCCATTTTTCTAAGCTCCGCCTCAGTCCATACACGCCCTACCGGATTGTGCGGGCTGCACAGTATAAAAAGCTTCACTTTTTCGTCAACTATCTTCCTCTCAAAATCCTCAAAGTCAATGCTGTACTTCCCATCCTCATATACAAGCCGGTTGTTCACAAGCTTCCTCCTGTTGAGCACGATTGCCTCCGAAAAAGGATAGTACACCGGCTGCTGGATGAGCACACCATCACCCTCTTTTGTGAGTGCCCTCACAGCTATTGATATCGCAACGACAACCCCCGGCGTGACCGTTATCCATTCCGCCCTTCCCTTCCAGCCGAAATGCGAATCAAACCATCCTATCACGCTGTCAAAATACTCCTGCTTAGGATCCGTATACCCGAATATTCCGTGCGAAACCCTGTACCTTATACCCTCAAGTATCTCCTCCGGCAGCGCAAAATCCATATCAGCAACCCACAACGGAAGAAGGTCATCCCTGCCGCGCCTTTCCACCTGAAAGTCATATTTCAGACAGCTCGTGCCCCTTCTGTCCACTATTTTATCAAAATCGTACATAATACTTTTCCCCTTTTCTACACAGTCTGTCACATGATTCAAATAATTAGTTTATGAAATCCATTAAGATTATGTTGCAGGCAAAACATGCTCTATAAACTT
>DNFT01000013.1 GCA_003486385.1 Eubacterium sp. | reverse complement strand
TGTTCTTAGAACTCTGTTCACATACTAGCCTGAACCGGCACGGATGCCGGTTCAGAAGCAATGCATACAAGGATGTATGCCTGCTTCGGTGGCGGACGTTTAGAAAGCCTATTTCAGAGTTCTTAGAACATCTTGCTTCGGACAATGGAGCTGATATTCATAAATATAATACGTTATACACTCACAGACTAAATAGGCATGTTTTGGCCCCAACATCGTATAGAGAATATAAAATGAAACAATAAATGTTAAGTTACAATATATTAAGGAGAACGAACATGAACGAGATTCAGTTAAAGTACGGATGTAATCCTAACCAGAAGCCATCGAGAATATATATGGAGAATGGAAGTGAGCTTCCTGTAACAGTGTTAAACGGCAGACCGGGCTATATCAATTTCCTTGATGCACTCAACGGCTGGCAGCTTGTAAGCGAGCTTAAGAAGGCGACAGGACTTCCTGCGGCTACCTCCTTCAAGCATGTGTCACCTGCAGGTGCGGCTGTAGGTCTTCCGCTTGACGAGACGCTTGCGAAGATTTACTGGGTTGATGACCTTGGAGAGCTCAGCCCACTTGCATGCGCTTACGCGAGAGCGAGAGGTGCGGACAGAATGTCATCCTTCGGCGATTTCATTGCACTATCAGATGTATGTGACAAGGATACGGCACGTCTTATAAAGAGAGAGGTGTCCGATGGTGTAATTGCTCCGGGGTATACAGATGAGGCTCTTGAGATGCTGCGTGCAAAGAAGAAGGGCGCCTACAATGTTATCCAGATTGACCCTTCCTATGTCCCGGCACCTATCGAGAAGAAGCAGGTATTCGGAATCACATTCGAGCAGGGTAGAAATGAACTCAACTGCAATGACGAGCTTCTATCAAATATTGTGACAAAGAACAAGAATATTCCGGAGAATGCAATGATGGATATGAAGATTGCGCTCATCGTTCTTAAGTATACACAGTCTAACTCAGTGTGCTATGTAAAGGGCGGACAGGCTATCGGTATCGGTGCGGGACAGCAGTCGAGAATCCATTGTACAAGACTTGCAGGACAGAAGGCTGATAACTGGTTCTTACGCCAGTCACCGCAGGTACTTGGACTTCAGTTCGTTGACAAGCTTGGCAGACCGGACAGGGACAATGCAATCGACCTCTATATCGGTGATGAGTACATGGATCTTCTTGCCGACGGAGCATGGGAGAAGGTATTCAAGGTTAAGCCTCCTGTATTTACTGCAGAGGAAAAGAGAGCATGGCTCGACAGGAACACCGACGTTATCTGCGGTTCAGACGCATTCTTCCCATTCTCGGACAATATCGAGCGTGCGCATAAGAGCGGTGTCAAGTACATTGCACAGCCGGGCGGCTCTGTAAGGGATGACGCTGTTATCGAGTGTGCTGATAAGTATGATATGGTTATGTCATTTACCGGAATACGTCTTTTCCATCATTAATTTTAAAACAATGGCATAGTTGATAGGAATATCAGCTATGCCGTTTTTTGATAACGCAAATTTTTCTTTATTTTTCAAGGCTTTTGATAAAAGATAGCGGTGTTATATGATATTTGCTTTTGAAAGCCCTGTGAAAATAGGATAAATTGTGGAAACCTACGCTAAGTGATACATCCATGATGGATGTATTTCCGTGTTCAAACAGCTCCACGGATTTTTCTAAACGTACATTATTGATGTATTGTATACAGGTCATGTTCATGTGTTTTTTGAAAAAACGCATAAAATGATATTCGCTGAAATAACACAGCTTAGCAAGCTCTGTGACAGATATCGCCTCGGAATAATGTGTTTCAATGTAATCAATGACTATTTTCAGTTTATCCGAGGACTGCTTTGAAGCTGTTTCAATATTCTTATTACTGTATTGAAGGACAAGAAAAAATGCATGGAGAAGAAATGCCTTGAGTGCAAGCTCGTATCCGAATTCTTTACTGCTGTAGAGGGCTGCAATCTGATTAAAGCATCTGCGAAGTGATGTATAAACGGGATGCGTTGGTTTGATCAGATATGGAATTGCAAACTCATGATTGATAAGAGGAGTAAGATAGCGGGATGTGCATATATCAGTAGCATTTCCTCCAAGATAATTCATATGGAATACATATGTTTCTGAAAAATATTCTTCACAATCTCTAAGTGCGATTGAGTGGAGAAGCAGCGGAGGGATAAATAATATGTCGCCTTCGTCTGCTTCGTAGTCCATTAAATCAATCTGGTATGTGCAGGCTCCTTTTGTGATTAAGGTGAGTTCGGCTTCCTCATGCCAGTGTGTGGTAATGACCTGGTGGTCAGGTGCAAGTCTTGTGATATATTTCTGAACAGGAAAAAATACTTCTCCGTGTCTGGCATTTTCTTTCTGCCCTGATGAAAGGGTGTTTGAATTCTTCATAATCCGTCCTTATAATTTTTTGAATGGTTTAATAGCAGTATTGTGTTATAAATTGAAAAAATATTGCAAGATTTTACGAAATCAGGCTCGTATAATGTCAGTATAATACATCGGAAACAAAGTATCAATATAATATTTCATGGAGGATTTTATGGTTAAAAAATGCGAATATGGAAAACCGTTTGAAACGTATGCGGTGGTAAATAGTGAGAATATTTCAGAAGCAGCAGAAAATGATAAGAAAGCTTTATTTGTTGAAGCTGCTATGGAGATGGCTTTAGAACCTTATGGTGGAATTACATGGGACAGACCTGAGGATGGGAATGACATGCATGCAATGCAGTATAGAGTCAGAATGTCCGACGGTGACGTGGTGTACGGATTAGGTGAGAATGTCCGCGGTATAAATAAGCGCGGCTGGGTATATGAGAGTAAGTGCAGTGATGACCCTAACCATACGGAGTCTAAGCGTTCCTTGTATGGTGCGCATAATTTTATCATAATAGCGGACTCAGACAACCCGGCAGCTTCTAAGGGACTATTTATCGACTATCCGGGACGTGTGATATTCGATATCGGTTATCTTGATAAGAATGAACTTGTGATAACAGTGTGCAGCGGGAATTTTACAGCTTATGTTGTGTCGCCTGCTATGGATGGTGCGGATGGCAGTGACAATCACCTGTATTCGATAGTAAGACAGTTCAGACATATTATCGGAAAGAGCTATGTCCCGCCGAGATGGGCATTCGGATACCAGCAGTGCCGTTGGAGCTATATGAGCGCTGATGAGGTATGCGGGGTGGTTGACAGCTACAGAAAGAGAAATATTCCGATAGATGCAGTGTACCTTGATATAGACTATATGGAGAGATACAAGGACTTCACCGTGAACAAGGAGACATTTCCTGATTTTGCGGATTTCGTTAAGAAAATGAGGGAAAAACATATCCATCTTGTGCCTATAATCGATGCCGGAGTCAAGATTGAGGATGGCTACGATACCTATGAGGAGGGCAGAAAGAACGGATACTTCTGCAAGGAGGCTGATGGGGAGGATTTCGTTGCGGGTGTATGGCCGGGCAGGGTGCATTTTCCGGATGTCTTGAATGAGGACGCGAGGAGATGGTTCGGCCACGGCTATAAGGTGCTTCTGGATGCGGGAATAGATGGCTTCTGGAATGATATGAATGAGCCGGCGATATTCTATTCGGAGAAGCATCTGAAAGAGGTGTTTGACAAGATAGATGATTACAAGGGAAAGAATCTTGATATACAGAGCTTTTTTGAGTTTAAGGGAATGGTCGAGGGAGTGGCGAACAACCTTGGCGATTATGAGAGATTCTACCATAGGGCTACACAGCCGGATGGTGAGGCTGTTGTAAGACATGACCATGTGCATAATCTATACGGCTTCAATATGACAAGGGCTGCCTCCGAGAGCTTTAAGGAGATTGCACCTGATAAGGATATACTTATGTTTTCGAGGGCGTCATATATAGGAATGCACAGGTACGGCGGAATATGGACAGGCGATAATCACGCATGGTGGAGCCACATTCTTCTGAGCCTTAAGATGCTTCCATCGCTCAATATGTGTGGATTCATGTATGTCGGTTCGGATATCGGCGGTTTCAATGACAATACAACAGAGGAGCTTCTGATGCGCTGGATGGGGTTAGCTGTATTCGTTCCTCTTATGAGAAACCATGCGGCGGCAGGCACAAGATATCAGGAGCTTTACAGATTCACCGACACGGATACATTTAAGAATATAGTAACAATGCGCTATGCACTCATTCCATATCTATGGGAAGCTTACAGGAAGGCTGTTGAGCAGGATACACTTATGTACAGACCTCTTGGCTTCGAGCACCCGGAGGATAAGGTTGCCGTTGCGACCGAGGATCAGCTCTATGTTGGTGAGGATATAATGATATGTCCTGTGTACACACAGAATGCCGTCGGAAGATATGTGTATCTGCCTGAGCCTATGACGATGGTGAGGATGAAGTCGGCAGATGAGTACGAGCTTGAGAAATATGAGGCAGGACATTATTTTGTCGAGATTCCGGCACAGGAGATTGTGTTCTTCATAAGGGACGGACACAGAATACCATTGTACAAGAGCGCAGAGTACGCTGAGGCAGTGTTTGAGAATGAATGTGAGTGGATTGGAGAGTAGTCTATGAACAGGACAGACTTATGGGATGATGGATGGAGCTTTAGAAAGACAGCGCTTGGGGCTGCGTATGAGGAAGCTCTTGCAGGGGAATTTACGGCGGTGGATATTCCGCATGACTGGCTGATATATGATACCCACAACCTGTATGAGAGCAGCATCGGCTGGTACAGAAAGTCATTTACATTGACAAAGGAGCAGCTCGGAAAGAAGCTTATCGTGCGCTTTGGTGCCGTATATATGGACTCGACTGTGTTCGTCAACGGCAGCAAGGTGTGTGAGTGGAAGTACGGATATTCGACCTTCGACGCAGATATCACAGAGTATGTGCGTGAGGGGCAGAATGAGATGGTTGTAAGGGCGGTATATCAGGAGCCGAACACGCGCTGGTATTCGGGAGCCGGAATAATAAGGGATGTCTATTTCACAAGCCTTGAGCAGGTTCATATAGTACCTGATGGTACATACATCAGGGTGAGAAAAAATGAGGACGGCACATGGAAGGTGAAGTGTACGGTAGAACTGGAAAATTCCGGTAAGGATGTGCCATGTGAGGATATAAAGGTAGGATTTGATTTAAAGCACGGCGGAAGCAGTGTGTTCACTTTCGGACGTATTTCACCGCAGGGAGGCGGCATGTTCGCAGCAGGCTCCAGGAAAAATGCCGAGCTTGTGCTTGAGGTTGACAAGCCTCTTATCTGGGATATAGATGAACCGAACCTGTATGAGTGCAGTGTAACGGTAAGTGTCGGTGATGATACTGTACATGAGGAAAATCAGAAGATAGGCTTCTGCACCAAGGAGTACTCACCTGAGAAGGGCTTCATACTCAACGGGCGCAAGGTGAGGATAAACGGCGTGTGTGAGCACCATGACAATGGCTGTCTTGGAGCAGCATTTAATGTGAACGCATTCAGGCGTAAGCTTGACAAGCTCAGAAAAATGGGGGTCAACGCAATCCGTACATCGCACAACATGCCGGCAAAGGAGGTTCTTGAGCTTGCAGATGAGCTGGGCTTTTTAGTTGACTGCGAAGCCTTCGATATGTGGGAGCTTCCTAAGACGGAGTTCGATTATGCAAGATTCTTTGTCGACTGGGCAGAGAGGGATGTCGCAAGCTGGGTAAGGCGCGACAGGAACCATGTGTCTGTAATCATGTGGAGCATAGGAAATGAAATCTATGACACACACCGCGACGAGCATGGACAGGAGATAACAAGAAGACTTGTCGGTTATGTCAGGGCGAATGACCCGGAGGGCAATGCTCCTGCGACCATAGGCTCTAACTACATGCCTTGGGAGAATGCTCAGAAATGTGCGGATATAGTGAAACTTGCCGGATATAATTATGCGGAGAAATATTACGAGGAGCACCATAAGGCACATCCTGACTGGGTTATATACGGAAGTGAGACTGCCTCCACGCTCCAGAGCCGCGGCATATATAAGTTCCCTTATGAACAGCAGATTCTGTGCGATGATGATGAGCAGTGTTCAGCTCTTGGCAACTGTTCGACCAACTGGGGAGCTAAGAACAGTGAGTACTGCATAACCATGGACAGGGACGCTGAATTTTCCATGGGACAGTTCTTGTGGACAGGCTTTGATTACATAGGTGAGCCTACGCCGTACCAGACGAAGAACTCCTACTTCGGACAGATTGACACAGCGGGCTTCGAGAAGGACACCTACTACATATATCAGGCTGAGTGGACAGATTACAGGAAGGCACCGATGGTGCATATCTTCCCATACTGGGATTTCTCAGAGGGAGAGGAGATTGACGTGAGAATAGCGTCGAATGCACCGCAGGTTGAGCTGTTTGTAAATGGCACTTCTTACGGAAAATATGATATCGACCACAAGCATGGAAAGCAGCTGCTGGCGCACTATAAGGTGGAATATGTGCCGGGAACCATAGAAGCAGTCGCCTATGATGAGAATGGAGCAGTGATTGCAAGGGAGTCAAGAAAGAGCTTTTCCGATGCTTCTGAACTTGTTGTAATACCTGAAATGACACAGATTGCCGCCGATGGACGTGATCTGGCATACATTGACATAAGTGCGGTCGACAAGGACGGTAATCCCGTGGACAATGCCAACAACCGCGTGAATATAAAGGTTACAGGTGCCGGAAGGCTTCTTGGAATGGACAACGGAGACAGCGCAGACTTTGAGCAGTACAAGACTAACAGCAGAAGAATGTTCTCCGGAAAGCTCCTCGCAGTGATTGGCGCTAAGACAGAGCCGGGTGAGATAAGAGTTGAGGTAAGCTCAGTCGGAATGGAGACTAAGGTGGTTACACTGAACACCGTTGCGGCTGATAATGAGGTATCAGGTATTTCATGCATGGAGGATTGTTCAGGTGCCTGCGGGAAAGCAGGAAAAACTTCGTGTGATTCTGGCACCGGAAATGTATTAGATACGGCAGAAAGTGATAAAACGGACATGGAAGAAGAAATTCCGGTGCGCAATGTGCGCCTGATTGTAAAGGGCAGCCGCAGGCTTGGACCGGACAACAGACAGGTGGAGATAGAGGCTGAGATTCTTCCGCACAATGCGACGTACAGGGATATTATATGGAAGGTTACGAATGACGCGGGAGTTGATTCTAACGGTGCGGAGCTTTCCGATGTTGAAATATCGGGGGGAAGTGCAGGCACGGCTGCGGAAAATGGTTGTGCAGCTTCGCAGAAGGAAGGTTTCAGAATACACAAGGTGTTAAAGGCACTTGGAGATGGAAAGCACAATGTCCGCTGTTGTGTGAAGAACGGTAGGGATAAGGTGAGTCTTATCTCACAGGTGAGCTTCACAGCCGAGGGGCTTGGGCTTGCTGAGTTCAATCCTTATGAATTTATATACGGAACACTGTACACGGCGGCAGAGCAGACACCTTCTGTCGGACAGGACAGAGGAATTGTGCCTAAGGGTGGAACATATATTGCTTTTGAGAAGGTGAACTTCGGAAAGAACGGTTCTGACGAGATAACAATCCCTGTCTACGAGCTTGACAACAAGCCGTTTCCTATCGAGATATGGAAGGGAATACCGGGTGAGGAAGGCTCAGAGCTGATGGACAAGGTAATCTATGACAAGCCTTCGATATGGGCGACCTATCAGGAAAAGACCTATAAGCTTCCTAAGAGGTTCAAAGGTCTTTGCACAGTCAGCTTTATCGCCGACCATGATATAAATATCAAGGGCTTCAGCTTTAAGAAGTACGAGAGAGCCTATGACGAGAACCTCGCTGTCGATAACGACACGCTGTACGGCGACACATACACGCTCGGAGGTGATGCGATAACAGGAATAGGAAACAATGTCACGCTCACCTACAAGAACATGGACTTCTCGCAGGGAGTGCATGGCATAACAATCTGCGGACGTTCCGTGCTTGAAAAGAATACCATCCATATCCGCTTCTCCAATGACGAAGGAAGCGTTAACCAGATTGCGGAGTTCGTTATGAGCGATAACACAGCATCAGGTAATGCTGCAGGCAGTGCAGCGGGCGATGATGGCTATGTTTGCAGGCATTTTGAGCTTGATAATGTGGAAGGAATATATGATGTGAACCTTGTGTTCCTGCCGGGATGTAATTTCGACCTTAAGTGGTTCAGGTTTGAATAATTTGTTATAGAATGTTATAGAAATAGGGGCAGCCGTTATGCGGCTGCCCCTATGTTTTTAATGATTGCGTAGGTAGGTTATACAAGTGGGTTACTATTTTTGTAATGGCGTGTGCATTGGCACAAATTCAATCTTCAACTGCATTCCCATGCCGGCGGCAAGCTTCTTTAAAAGCTTTAATGTTGGATTTCTTGTTCCGTTTTCAAGCCTGCTTATATCTGCCTGATCGATTCCGGTTCTTGATGCCAGTTCTTTTTGTGTTAAATTCTGTTTGATACGGGCGTCAATCATTGCACGAATTACATCCATTTCAGGCTGAATATCATTCCATTCTTTTTTAAATTCAGGTTCTTTTAACTGTTCATTTAATAATTCTCTAAATTCACTCATATCCTGCCATTCCTTTCTAAAAAATCTTTTCTGTATTTTTTTGCAAGAGCAATTTCACTGGGTGGAGTTTTCTGTGTCTTTTTTACAAATCCATTTGTTAATATTATTCTTCCTTCGAAATAGAAAAAATACATAACCCTTGAAATATCAGAACCTATTTTTGCACGTAGTTCAAATATACCATCATCCAATGGCTTGCTATAAGGTTCTCTTAATTGATTGCCGTACTGTTCTAGAATGTCAACTAATCCCAATAATTTTGCCTTCATCTTGGTATCTTGTGACAGAATGAAATCCTTTGCCGGTTTACTACCATCATCTGTTGCGTAAAATTCTGCTTTAAAGTTACTCATAAATTTCCTCCGATGTGGTCCCTCTATAAGTATAATATGGTAAAAATACCATATTGTCAAGCATGAAAAAACACCCACGATTTCTCAGGGGTGCTGTAGGTCTTCTGGCTGGTATTCACTTTATAGCACAATGTCTTGATTCAATCGGCGTGACAGGATTCGAACCTGCGACTTCTACGTCCCGAACGTAGCGCTCTACCAAGCTGAGCCACACGCCGCTGATAGATATATTAGCACAGTATGGAAATAATTTCAACTATTTTTTGAATTTTTTATATAAATAATACAGCATGTTTTGACATCTGAAGCATACAATTGCTGATATTGAAAAAAATGAAAAAACATATTGACATCTGAACATATATGAATATAATAAAGATATGAACAGATGAACAAACACTAATATGTAAAATTATCGTTATAGATAATTGTGCAGCGCACTATATTCATAAGCAGTGTTTTGCGGATACATAATAATTGTTTGCGAAGAGAGGAGGAGTTAGATGGCAGACAACATCGGAGACCAGAGTGAGTTTCTGGCAGCACATGAGGATGTGGTGAAGCGGGTATTGGAGCAGCAGCCGGATGATGAGTACCTGTATGACCTTGCAGAGCTTTTTAAGGTATTCGGAGATTCGACGAGAATAAGAATACTGTATGCCCTGTTTGAGAGTGAGCTGTGTGTGAATGATATTGCGCAGCTTCTGAATCTTGGACAGTCGGCGGTCAGCCACCAGCTAAGGATTCTCAAGGATGCGAAGCTGGTCAGGTTCCGCAGGGAGGGTAAGATAATTTTCTACGCCCTTGACGATGAGCATGTTAGAAACATTCTCAGCATGGGAATGGAGCATGTAGAGGAATAAGCTATAACACATGTAATATATGTAATAATCCGGTATCGGATATTTTGAAAATTGTATACCGGATGATTACTATAAATATTAAATTTAAGAGGAGGATCTTATTATGAAGAAGACATACAATGTAGAGGTTGACTGCCCTAATTGTGCAGCTAAGATGGAGGAAGCGGTTAAGAATACTAAGGGAGTTAAGGACGCGTCATTAAGCTTTATGACACTTAAGCTCAAGGTTGAATTTGAGGATGGCGCAGATGTCGACGCGGTTATGAAGGAAGCTTACGCTAACTGCAAGAAGGTTGAAGATGACTGCGTGATTGAGCTTTAAGCTTGGCATGCCGGTTCTGGAGGCTTAAGCTGCAGAGCCGTCTTTAGTTATTAAATATGTAGAATGTCAACGCAGGCATTGATTTAAATATTTGCTGTCGGTGCATGGTGCCGGCAGCAGATTTACTATACGGCATTTGTTTTACGGATGAAGAGGGCATATAGATTTTATTTTAGCTCAGAAAAGAGGCTTTTATGAATAAAAAACAAAAAACTATGTTATACAGAATAATAATTGCCGCAGTACTTGTTGCAGCGGTAACTGTACTTGAGAAAATCCTTGAACTGAACGTGTGGATTGCAGCCGTACTCTATATGGTTCCGTATTTTGTTATAGGATATGATATACTTAAGAAGGCATGGAAGGGAATATTAAAGAGACAGGTCTTTGACGAGAATTTTCTTATGGCTGTTGCCACGGTGGGTGCGATTGCGCTTGGAGAGTTCCGCGAGGGCGTTGCGGTTATGCTTTTTTACCAGATAGGAGAGCTTTTCCAGAGCGTTGCAGTCGGAAAGAGCAGAAAGAACATTGCGGCACTTATGGACATCAGACCGGACTATGCGAATATTGTTGTTGATGGACAGATTGAGAAGGTTGACCCGGATGAGGTTGAGATTGGAACCATAATAGTTGTAAATCCGGGTGAAAAGGTTCCTATTGATGGCATTATAATAGAGGGAAATACATCACTCAATACAAGTGCACTCACAGGTGAGAGTGTTCCAAGGGATGCCGCATGCGGCGACGAGGTTATAAGCGGATGTATCAATCTCACAGGAACAATCCATATCCGCACAACAAAGGAATTCGGTGATTCCACAGTGTCGAAGATACTTGACCTTGTTGAGAATTCCAGTCTTAAGAAGTCAAGGTCAGAGAACTTTATAACGAAGTTTGCCAAGTATTACACTCCTGCGGTATGCTACAGTGCGCTTGCTCTTGCTCTCATACCACCGATTTTTAACATGATAATAGGTAATCCGGCTGCATGGCAGACATGGATTATAAGAGCGCTCACATTCCTTGTTATAAGCTGCCCGTGTGCACTTGTAATCTCCATTCCGCTCAGCTTCTTTGGCGGAATCGGCTGTGCCTCGACAAACGGTATCCTTGTCAAGGGTTCTAACTATCTTGAGGCTCTTGCAGCCACGAAATACATTGTGTTTGATAAGACCGGAACACTCACTAAGGGTGTGTTCGAGGTCACCGGAAATTATCCGGAGAACGGTTTTTCACAGGATGAGCTTTTATACTATGCTGCATACGCTGAGAGCGGTTCAAGCCATCCTATAAGCCTCAGTCTTAAAAAGGCTTATGCGGATAAGCTTGAGCTTGAACGTGTGAGCGGCATCGAGGAGGTCGCAGGCCACGGTGTAAAGGCAGTGGTTGACGGAAAGAAGGTTGCAGCAGGTAATGTCAAGCTTATGAACAAGGTCGGTGCCTCTGTCACATCGGAGCATGATGACGGAACAGCGGTGTATGTTGCGATAGATGGCGTGTATGCCGGCTGTATTACCATATCTGATGTTGTCAAGCCGACATCAAAGGAGGCTATAGCCGGTCTTAAGGCGGGTGGCATAAAGACCGTAATGCTCACGGGAGACACAGCCAGAACCGCACAGCGTGTGGGTACAGAGCTTGGTCTTGATGAGATACACAGTGAGCTTCTTCCGGCAGACAAGGTAGCACAGGTTGAGAGACTTCTTGGCGAGAAGGGTGCGAAGGAGAATCTTGCATTCGTCGGTGACGGTATCAATGATGCACCGGTTCTTTCAAGAGCTGATATCGGTGTTGCGATGGGTGCCCTTGGCTCAGACGCAGCCATTGAGGCTGCGGACGTTGTCCTCATGGATGATGACCCTGCAAAGCTTGCGCTTGCCATGAGAATCTCAACAAGAACCCTCACAATTGTAAGACAGAACATCGTATTTGCCCTTGCGGTCAAGCTGGTATGCCTTTTACTCGGCGCAATCGGAATTGCCAACATGTGGGTTGCCATCTTCGCCGATGTCGGTGTCATGGTGCTTGCGGTTCTCAACGCCACGCGCGCCCTCAGGATTAAATAGTGGGACACCGGTGTCAGACCCCTGTCCCAGCCAGCCTGGGACAGGGGTCTGACACCAAGTGTCCTAGGAATATTTTTTGAAAAAAGGGAATACTTGATTTTGGCTGGTGCATATGTTACAATGGCGGCAGCTAAAAGAGATAAGGCATTTAGACACTAAAAAGAAACCCCACAAGGTGCTAGCTTGTGGGGTTTCTTTTCTTTTTGTACGGTAGAGCCTCCGCTTTGGCTAATTGTCGATATTGTCGCCGTCCAGCCATTTGCATATATGGTAGCTGACTATGCCTGCCACAACGAAAACAAAAAATGAGATAAGGATTTCCATTTAGACACCCCATTTCTATTGCCAGAATGGGTGCGACAACAGTTTGATTATATCAGAATATAGCCGCAGCTCAATAATTATAATTTAACCTATTTTTAATCTTTCTCCCCTTTTAGATTAATTTTCCAAGCTTATATTATAACCATCGGCAGGAGATAATGAATCAGAAATCAAAAACGCTATATAAAACAGCGTGCTCTGATGAGATTATACTTGTCAAGCTTCAATCAATAAGGATATAATAAAAAGAGAAAACGGAGGAAAATAATTATGGAACTTAGCAGTGAAGAGAAATTTGACAGGGCGATGAAGCTATCACAGAGGACAGGGGTTAGCCTTGAGGATGCCAAGGCGGCGTTAAATGCATGCGATTTTGATATGCTTGACGCGGTTGTATATTTAGAGCAGCTTGGCAAGACGGGCGCACCACAGTATTCAAGTTACACTACGGAGCAGAATACCGGTGCCGAGAGAACGGCGGCGTATGATGAAGTTGAAGTGAAGGTGAAGAGGGTTACCTTCGGTGATTTGCTCGCAAAGTTTTTCAAGTGGGTAGGAAAGGTTATCAAGATTGGCAATGAGAATTTCTTTGATGTGACCAGGAATGGTGAGGAGATAATCAAAATGCCTATCACGGTATGCGTGCTTTTGCTTTTACTTGCATTCTGGGTATGTGTTCCGCTTCTGATTGTCGGATTGTTCTTCTCATTCGGATATGGCTTTTCAGGTCCTGTATTTAGGAGGGATGACGTGTTCAATAAGGCGATGGACAAGGCTTCTGATGTCACAGAGAACATCAAGAAGGAGTTCAACGAGTAATTGCTAATCAGCATATAAAGTGATTGATGTGATGTAGGGGTCAAAACATGCTGTTTTAATGTATTAGTGTATAAAGTATTATATTTCAGAGCATGTTTTGACCTTGCTATGTTTGATGTAAAAATATAAAAACTAATATGGGTAATTGAAATGTGCAGTGTGTCAGCAAAGCTGTACAGCTGCTATGTGGAAGATTTGCATTTTACAATTACCAAAAAAGAGGGATGTATGGCTGCTGTATTGATTGTCGAGGATGAAGAGAAGATTGCGAGATTTATTGAGCTGGAGCTTAAGCATGAGGGCTATGAGGTAGGCAAGGCTGTTGACGGGAGAACCGGTCTTGCTATGGCGGAGAGCGGAAAATACGATTTAATGCTGCTTGATGTCATGCTCCCTGAGCTAAACGGAATGGAGCTTCTAAGAAGGCTCAGGAGGTCAAGCAATATGCCTGTCATCATGGTGACGGCGAGGGATGCGGTCATGGATAAGGTTTCGGGGCTTGACCTTGGAGCCGATGATTACATAACGAAGCCGTTCGCCATCGAGGAGCTTCTTGCAAGAATAAGGGTTGCGTTGAAAAAATCATCAGATATGGCAGTAATACATCCGAAATCCGATGTACTTTCATGCGGGAGAGTCAGTCTTGACAAGGCAAGACATGAGGTCAGGGTTGACACAGTGCTTGTGGAATTGACTCACAGGGAGTTCTCACTTCTTGAGTATCTGCTTGAGAATAAGAATATAGTTATGAGCAGGGACACATTGCTTGAGAAGGTATGCGGATATGATTACTCAGGGGAGACTAATGTTATAGATGTATATGTGCGTTATATCCGCACCAAGATAGATGATGCATTCGGAATTAAGCTTATATCAACGGTCAGAGGAGTGGGTTATGTCATCAAAGATGAACAGTGAGTATAGCGCAGCAGATGAAAATAAAGCTCAGACAGAGGCAAAGGGACAGCCTAACAGCGCGAAGAAGATGTATTCGATTGCAAGGCGTATCAATGCTTCATTTGTCGGCAGATTTGTGTGGCACATCCTGAAAATGGATGTGCTTATCTGCGTTGTGGCGGTTGTGTTTGGACTTTTTATAGCTGAAAAGACGGCATTCGGGGTATTTAAAGTGGGAACGCAGCGCATCGTGGAATGGAATACAGGAAGCGATTTTTTTAAGTATAATATGACGGATGAGAATGGAAATACACAGTCGCTCAGTATAAGCAGCAATGAGGCGCGTGTTGTAATTATTGTTGGTGCGGCGATTCTGGTGACGCAGTTTTTTTCGGTGCTTGTAATGTCGGCGAATATGAAAAATAATATAAATGACAAGCTCCTGCCAATCAGGGAGATGGCGAAAAAGACGGAAAAGCTGACGAACATGGCTTATGACCAGCACAATTTTAAAAGCCTTGAGGCTGCGATAGAGAATGTCAACACAGCGTCCCTTGACACCAGAATCAACACGGACAATAAGGAGCTTCAGGGCATTGAAAATGCACTCAATCATCTGCTTGACAGGATGAGGGAGACCTACAGACAGCAGTCGCGTTTTGTGTCGGATGCCTCGCATGAGCTAAGGACTCCGATAGCTGTTATAAGGGGCTATGCGGATATGCTTGACCGCTGGGGCAAGGAGGATGAGAGCATTCTTGATGAATCTATCGAGGCGATTAAAAATGAGTCGGAGCACATGCAGAAGCTTGTGGAGCAGCTCCTTTTCCTTGCCAGGGGCGATAGCGGAAGAAACAGCCTGCAGATTGAGAATATACAGCTTGATGAACTCATGGGGGAGGTCTTTGAGGAGTCAAAGATGATTGACACGGAGCATGAGTATGAATTCATTGGGGAGCAGGCGCAGATGAGCGGCGATGTATCAATGATAAAGCAGTGTGCAAGAATACTTATAGACAATGCGGCTAAGTATACACAGAAGGGCGATGCCATAACCATACGCACAGGAAAGAAGCCGGAGGGGGTATTTTTCAGTGTGCAGGACAATGGTATAGGCATGCATGAGGCGGATGTTGAACATATTTTTGAGCGTTTTTATCGTTCTGATGAAGCACGGGAACACAAGACGGGCGGAACAGGGCTGGGGCTTTCCATTGCAAAGTGGATAGTCGACAGACACAATGGATACTTTAATATCTTGACCAGGCCTGATATTGGTACTAGAATAACAGTTGTGTTTGTGGAAGCGGAACAGCTTGTAAAATAAAAATCAGTGAAATGGAGAATAACCATGAATTATAATGAGGCAATGGAAAAGCTTAAGAAGTATGGGCAGGAGCATGTACTTAAATATTATGCTGAACTTCCGGATGAGCAGAGAAATACGCTCATTGAACAGATAGACAGAACGGACTTTACGGTGATTGGACAGGCGGCGGAGACGGGAAAACGCGGCACAATTGCACCTATCAAGGCTATGACAATACCTGAGATAGATATGGGAAGGGAAAGATTTGAGCGTATCGGAATGGAGGCAGTCAAGGCGGGTAAGCTTGGTGCTGTCCTTCTTGCGGGAGGAATGGGTACAAGGCTTGGCTCTGATGCACCCAAGGGAATGTACGATATCGGAATCAGCAAGCCGGTGTATATTTTTCAGAGACTTATAGAAAATCTTATGAAGGTTGTGGAGAAGGCGGGTAATTATATCCAGCTTTTTGTTATGACCAGCGAAAAGAACCATGATGCGACGGTCGGATTTTTCAAGGAGCATGACTATTTCGGTTATGATAAGGACTATATTGCTTTTTTCAAGCAGGACATGGCTCCGGCTGCCGACTTTGACGGAAAAGTATACATGGAGGCGAAGGACAGCATAGCCACATCGCCTAACGGCAACGGTGGCTGGTTCCTCTCAATGAAGAAGAGCGGGCTTCTTGAGCTTGTTGAGAAAAGGGGCATAGAGTGGCTCAACGTGTTCGCGGTTGATAATGTGCTGCAGAGCATAGCAGATCCGGTTTTTGCCGGGGCTGTGCTTGAGGGTGGATATTCGGTTGGCTCTAAGGTTATAAGAAAGGTTAACCCACAGGAGAAGGTAGGTGTTATGTGCACCGAGGACGGCAGACCTTCGATAGTGGAGTATATTGAGCTGACAGAGGATATGCTCACACAGAGGGATGAGAACGGTGAGTATGCATATAACTTCGGTGTAATCCTCAACTATCTGTTCAAGGTTGACAAGCTTGTGAACCTTTTGGAGAGAAAGCTTCCTTATCATAAGTCGGCAAAGAAGATACCATATATAAACGAAGCCGGTGAGCTTGTCAAGCCGGAGGAGCCGAACGGCTATAAGTATGAGCAGTTCATTCTCGACATGATACAGATGCTTGACAGCTGTCTGCCTTTTGAGGTGGTGCGCGGGAAGGAGTTCGCACCGATTAAGAATAAGACCGGGGTCGATTCGGTTGAATCGGCGAGAGAGCTGCTTAGGAAAAATGGTATTGAGCTGTAAATTAAAGATTTCGTGACAAATACCGCTGTTTCGTGACAGCGGTATTGTTATTAGCATATACTGTATGGGGGAATGCAGTTGGGACACTGGTGTCAGACCCCTGTCCCGGAACTTGGGACAGGGGTCTGACACCAGTGTCCCAAGCAGCCACCACCCATGTTCCAGCCGCCTATGCTCTATCGGCAAAATTAGTTATAACTTATAAACTCCGCATACACACACTGTTCATCTTCCGGAAGCTCTGTGGAGCCTGCCGTATTATGCGATGGAAGATATGCGTACATTCCGTGCATTGCGCCGGTGAAGCGTTTGCCCTTTTTAAGTCCTTCATCGCAGAGATAATATACGTTCTCAAGCGTACATGCATGGGTGAAAGATGTGTCATTTTCAGAGGCTATATTATCAGCTATATCGTCCGAGGCTGCATTGCTGCCGGTAAAATCACTCATATTGGAGGTATCCGTTATCCGGTATGAAAAATCTCTTCTGAGATAGCGGGTGTCTATCTTAAATTCGATGATTGAGCCGGAAGAGAGTGCGTCAAGGCTTGAGGCAGTGATGACAGGTGCGTCATGAGCTGAGGCAGTGACAGCCGGTGTGGTATCAAGCTCAATGCATGCCGCGTCTGTGGTCACGGTGTCGATGTGTTCGCTCACCTTGAGAAGCAGTCTGCCGTTATTGTTCACAACATTGAAGGTGAGATATGTATTTTCATCATAATAGCAGGTGACGCCGGCTTCACCACCGGTATAGTGCAGTACATCGCTGTCAAGGCTCAGCGCTGCCGTGATGGTAAAGCAGAATTTTTCCTGCGGACGGACAAGGATATTTCTTGAGTACATTGTGGAGAGCGGTGTGCGTCCTGCACGCAGCAGAAGCGTGCTGCTGCCTGCATGTATGCTGCAATCTGCATGTGTGTTGATATCTGCCATTGTGCTGATAGAATTACCGATAGGATTACCACCTATATAATTAATAGTATCAGTGCCTTTGGAAATCAATTTATAAGCATCCGGCTCCGGCACACGCACCCATGACCACACAGGGGACAGGTTATCGCCTGAACCGAAGCTGTCATGGGCGGCAGGCGCAAAAGCATGCTCCGGAAGATTTGGCTTTTTAGCGAGGGTGCTTGGTCCTTCGAGATTATTAACCATAGGCCAGCCGTCCGCCGTCCATGTTAGTCTGTCAAGCGCAGTCTCACGGCCGAGAAGACTGTATTTACCCTCGACCTGCCTGCCGCACAGGTAAGGGATGAACCATTCGCCGTTCGGTGTTTTTACCGGCTTGCCGTGTCCACAGCGCTGTATGCCTGCCTTTGGGTTGGTCTGTCTCATTATAGGGTTGAAAGGGCATGGCTCATATACCCCGAACAGGCTGCGGCTTCGCGCCACGGTTATGCGGTGGCCTTCCCCGGTGCCACCTTCGGCCTGAAAAAGATAGTACCAACCATCCTTTTTCAGAAGGTGTGAACCCTCCGGTGCACGCTTCTGGCTTCCGTAATACAGAAGTGCTGCAGGGCTTAGCTGTCTTGTGCCGTCGCTGCTTATCTCGAATATTCTGGCACCGCGGTTTAACAGCATATATCTCCTGCCGTCATCGTCGGTGAATATTGACGGGTCGATACCATCTTCATCAATGAATGAAGGCTTGCAGTAAGGTCCCTCAGGCTTATCTGAGGATACAACCATCTGTCGCCTGTATACCGTGCCTGTGTCATTTAACCTGTAGGTGGCGGTGATATAGAATCTGCCATTATAGTACGATATATCGGGCGCCCAGTAGCCGCGGCCGCCCTCAAGCTCATTTATATACGCCCATTCGGGATTGGTTATGGCATGTCCTATTATTTCCCAGTGTATTAAATCCTTTGAATGGGATATTGGAATACATGGAAAATATATGAATGAGGAGTTGACCATATAGAAATCATCGCCAACGCATACAATAGAAGGGTCGGGGTGCATGCCTGCGCGTATCGGGTTTCTGTACATGCCGTCAATATCACCGTATAATTCTTTAAAATAAGAGATAACCTTCTTTGCTCCGCTTTCTATCGCAATATCATAAGGAGTGACCAGATTTCTATCTCCTGAAAGTCCGGAAAAACCCAGCCGTTCTACTATATATTTTACAAGCTCAACATTATCTGTTGGGACGGCATAAAAGAGAACAGTTCTGTTATCATTATCAGTTTCATTGAAGCTTGCACGAGAATATTCTACAATATATTTAAAAATCTCAGTATTTCCTGTTGAAGCCGCCAGATTAGGAAGTGTGATACCGTTATACAGCTCGTCTATACAGGAGGGATTTTCAAGCTGTATTTTTTTTACTGCTTCGAGATTGCCCGAGATTATTGCTTCCGCCATTGTCATATTGAGTACCTTCTTTCTATATATTTTGTGTATAACAGATGTTAACACAATTATAAATTATGCAGAAAAAAATAAAAGAGAAAATTTTGTTATAAATATCGTTAATTTTCTGTAATGTAAGCAAATTATAAAATATAAATAAATATTGCAAAAGATATAGCTTTGTTGAGTGAAAAATATGGAAATATTTTTGTCTATATGTTAAAATGAATTTAATATTGTAAATAATATTTATATTCAATCATTAAATGTATGGAAAAGGTAGATTTTAAGTGGTACTAGAGCGGAAAAGAGGATTGGATAATGGATACAGAAGTATTGGAAAAGAAAATTGAGGCTTTAGAGCATGCTCAGGCGGAGAGCACAATGAAGCCTGACCTTGAGAGACGTTTTCTGGAGGTGCTCTGCCGTGATTATACAGCGGTATACCATGTGGGGCTTAAGGATGACTTCGTGGAACCGCTGACAGTGTCATCTGTTGCAAATGCGGCAAAGATACCTCAGATGCTGCAGAGAATAAGAAGCAGTTATACGGAGATAATCAGACTGTACTGCGACAAATATGTAGCTCCGGCAAACAGCAAGGAATTTTCGAGGGTGATGCAGAGGGAGAGCCTGTTGGAGGAGCTGTCAAAAAAGGGCAGGGTTGTTTACAGATACGAGAGTGTGCCGAATGCAGCCGGGCAGCGTTTCTTTGAGGTGCAGATTGTGTGCATTGACGAGAAGGAGTTTGACGGAAATGTCATATTGGCGTTTCATCATATAGATGATATTATGACGATAGAACAGAAATATCAATGGGAGCTGGAAAAGCTGGCATATCTTGATTCACTCACAGGGCTTGAAAACCGTGCGGCTTTTACAAGGGAGCTTAACGCATTTGAAAATAAACCCAATGCGGCGTGCATAGTGGCAGATGTCAATAATCTTAAGCTGTGCAATGACAGATATGGCCATATAGAGGGTGACAGAGCAATTAAGGATGCGGGAGAATGCCTGAGCAGGGCATTTGAAGGTATGGGAAAATGTTACAGAATAGGCGGAGATGAATTCTGTGTGCTTATCGAGGCGGGAGAACAGACGAAGATTCTTGCATCGCTTGGACAGTTTGAAGGTCTTATTGAAGAAAAAAACCAGAACCGTGTTATGCCTATATCGGTTGCATGCGGATATGGGGTGCGTGAAAAGCAGGGTGAGAGCATGGAACAGCTTTTCAATCGCAGCGATGAGATGATGTATGATGTGAAATACAGGATGAAAAGGGAATTTCCTGTGTATTGTGAGGAGAGAATCAGGAATTATCTCAATGTGCTCAACATTGTATCAAAGTCAACGGATTCGTATCTGTATCTGTGGGATATAACAAGAGATCAGAACTGGGTTTTTGGCGATATAGATGAGAGCTATGCACTGAGGCAGGACGGTAAGGCTATGAGTACGATAGCTGATATGGAAAAGATTGTCTATCCCGCAGACAGGCAGGCACTGCATGAGGATCTGCAGAAGATAATAGATGGAAAAAAGCAGACACACAATATGAATTACCGTTGGATTAACCGAAACGGTGAGGCTGTATGGATCAGCTGCAGGGGAACGGTAATCAATGATGACAAGGGTAAGCCTTTTGTCATGATAGGAATGGTGTCCGACAAGAAGCTGAGATTTTTCTATAATCCTCTCACCAAGTTGTTTAATAAGAATAAGATGCTTATAGACCTGAAAAAGGATTTCTATGGAAAAAATTCAGGCTATTTTATGATGATAGGCGTAGATAATCTTGCCAACATCAATCTTAAACATGGCAGGCATTATGGGGATGAAGTGATTAGAAGATGTGCAGAGGTTTTTGAAAAAAGAGTTTCCCTTCATAGAATATGGCATGTGGAAAATAATTGCTTTGCGATGTACCTTGATGCTGATAATGAAAATGAAGTGAAAAAGATTTTCGACGGATTTTTGAAGGAAATGTCTGATACCTGCACCCTCTCAGCAGGGGTTGTGCCTAACAACACGGGTATGTTCGGCACGGAGGAGGATATGTATTCATGTGTGGAGATGACCTTTGAGAAGGCGAAGGCTTCGGGAATCGGTTCAGTGTCATTCTTTTCACAGCAGGATTTAGAGCAGAGAGTAAAATCACTCCAGTTTCTGGATGAATTACAGCTTAGTGTAAAGAATGGCTGTGAGGGCTTTTACCTATGTTATCAGCCGCAGGTCAAGACAGGAAACTATCAGGTATATGGAGCGGAGGCGCTGCTTCGTTATCATTCGGAGAAGAGAGGACAGGTATATCCGGACGAATTTATACCGCTTCTGGAGCAGTCTAAGCTTATCAATGTCGTGGGAATGTGGGTTCTTGCCACTGCACTTGAGCAGTGTAAGGAATGGAGAAGGTTCGACAAGGATTTCAGCATGAGCGTCAATGTTTCGGCTGTGCAGCTTAAGGAGAAGGATATTGCCGAAAGGGTTCTCAATATTTTGAGGAAATCCGGTCTGCCGGGAAGTGCCCTGACCATTGAGATTACGGAGTCCATACAGCTTCAGGGCAATGACAATTTTATGGATATTTTTAATTGCTGGCGTGATGCGGGAATTGAGATATCCATCGATGATTTCGGAACCGGTTATGCAAGCATGGGCTATCTTAAGAAGCTCAATGTAAATGAGATTAAGATTGACAGGATGTTCGTAAGAGGTGTCGAGGAGGCAACCTATAATTACAGGCTTATAAGCAATATGATTGAGTTTGCCAAGAATAATTCAATCCGTATATGCTGCGAGGGAGTGGAGAGTGTGCAGGAGCTTACGGTGCTGGAGGGATTGTCACCGAACCTTATACAGGGCTATCTGTTCTCGAAGCCATGCGAGAAGGATAAGTTTGAAAATCTGTTCCTCAATAGTCACACAAGTGAATACGAGGAACATGAGAAATTTGTCCGGAAGCTCTATGAGTTCAAGGACAGAATGCAGGTTATCTATTTCAATACCAAGGATATTCTTAGAAAGACGGAGCTTGGACTATGGATTATACGAATAAATGAAAAAGAGAATTACTGTGAGCTGCATACCGATGAGACGATGGAGAAGGTAATAGCTGTTGACAGGAAATACACGCCGCAGGAGTGTTATCACTACTGGTATGACAGAATAGATGAACGCTTCAAGGACTATGTCGATGAGAATGTGAAGAAGATGATAGAGTCTGACAAGATTGTACAGCTTCATTATCGATGGCAGCACCCGAAGCTTGGCAGGATAATGGTGCGCTGCTGCGGAAGACGTGTCGAGGATTCGGACGGTATGATTACACTTGAGGGCTATCACAGAATGATAAGCAATGTTGAGAATGCAGTAAAGGATATGTAGAATATTTAACAGATGGAGGATATTATGGTAAAGCATGTTATTTTATGGAAGCTTAAGGAAATGGACGAAAAAGAGACTGAGAGCGTAAAGGCAGGAATCAAGGAGGGACTTGAAGGTCTTGCCGGAAGGATACCGGGTCTTGTGGAGATACATGTACATACCAATGGTCTTGCAGGCTCCAATGCTGACGTCATGCTGGATTCGACCTTTACCGATGAGGAGGCGCTTAAGGCTTATGCCGTGAATCCTGCGCATGTTGCGGTTGCGGACGGCAGGGTAAGACCGTATACTGCGGTGAGGACATGCCTTGATTTTACCATATAATATGATTGTAATTTCTATTTGACAAAATAATAGAAAAAATATATCATGAGGTTTAATGATTTTTGGAGGAAACAGAAAAATGCAGCAGGAAGCTTATAATCACAAAACAATTGAAAAAAAATGGCAGAAATATTGGGATGAACACCAGACCTTTAAGACTGATGTGTGGGATTTTTCCAAGCCTAAGTACTATGTGCTTGATATGTTCCCTTACCCTTCAGGCGTAGGTCTTCATGCAGGACATCCGGAAGGATATACGGCAACAGATATTATGTCAAGAATGAAAAGAATGCAGGGCTACAATGTGCTTCACCCGATGGGCTATGATTCCTTCGGACTCCCGGCAGAACAGTATGCCGTATCTACAGGGCATCATCCTAATGGTTTTACCGAGAGCAATATTGAGACATTCTCAAAGCAGCTTAAAGAGTTAGGCTTTGACTATGACTGGACAAAGATGCTTGCGACAAGTGACCCTAAGTTCTATAAGTGGACACAGTGGATTTTTAAACAGCTCTATCTTGCAGGCTATGCCAAGCTTGTTGACATGCCGGTTAACTGGTGTGAGGAGCTGGGAACAGTTCTTTCCAATGACGAGGTAATTGACGGCAAGTCTGAGAGAGGCGGTTATCCTGTAGTAAGAAAGAACATGAAGCAGTGGGTAATCGACCAGCCGGCATTCGCAGAGAAGCTTCTTGAGGGTCTTAATGAGATAGACTGGCCTGAGTCGACTAAGGATATGCAGAGACACTGGATTGGCAAGTCAGAGGGCGTTGAGGTTGATTTTAAGATTGCAGGCGGCGGAGAGTTCTCCATTTACACGACCTGTATAGAGACAATCTATGGTATCACATTCATGGTTCTTGCACCGGACGGACAGCTTGTCAAGGAACTTATGCCGAGAATAGAGAATAAAGAAGAGGTTGAAGCATACATCGCAGAGACACTCAAGAAGAACGATATGGATCGTACTGAGCTTAACAAGACCAAGTCCGGCTGTATGCTAAAGGGAATATATGCGGTTAACCCTGTAAATGGCAGGGAGGTTCCTGTATTTATAGGAGATTTCGTACTTGCAAGTTATGGAACAGGTGCTGTTATGGCGGTTCCGACACATGACCAGAGAGATTTTGAGTACGCTGTTGCACACAATATTCCGATGATTCAGGTAATTGATGGCGCAGATGTGAGTGAGCATGCTTTTGAGAAGGGGGATTACCTCGGAAAGGGCTGTAAGCTCATCAATTCGGAGGAGTTTACGGGTCTTACTGTTGAGGAGGCTAAGAAGGCTATCACAGATAAGCTTGTCGGAATGGGAATTGCCAGAAGAAAGGTCAACTATCATTTCAGGGAGTGGATTTTTGCAAGACAGAGATACTGGGGTGAGCCTGTACCTATTGTATATCTTGAGGACGGTTCGATACATGTGCTTGCAGATGATGAGCTTCCGCTTGTACTTCCTGAGCTTGAGGATTATAAGGGAAAGAACGGACAGGCACCTCTTGAGAACGCTACAGAGTGGAAGCAGTACAATCACAATGGCTTAAAGGGCAGGAGAGAGACATCTACAATGCCGGGAAGTGCCGGTTCAAGCTGGTATTATATGAGATATATTGACCCGGATAACGATAAAGAGTTCGCTGATCAGGAGCTTTTAAAGCACTGGATGCCTGTAGATTTATACATCGGGGGACCGGAGCATGCTGTAGGTCATCTTATGTATTCAAGAATCTGGAACCGTTTCCTCTATGACAAGGGACTCTCACCTGTAAAGGAGCCGTTTAAGAAGCTTGTTCATCAGGGAATGATTCTTGGCTCTAACGGAATCAAGATGGGTAAGCGTTTCCCTGAGTTCGTTGTAAATCCTAGTGATATCGTGAGGGATTACGGTGCAGATACCTTAAGACTCTATGAGATGTTCATGGGACCACTTGAGGCTTCTAAGCCATGGAGCGCAACAGGTGTTGAGGGTGCTAAGCGTTTCATAGTGAGAGTATGGAATTTCTTTACTAATCCGGATAACATTTCGGATGCGAACAAGGATGAGCTTACAATGCTCTACCATCAGACTGTAAAGAAGGTTACGAACGACTTTGAGAACCTTGCTTTTAATACTGCCATCAGCCAGATGATGATATTCGTAAACCAGCTCTACAAGACAGGAACATGCCCGAAGGAGTATGCAGAAGGATTTATAAAGATGCTTTCATGTATCTGTCCTCATGTAGGTGAGGAGCTCTGGTCTGTATTAGGACATGACGATACAATCGCATACGAGGCATGGCCACAGTTCATAGAGGAGCTTACAGTTGAGGATGCCATCGAGATTGCAGTTCAGATTAACGGTAAGACCAAGGGTGTTGTCAAGGTTTCCAAGGATGCCGATAAGGATACAGTTCTTGCGGCTGCTAAGGATGCAGTTAAGGAGAAGCTGACACCGAACATCGTCAAGGAAATCTATGTTCCGGGCAAGATTGTAAACATTGTATGTAAATAATTGATTACTTTGAATAATGCTGTGACAGTGCTGCCATGGCATTATTCTATATTGGAACATATAATTGCGGTAATCATTTTGCCGGTAAACAGTTGTGCGGTGTTCCGGAGAAATTGCATGATATCCGGCTGTTACACACTGATTTTTGCAATTATATAGATTCCATATTAATGTGTAAGGAGAAATTGTATGCATTCACCACTTGAAATTGCAAGAAATTTTGTTGAGATTGGTATTCACAAGGTTAAGTTGTCAGCGTGGAAGATGCTGATACTTGGCTTTTTTGCTGGAATGTTCATAGGCTTTGCGGGAATTGCTTCGACAACAGCTTCCGCAACCATTGCCTCAGCTTCAGTTGCAAGACTTGTCAGCGCATGTGTATTTCCCGCCGGAATGGCTATGGTTCTTGTTGCCGGAAGTGAACTCTTTACCGGAAATAATCTGATTATAATAAGCGTTCTGCAGAAAAAGGCAACCGTATCCGGCATGCTTAAGAACTGGTTCTTTGTATTTCTTGGGAACTTTATCGGAGCCGGTTTTGTTGCGGTTATGGTTGTATATTCCCATGTACCTGATTTGTACAACGGACTTCTTGCACAGAAGGTTGTTGCCGCGGCAATGTCGCGGATAAACCAGAGCTTTTCTGAGGCATTTATGAGAGGCGTATTGTGCAATATCCTTGTATGTATTGCCGTGTGGGCTGCGTTTGCCGCTAAGAGAGTGTCGGGAAAGCTGCTTATGAGCTTCTGGCCGGTAATGCTGTTCGTATTGTGCGGTTTTGAACACAGCATTGCGGACATCTATTTTGGCATAGCCGGAATAGCTGCCGCAGGCGAATACGGCATTGCTGCCGAAGGTCTTAACTTCGGCAGCTTTCTCTTAAAAAATCTCCTTCCGGTCACACTTGGAAATATTGTTGGTGGAGCAGGAATCGTTGGAATAGGTTACTGGCTTGTGTATCTTCGTCATACTCCGCTTAGTCCGATGACGATTGAGGCGGAGCAGGAAGAGATAGATATTGCGGAGGAATATTAATTGGTAAGGGCGGTGCAATGACCGTTTGGAAATGAGGTTTGTATGACACAGTATTCTTTTTTACAAGTAATAATGTTCTTTTTTGCATATTGCTTTTTGGGCTGGATATGGGAGACAGGTTATGTGTCAATCAGAGAGCATAAATTCGTAAATCGTGGTTTCCTTCATGGACCGCTCATACCGATATATGGTTTCGGTGCGATGGCTATACTTTTTGCGACGCTTCCTGTTAAGGATAATCTTTGGCTTGTATTTATATGTGGTATGTTTGGCGCTTCGGCACTTGAGCTTGTGACAGGCTGCACGATGGAGGCTATATTCCATGTAAGATATTGGGACTATACCAATATTCCTACTAACATAAAAGGTTACATCAGCCTGCCGACATCAATAGTGTGGGGATTATTTTCAATTCTTATGATAAAGTTCATACATAAGCCGATTGAACATGCTGTGCTCAGTCTCTCGCAGACTGCGACGGAAGTGCTGACAGTATTTCTTGTGATGTTCGGAAGCATGGATCTTGGAATATCTATCAGGGATGCTCTTGATTTAAAGGAGATATTGAAGCATATTTCCGAGATGGAAAGCGTGCAGCGTGCACAGAAGCGCATGGATGTCATTGCGGCTGTATTTGACAATGATGTTGAGAACTTTAAGGAAAAGGTTGCAAACAGGTTGTCCGGAATGGAGAAAGGCGAGTTCAGACGTATTAAGAGTCTCCTTGAACGTAACCCATCGGCTAGGTCTACAAGATATTCAGAGCTTTTCGACAGCTTTAAGACTACAATCAAGGAGCTTAAAAGACCGGGTAAAAATGAGAGTACAGACAATGAGTAACTAAGCGTTTTTGAGCATTTGCATGAAGAGGTCTAATTTTCCCTGCTGTTCAGGGTTCATATCATCCCTCAATATATTTATTATGGCATTGGTTTCATCCTGTGTGAAGCTGATGCCTTCTTTTTTTGCCTTGTTTGAAACGGCGAGGAGGAGCGGGAGCATTTCATCGCTGCCTTTTCCCTTAGCTATGTTGGCAAAATTGTTTATAAGAGCTGCCTTGCGTGGGTCGAGCCCCTCCGTGATGTGTGATGTGTTCATATTAAAACTCCTTTCATAGTCAATAAAAAATCATAAGAGCGATTCAAATTTACGGCACTGTGCGAGCTGTTCCGGTGACAAAAGTCCTGAGAGCATATCCAGCGGAGAAGGCTGATAAGGTGGTTTTGGCGGAGGACAGCTATCTGGCCGGTTGTGCGTATTTTCATACTGCTTACCATCGCCGGGGTTACAGGCACATGGAGGCTTTTGCGGCGGTTTGTCACCCGGAGTGTCATGCGGCCTGCTACAAGGATTATCGTCTGGAGCGCCATGAGGCTTGCCGCAAGGATTATCGCCGGGAGTAAATGGTGGCTTACCGGTAGGCTTGCCGCATGGAGCACCGGAAGGTTTATCAGGAGGCCTGCCGCCGGGTACACATGGAGGCTTACCGGGTGTCGGCGGGGGACATGGATTGGAATTGAGTGCAGCCTGAATTTTCTGTGCCTTTATCATGCCAATCATCATATCAAGCTGCTTCTGTTCCTCCGGTGAGCAGTAGCCCTTAAGCTCTGAGAGCATATCATCCCCACACGGAGGCTTGAACATACATGCCGGAATGCGGTTGTGATTAAAGAAATCGAGTGTCATGTTAAATTCGATTATGCGCACCATGAGTCCGAACATTTTCTGCTGTGAAGGCTCTAAAAATGGAATGAGAGCCTTGAGAAGCTGCGTGCTTCTTCCGATGGTCCGCTCATCAAATTCAGTTTGTATTATTGACTGGTGCGGTGGTTTTGGTGGCATGGGCGTGGGTCCTTTTTATGTAGTGGGATGGGTTATCGATAAAATATATGCATATATAAAAAAAATATGCCACAAGGGGCTTGACAGGTTGGGGATTGGCGGTTTACTTTGCCCGGGAATAGTCGTGATTATAATGGCGATTGTATTGGTAGTTAAGATTATAAAGAAAAGATGATGGAAAAGCCAACAATAAAGGAAAAGGGCAGGGAAATAACACCCCTGCCCTTTGCGTCTGCAGCCTTTTAGAAGCCGCATCCACCGCCGCAGAAAAGAAGAATAAGAATCAACCATATACAACTGTTGTTGCCGCATCCGCCGCCGCAGCCGCAGTCATCACCATTGCCGCAGCCGAAGACATTGGAAAGAGATGTTCCGTTGCCGTTGCCGCAAAGGCAGGAGAGAAGAATTATCCAGATGATAATATTGCAGCTGTTGCAGCCTCCGTTGTTGGAACCTCCACATCCGCCGCCGCATCCACAGTTTGTTGCTGCTAAATCACTCACTATAGTTTCCTCCAAAATCTTTATACACTTCATAATATGCCGCGAATGGAAATGTGTTACCGGCTTTATGTATTTTTTTAATCAAAACATACCTTGTTTTTTTAATAATCATATTGTATGATACAAGAAGAAAAATGCAGGCATTAGAGCATTTGAGGTTAATCGGAAAATATAGTGCCGTGGTGAGCATGTGCAGATGGAGGACTTTATGGATAAGATTAAGATGACTAC
Source organism: Eubacterium sp. (assembly GCA_003486385.1). Taxonomy (GTDB): domain Bacteria; phylum Bacillota; class Clostridia; order Lachnospirales; family Lachnospiraceae; genus CAG-882. The sequence goes on along the minus strand of DNFT01000013.1, from coordinate 15,630 downwards.
ACCTCTTGTGGAGATGGACGGAGACGAGATGACAAGAGTACTTTGGAAGGTGATTAAGGATGAGCTTCTGCTTCCTTTTGTCGAGCTTAACACAGAGTATTATGATTTGGGTCTTGAGTACAGAAATGAGACAAATGATCAGGTCACAGTTGACGCAGCCATGGCAACTAAGAAATATGGTGTGGCCGTTAAGTGTGCAACCATCACACCTAACGCAGCCAGAATGACAGAGTATAACCTCAAGGAAATGTGGAAGAGTCCTAACGGAACAATCCGTTCAATACTTGACGGAACGGTTTTCCGCGCTCCGATTATAGTTAAGGGCATTGAACCGCTTGTCAAGAACTGGAAGAAGCCTATAACGATTGCCAGACATGCCTACGGCGATGTGTATAAGGCTGTTGAGATGAAGGTTCCGGGTGCAGGTAAGGCCGAGCTTGTCTATACAGACACAGAAGGAAATGAGAAGAGGGAGCTTATCCATGAGTTCAAGGGTGCCGGAGTTATTCAGGGCATGCACAACGTGGAGGCTTCGATAGAGAGCTTTGCGAGAAGCTGCTTCAATTATGCGCTTGATACGAAGCAGGATGTATGGTTTGCGACGAAGGATACCATATCCAAGAAGTATGACCACACCTTCAAGGACATTTTTGCGGAAATTTTTAAGAGCGAATATGAAGAGAAGTTCAAGGAAGCAGGAATAGAGTATTTCTACACACTTATCGATGATGCTGTGGCAAGAGTTATACGTTCAGAGGGCGGATATATCTGGGCATGCAAGAACTATGACGGAGATGTAATGAGTGATATGGTTGCGACAGCGTTCGGTTCACTCTCAATGATGACATCAGTGCTTGTGTCTCCACAGGGCTACTATGAGTACGAGGCAGCACATGGCACCGTACAGCGTCATTATTATCGTTACCTCAAGGGTGAGCAGACATCCACCAACCCTATTGCTACAATCTTTGCATGGACAGGCGCTCTCAGAAAGAGAGGAGAGCTTGACGCAAATAAGGAGCTGATGCAGTTCGCAGATAAGCTTGAGAAGGCTACGATTGATACTGTTGAGGGAGGCCGGATGACAGGTGACCTTGCAATTATAACATCTATAAATGACGCAAAGACTCTCAACAGCACAGATTTCATAAAGGCAATCCGTACTACGCTTGAGGCTATGCTCTAGGAAAAGGCAGCGGTGTACAGATTATGGTTAAGCTTATATTAAGCGATGTTGACGGAACGCTTTTAGCCAGGGGCGAAGGCGCTTTTGATGACAGTGTGTTTGAAGTTATTGACAGACTTTATGAGCGTGGAATACATTTTGCCGCAGCCAGCGGAAGGGGCTACAGCGACCTTCACAGGCTCTTTGCGCCTGTGAGGGACAAGATGGCTTTTGTGTGCAGTGACGGAGCCATGACAATAAGTGATGGTAAAATTCTTGATATTAATTCAATGAATAAAGATGATGTGACAGCGCTGGCTGAGGACATTACATGCTCTGAGGGATGTGAGTTCCTCCTGTATGGGCGTGAGAAGCTGTATATCAGCCCTAAGACGGAGAAATACAGAGGCTTTATTGTCAATAGATACCGGGACAGCATTTCATTCGTGGATAGTGTGAAGGATGTTGGAAAAATAGAGGACGATTTTCTCAAGCTGTCGGTGTATGCGATAAACGGAGTTGACTCCTGCAGCAGCTATTTTAAGGATAACTGGATGGATACATTTGAATTGGTCTATAATGCTAACAACTGGATGGAATTTGTAGCGAAGGGAATAAGCAAGGTGTCCGGTGTTGAAGCGCTTTGCCGTAAGTATTCTATCGATATGGATGAGGTTATGGCATTCGGCGATGGCGGTAACGATATCAAGCTTCTTGGCACGGTAGCCTATGGCTATGCCATGGATTATGCACCGGAGACGGTGAAGGCAGCGGCGGGTTATGTAACCGATGATGTTATGGAGACAATACGCAGGCAGGTGCTTGCCTGATGTAATGGTGATTGTGATAGTGGTATATAGGCAGGCGGTTTTTACAGGAAATTATCAATCTATACATAGGTCATTACGGTGATGAAAAAATTGAAATATAAATAGTTGTGGGGAAGCTGTTTTATGTCGGAACAGATTTATTACAAGGCAACCGGAATAAAGGAAAAGGTGGTACAGGAAATTATCGCTCTTGCAAAGAAGTATCAGGTTGAGAAGGTCATACTATTCGGTTCGCGGGCAAGAGGTGATTTTAAAGAGCGCAGTGATGTGGATTTGGCGTTTCGCGGAGGAAAGAGCAGCCGTTTTATGTTGGATGTCGATGAGGAGACCTCCACTTTGCTGGAATTTGATATCATTGATTTGAACAAACCGGTAAGGGAGGAATTGTTGGAGTCAATCAAGCGAGAGGGAATTGTGTTGTATGAAAAAATATGACAATTTTAAAGCTGCATTAAATAATTTGAAGGATATTTATGACTATAAAGAACCTTATGGAAATGTAGAGATAGCCAGAATGGTTGGTCTGTATGAAATATGTTTTGAGCAGGCATGGAAAGCAATGAAGGAGCTTCTTGAAAATTATGGATATGCTGACAGCGCTACAGGTTCTCCGAGGACTATACTTAAAACTGCGTATAAAGCAGGAATGATACAGGATGAGGAGCTGTGGCTGGATGCGCTTGCTTCGCGAAATAATGTTGCACATGCGTATAATGAAGCGGTTGCGATGGACATAATAAAGCAGACAAAAGACAAATACTATGCGATGTTTGTCAATCTGTCATATACGATTGAAGAAAATTGGATGTAATATTGAGCAACTGTAAAAAGTAAAATTGTCAAAAATAAAATATATTCAGGCTTGACATTATAACATTTTTGAAATATACTTCCATAGGTAAAGTGTTGACGAGAAGAGTACCGGGATAAGATTTTTCAGAGAGAGACACATTCGGTGCGAGTGCCTTAGAATACTGTTTCGGGAAGACCACCTCCGAGCGGCCTTAATACGGCACGGTGATTCCGTTATCATCACAAAGAGATATTCCTGTTGATATATGATGATATATTGTGCAGACTTTTGAATTATTATTGTATACGGAAAGATAGTTATTCAATCATTGCTTGCCGGATATATTGTATTCATATAGATTTCAATGAGAATAATAAGGGTGGAACCGCGGATATGTATATTCGCCCCTTATACAGATGGAAAGCCACTGTATAGGGGGCTTTTTGTATGTGTATATTGCTACGTCAAAGTGATAAAAAATTATAAGGAGATTTTTAAAATGGTAGATTTTAAAGCAGATGAGAGACTGAATACTCTCAATCATTCATGTGCACATGTTATGGCACAGGCTGTTAAGCACCTTTATCCTAACGCTAAGTTCTGGGTAGGACCTGTTGTAAAGGAAGGATTTTACTACGATATCGACCTTGGCGATGTGGCTGTAAATGATGAGATTATCGCAGCTATCGAGAAGGAGATGAAGAAGGTCTGCAAGGAAGGCAAGAAGATTTTCAGAAGAGAGGTTACTAAGGCTGAAGCTCTTGAGATGTTCAAGGACGATATGTATAAGCTTGACCTTATAAACGGACTTGAGGACGGCAACATCACAGTGTATGACCAGGGTGACTTCACAGACCTCTGCCGTGGACCTCATGTTGATAACACAAAGCTTTGCAAGAACTTCAAGCTTGTAAAGTACTCGGGCGTTTACTGGAAGGGTGACGCTAACAATCATGTTATGCAGAGAATTTACGGAGTATGTTTCCCGACAGCCGAGGAGCTTGAGGAGCACCTTAGGTTACTTGAGGAGGCTAAGGAGCGTGACCACAGAAAGATTGGCAAAGAAATGGAAATCTTTATGACTGATGACCTCATCGGACGTGGACTTCCTATGTTCTTACCAAAGGGCTACACAGTATGGCAGGAGCTTGAGAACTACATCAAGGCTAAGGAGAGAAAGCTTGGCTATCTTCACGTTATGACACCTTGTGTAGGTACAGTTAACCTTTATAAGACCTCTGGCCACTGGGATCATTATAAGGAGAATATGTTCCCTGCTATGGAGGTTGAGGGAGAGTCATTCGTACTTCGCCCTATGAACTGTCCTCATCATATGATGATTTATGCTAATAAGATGCATTCATACAAGGATTTACCTATGAGAATAGGTGAGATAGCACATGACTTCAGATTTGAGGCAAGCGGTACTCTTAAGGGAATCGAGAGAGGAAGACATTTCTGCCAGAATGACGCACATCTCTTCGTGACACCGGAGCAGATTGAGTCTGAGTTTTCCAAGGTTGTTGACCTTATATTTGACACATACAAGGATTTCGGAATCACAGATTACAGATGCGTTCTTTCACTCAGGGATCCTGAGGATAAGGTTAAGTACCACGATGACGATGAGATGTGGAACAATGCAGAGAATGCACTCAGAAAGGTATTAAATGACCTTGGAATCGAGTACACAGAGGAAATCGGTGAGGCTGCCTTCTACGGACCTAAGCTTGATGTAAATGTTAAGCCTGCTGTAGGTAATGAGTATACACTCTCAACCTGCCAGCTTGACTTCTGTCTCCCGGCTAAGTTCAACTTAACTTATGTTGACAAGGATGGTCAGAAGAAGACTCCTGTTGTTCTTCACAGAGCAATCCTTGGTTCACTTGACAGATTCATGGCTTACATCCTTGAGGAGACTAAGGGTAACCTTCCATTGTGGCTTGCTCCTGTACAGGCAGTTATTCTTCCTGTTAAGAATGAGGATGAGGAGCTTAACGCTTACTCACATGAACTCTACGATTATCTTGCTTCTAACGGAATCAGAGTTGAGATTGACGAGAGAAATGAGAAGCTTGGCTATAGAGTGCGTGAGGCACAGGTCAAGAAGACACCTTATCTTATCGTGCTTGGTAAGAACGAGGCTAATGACAAGACTGTAAGCTACAGGCTTCACGGTGAGCAGAACTCTACTACAGTATCTAAGGATGAGTTCCTTGCGATGTTAAAGGATGAGATTGCGACAAAGAAGCTCAATCCGGCTGCAGCTAAATAGTATTCCGGATTTTAATATTTCGCATTTATGACTATAAGACTTCATGCACAGTGATTTTTGGCTGTGTGTGAAGTCTTTTTTTGTAGACCGGCATATTCACATGAAATGGATATAATCTGAAAATTATGTAATAATTGAAAATATAATAACCGAATGATATACTTAAGCTTAGATTGAAATATTATTATGGCTGTGAAACGGAGTAAGTTTGAAAGTGAAACTTTCAAACAACTTATTGGTGGCAGTACTGCAAGCAATGCTTGCAGTATGCAGGGGGATAAAAATGATAGTTAATTATAAAATGATATTGCAGTATGACGGCACGCGGTACAATGGCTGGCAGAAGCAGGGAAATACTAAAAACACGATACAGGGAAAGATAGAAGAGATTCTTTTTAAGTATTTTGGACAGGAGATAGAGCTTCACGGTTCCGGGAGAACCGACGCGGGGGTTCACGCTGTCGGACAGGTGGCTAATTTTAAAGTAGAGTATCAGAAGGCTTCGATAGATAAAATATATGGAGCAGAAAATAATATAGGTGCTGATAAAGAGGCTGGCAGGCTGAAAGACAATGCTGTTGAAAAAATAAAGGATGAGCTCAACTCATTTCTTCCGGAGGATATCAGGATACTCACTCTCGAGCAGGCAGATAACCGCTTCCACGCAAGACTCAACGCAGTGGAAAAGGAATATCGCTACTATATAAGCCTTGACAGAAAGCGCGATGTGTTCGCAAGAAAGTATATGGCACAGCTTGAATATCCGGAGAAGCTGGATATAGAGAGAATGAGGTCTGCATCTGAAAAATTTATCGGGGAACATGATTTTCAGGGATTTTCGGACAACAAATCTAAAAAGAGCACGATAAGGCGGATTGACAGCATTGAGTTTAGATTGTGCGGTAAAAATATAGATAATGCTGATTATATGGAAGAAGCCCATAATGGCAGTATATCCGCTGTGCAGGATGGCTGTCTTGAGATTATTTTCCGCGGCAATGGCTTCCTGTACCACACAGTGAGACTCATTGTAGGAACGCTGTTGGCCATCGGCATGGGAGAGGCTTCCGCGGATGTGGCGGACGAGATTTTTGAGAGCTGCGATAGAAAGCGGGTTCCATATATGGCACCTGCAGAGGGATTGTTTTTATACAGGGTGGAATATTAGGAGGCATAAATATGGACAGCACAGGTTATGCAAAATTAGAAAAGAATCTTATAGATATTCTCAAGGAACAGCAGATGAAGCTGGGCTATTGCGATGAGGAGGTGAGACTGTATTATCCGTTGTCATCGCTCAACCATTTCTTTGGAACGGACGATAGCGCTGAGGCAATGCTTGACAGATTACAGTCGGAAAAACAGCCGGATGAGTTTAAGGAAAAGCTTGGAGCTGTGGAGGTGACACAGCATAATGGGCGCTTTTGTTTCCTTATTTCAAAGGAGGGTGGAAGATATGTGCATGAGAATATCACACCGGACAGCTTCCTTGGCGAGCTGATAGCCTATGTCGGAGGGCATGACTGCACAATGCAGGGAATATTTGATTTGTTCCGTAAATATTCAAAAGGTGTGGTCATTGAGAAGGCTAAGGATGATGAGTTTGACTACGTTGTGTATTTTGGACATTCAGACGATGATACTTCCGATACAGCCGGTGATGAGTACTATTACTGCTTCAAGGACGAAGGCTGCCACATAATATACCATAGATTTTTGCCGGAGGATTACAGGGACATGTTTTAGTGAAATTTTTTTTAGGAAAACTGCGGTTACGGCAAAGCAGGAAGAAAAATAAGCTTGACAAATTACTCTGCTGTGATAAACTTTAATAGGTTGTTGGATATTCTGCCGGCAGGCATTGAATATTCAGCACTGAGGTTTATCAATAGTATAAAGTAAAAGCTATGAAGACGAAGATTATATTTTTTATAATGCAGTAGACAGATATTTTCCGACAGAGAGAGTGGGTCGTCGGCTGGAAGCCCGCTTCAGGTTCAGATAGCTGTTTAAGTTCCCGTTGGAGCTGCACTCTTGAAGGATTGCTTGTAGAGAGTGACGTATGTGCACGTTACGCATAAGTTGAGTGCCCGGTGTATTCCGGGAATCAGGGTGGTACCGCGAGTTTAAGCCTCGTCCCTCGTTTTTTGAGGGGCGGGGTTTTTTAGTGTATAAATTGTTTAAACATAACAGAAATAAGCAAGCAGGCTGATAAGCCGTATTGCGAATTTCTGTGTCAATCGCGTGAATGCGAAGCATGAAGCGATTGACATTTATACATGCACATTTTATTAAGAAGAAAAGGAGTAAATGACATGTTTAATGCAGATGATTTGAAGAAGAAATTCTTAAATGACATTGAGACAGCCAGGTCAGAGAGCCAGCTTTCTGAGGTATGGAAGACCTACCTCAGTAAGAATGGTTCTGTTCAGGGACTTATGAACGGAATCAAGGAAGTTGCCAAGGAGGAGAAGAAGGCATACGGACAGTTTGTCAATGATGTAAAGAACTGGGTTCAGGAAAAGTATGATGAGAAGAAGAAGGAAATAGAGGCTCTTGAGCTGCAGCAGAAGTACGAGAGAGAGACAATAGATGTGACAGTTCCGGTAAAGACACGTCCTATGGGAAACCTCCATCCGCTCACAGCAGTTAAGTACGAGATGATTAATGTGTTTGCGGGAATGGGCTTTGAGATATTCGAGGGACCGGAGATAGAGGATGATGACCATAACTTCACAAGACTTAATGTGCTTAAGGATCATCCGTCAAGAGATATGCAGGATACATTCTGGCTCACCGACGATCTGCTTCTCCGCACACATACATCACCGGGACAGATTCGTACGATGGATGCGAAGAAGCCTCCTATCAAGGTGCTTGTGCCTGGTAAGGTATTCCGTTCTGATTCTGATGCGACACATTCACCGATGTTCAGCCAGATGGAGGGACTCGTTGTCGATAAGCATATCACACTCTGTGACCTTCAGGGTATGCTTGATGAGTTTGTAAAGAAGCTTTTCACAGGGGATGTAAAGACAAGACTTCGTCCTTCATATTTCCCATTTACGGAGCCTTCGGTTGAGGTCGATGTAAGCTGCTTCAAGTGCGGCGGCTGTGGGTGCTCACTCTGCAAGGGAACAGGCTGGATAGAGGTTCTCGGCGGCGGTATTGTAAATAAGAAGGTTCTTGAGAACTGCGGAATTGACTCGGAGGAGTATTCAGGACTTGCATTCGGTATTGGTATCGAGCGTATTGCGATGCTCAAGTATGGTATAAATCACATGGGTAAGCTTTTTGAGAATGACATTGATTTCTTAAAGCAGTTCAAGGCATAACAGTCGGAAATGGAGAATAGATATGAAAGTATTACTTAGTTGGTTAAAGGATTATGTAGATATAGATGTCACTCCACAGGAGCTTGAGAAGAAGTTTTTCGGTGCCGGCTTCGAGGTTGAGGGAGTTGAATATCTTGGTGAGAATATCGAGAAGGTTTATGTAGGACAGGTTACTTCTATAGAGAAGTATGAGGGAACACACCTTTACATCTGTCACATTGACTGCGGAGAGCAGGGACATGACCACCTTATTCTTACAGGTGCCGATAATGTATTTCAGGGTGCCAAGGTTCCGGCATGCATAGTCGGCGCCAAGCTTCCTAACGGAATGGAGATTACACCTAGAAAGATGAAGGACATGATGTCCTATGGTATGCTCTGTTCAGGCGGAGAGTTAGGTCTTGATAAGGACTGGTACAAGGGTGCCGATGTCAACGGTATTATGATTCTTGATGAGGATGCCCCTGTAGGAGAGGACATAAAGACCTATCTTGGACTTGATGATTATGTATTTGATATTTCCGTTACAGCCAACAGACCTGACTGCCAGTCTGTTCTTGGACTCGCGCGCGAGGTTGCCGCATTCCTTGGAAAGGAAATCAAGCTTCCTGATATGAGCTACACCTGTGATGAGGTGACTAAGCCGGAAATCAGCGTGACTGTTGAGAGTAAGGATATCTGTCCAAGATATTTAGGACATTATGTATATGATGTTCAGTATAAGGAATCTCCGCTCTGGATGAAGAGAAGACTTATTGCAGTCGGACACAATGCTATAAACGCGATGGTTGATATAACCAACTACGTTCTTGTTGAGATTGGACAGCCAATGCACGCATTCGACCTCAACACACTGGAGGGCTCCTCGATTGTTGTCAGAAGAGCCGAGGATGGAGAGAAGCTTGTCACACTTGACGGCAAGGAGAGAGTGCTCACACATAACAATCTTCTCATCTGCGACAAGGTGAAGGCAGTCGGTCTTGCAGGCGTCATGGGCGGTCTTAACAGTGAGATTACCGAGAACACGAAGGAAGTTCTCTTTGAGTCTGCTAAGTTTATGAAGGATAACGTGAGAAAGACAGCCAGAGGACTTGGCTTACAGTCTGATGCTGCTTCACGTTATGAGAAGGGTATTGATGAGTATTCTGTTGAATGTGGTATGGCAAGAGCACTCAACCTTGTGACAGCACTTGGAGTAGCGAAGGTAAGCTCCACTCATTTTGATGTCACAGCAGGTGCTTCTACAGAGAAGAGAGTTATAAAGGTTCCTACAGCAAAGGTAAACTATGTACTGGGCATTGAGGTACCTGAGGAGGATATGGTAAGAATCCTTAAGAACCTTGCGTTCGAGGTTGCTTTATCGGACGGGGTTATGACACTTGCGGTTCCACGTTATCGTGAGGATATTGAGAATTATCAGGATATAGCTGAGGAGATTATAAGAGAGTATGGCTATGACAAGGTTGTTCCTACCTTCTTAGGGGAGGCTTTAGTAACCAACGGAGGACTCAATGCGGCCCAGAGCAAGGAGCTTTCGGTAAAGAACTTCCTCTGCACACAGGGCTATTATGAGATTCAGACTATTGCGATGACCTCCAAGGATGAATTCGATGAGTTCTTAATTCCTGCCGATGCGAAGGAGAGACAGGTCATCGAGATATTAAATCCTATCACCGAGAACCTGAGCATAATGAGAACTCTCATGGCACCGGCTATGGTAAGGGCTATTGAGAACAATATCAAGAACGGAAACACAGAGCTGCGTTTCTTCGAGCTTGCAAACGTATATATTCCTAAGTCACTTCCTCTCACGGAGGCACCTGATGAGGTTAAGACGTTATGCCTTGGTACTTCCGGCTCTGAGGAGGATTTCTTCACGATGAAGGAGACACTCGAGAATTTCGCTTCCTATAATAATATAAAGTTTACCTATAAGAGAGGAAATGTTCCTTATCTCCATCCGGGAAGAACGGCGCAGGTTTATTGTGATGGCACACTGATAGGTACATTCGGACAGTTGAGATATGATGTTGTCGATTCTATGGCGATTGCCAAGGATAAGAAGAATGACACGAAGATTTTTATTGCAGAGCTCAATTATGACGTCTTAAAGACAAAGTTCAAGGAGGAGATTACCTATACACCTGAGTCGACATTTGCAAAGACCGGCAGGGATATTGCAATGATAGTTGATAAGGAGGTTGAGTGCGGAGATATTATTGCCACCATCGAGAAGGCAGATTCGCTTGTAGCAGAGGTTGACCTTTTTGATATTTTCGAGAGCGAGAAGCTTGGATTTGGCAAGAAGAGTATGGCATTCAGAATTGTATTCGCATCAAATGAGGCAGATGTAACTGATGAGATGACGGACAAGGCTGTTGACAGTATTGTGAATACCCTCAAAGATGTATATGGCGCGCTTATGAGAAGCTGATTGTTCTGAATTGTGTGTATAAATGACCCGGACATATCGTATTTTGGATGTGTTCGGGTTTTTATAACCTTTGTGGGAGTGTGAACAATAGAAATTGCCACTGCGACCGGTAAATAGATATATAAAAGTAGTTCTAATTACCTATGCACCATACGGCAAATACTATAGATTTTAAAGGATTTTAAAGTTATAATAACAACATATAAATTGTATACACAGGAGTGGAAAAGATTTGAATTTACATGATTTTAGTTATGATCTGCCCCAGGAGTTTATAGCACAGGACCCTCTTGAGGACAGATCGTCATCAAGGCTTATGCTTCTTGACAAGAATACGGGGGCGATAGAGCATAAGGTATTTAAGGATATAATAGATTACCTGAACCCGGGAGACTGTCTTGTGCTTAACAACACTAAGGTTATTCCGGCAAGGCTTATGGGAGTCAGGGAGGGGACAGGTGCTTCCATAGAGGTACTTCTTCTTAAGCGCAGGGAGAATGATGTCTGGGAGGTGCTTGTTAAACCGGGAAAGAAGGCAAGACCTGGAGACAGGATTATATTCGGCGAGGGAAAGCTTACCGCTGAGGTGCTTGATGTGGTTGAGGATGGAAACAGGCTTATAAAGTTCTACTACGAGGGAGTGTTCGAGGCAGTACTTGATGAGCTGGGGCAGATGCCTTTGCCGCCATATATTACACATAAGCTTCAGGATAAGAACCGTTATCAGACCGTTTATGCAAAATATGAAGGTTCCGCGGCGGCACCGACAGCCGGGCTTCATTTTACTAAAGAACTTCTTGACAAGCTTTCACAGAAAGGAATTATTATTGCAAATGTAACGCTTCATGTAGGGCTTGGAACATTCAGACCGGTTAAGGTTGAGAATATACAGGAGCATCACATGCACTCTGAGCTGTTCGTTGTGACGGAGGAGGAAGCGGCTAAGATAAATGCGGCGCGTGCGGCAGGAGGAAGAATAATCTGCGTGGGCACAACAAGCCTTAGAACGCTTGAGTCAACCACGGATGAGAACGGAATTGTCCATGCGGACAGCAGGGAGACAGATATATTTATCTATCCGGGATATAAGTTTAAGGCGGCAGACTGCCTTATAACGAATTTTCATCTTCCGGAGTCGACGCTTTTGATGCTGGTATCGGCACTGGCAGGGCGTGACAATATCTTGAATGCATACAAAACAGCAGTGAACGAAAAATACAGATTTTTCAGCTTTGGTGATGCGATGTTTATACATGATTGATAGCTTGCTTAGGGAAAAGAAAATACAAGGAGGAGAATATAATGTCGGAAGTTCAGGAAAAGAGAAAGTCAAAAAGAATTGGGATAAATGTTAAGATTAAGCTGCAGAAGGTCAACAACAATCTTATTGCATTTGGACTTAAGGAAGAAGAATTTGAAGTAAATGTAGTCAATATTTCTAAAGATGGTATGGCTTTCAGAACCAAGGAGAGACTTGCTCTTAATTCTTTTTATGATACTCAGGTTGTATTGTGGACAAAGGAATCCTTCGATACCGTTATCGAGATTGTGAGAATGGAGAACTTTGGCGAGGAAGAGACATTATATGGCTGCCGCTTTGTCGGAATAAGCGCTGCTGATCAGTTTAAAATAGATGTTTATCAGATTGTATCTGAGAACTGATACGGCGTGGGGAGAGAATAATTATGGTGGAATGTGTTAATCTCAGGAAAAAATATATGACTGTGACGGCTGTGGAGGATATTTCGCTTAATATTCAGGCGGGAAAGATGTACGCGCTGTTAGGTCCTAACGGAAGCGGTAAGACCACACTCATGAAGATGATTGCGGGGCTCACGAGACAGACATCGGGCACGCTTCTGTATGAGGGACAGCCGATTGGCGTGGAGTCTAAGAAACATATCGCTTATATGCCTACGGAGAGCTATTTCTATTCCTACATGAATTGTCTTGATATCGGCAAATATTACAGTGACTTTTTTGAGGATTTTTCAATGGAGAAGTACAGACAGCTTCTTGATGAGATGGAGCTTGATATCAGACAGAAGGCGAATAAAATGTCATCTGGAATGATGGCAAAGCTTAAGATTGCGGCAACACTTGCAAGGGACAGCAGACTGATAATGCTTGATGAACCGCTTAACGGAATTGACATAATTGCCCGCGAGAAGATTATTAACACAATAATGGCAAGTGCTGACGGATACAGAGCATTCATACTGTCAAGCCATCTTGTTGATGAACTTGAGAAGATAATTGACTATGCTGTCTTCATAAAGAAGGGTACAGTCATCATGCAGGGAGATGCTGAGGCTCTATGTCAGGAGTCGGGCAAGTCGATTGTTGAACTCTATAAGAGTATCTATGCATAGAGCGGGGGAGAATGATATGCTAAAGCTTATAAAATACGAGTTTCGTAAAAATTTGTATGGAATTGCGGTAATGCTGAGCATTATTGCACTTGCTCAGATATATTTTATGTATGCCTGCTTTATTGACCAGAACAGGAATAAGGCACTTGCCGGTGCATGGATATTGTTCTTTTGCGCTGTTGTGTGCTTCTTTATGGTATTTGCGTTCGGAATTGTCACATACAGCAGGGAATTGTCGAACAAGACCAGCTATCTTGTGTTCATGACTCCTAACAGGTCGATAAAGATTATCGGTTCCAAGCTTTTGTTCACCTTTCTGAACGGGGTGATGGTTGCACTACTGCTTGCCGGGCTGTGGCTTATAGACTGGAAGCTTCTGATGGATATGTGGGAGCAGGAGGTAAGCGTAATCGAGATGGTATTTGACCTTGTGAAGAATTTCGGAATTAATGTTACCGATATTGCCTACGGAATTTCTTTATTTGTCATTAATTTCCTTATCAATTTCTTCATGGCTGTCACACTGGCTTATCTGTGCATTACATTAACCGCGACGGTACTACAGAACCGAAAGATTAAGGGATTAATAAGTGTTATTCTGTACATATTCTTGTTCTATGCAGTCAATAAAATCGGAGGTCTGCTTCCTGTATTGTATGAGGCACCTGAGAACATGCAGCAGGTGGTAATAACAGCCCTGCCGTGTATGGTTTTCTTTCTTATTATAATAGCAGGAGCTGTTGTGGGAACAGCGCAGCTTCTCGACAAGAAAGTAAGCTTATAAAATAATATGTAAGATATCAGGGTCAAAAGGTCAGAAATCTGAAGCAATCCGGTATCATTGGGGGCAAAATACCTTTTGACCCCAACATCATATGTAATATTTAGCTGTATGCAAAGCATAATAAGCCTTGCATGCAGCTTTTTTATGATACCATCAGGGTGGAGAGAAAACGACGCTGTATGAGAAGGATGAACTGCAGATGGGGATTGACAATATTACTAATATACGTTATAATTATTTTTGTAGAGACATGATGTGAGAACAAACGTGATTTATAAGAGGAGGTGTATTGCGAAAGAAGGTAGAGTGCAGCCAATAAATGACACGCTTTAACAAGCGGCTGTTGGCAACCATTGGAACTGAATTACAGATGTTCTATAATGATACTGAATATATTGGATATATTATTTGGGATAAAGTGAATAATGTTATATGTGAAATTTCATTAAATTATCCATCGTATATCATATTTATGCAAACAAAAGATATTACTAATGCAGAATGTTACTATGATTCTGGAATATATTATGTGATTTATGATGGGATAATTTCATACTTGGACGAATTTGGAAATGTATATAATATTGTAAATCCAACAGAAACAGTGCCATTTTCAGTACTTCCAAATGTAACTCCACAGCTTCAACAAAATGATAATTGTATAGTGGCAGCGCTTGCAAACGTAATGTATTATTGGTCTAATAATGGATATACTGCGTTAAATTATATGTCATCATTTGAGGCAATAAAGCAAGCAATTAGTTCTTTGTTTAATAATTCATATGCAAATAATTCAGTTCCATCGGTTGCGGAAGGCTATGTTAAAAGTTGTTGCAGTTCATGGAGTGTTGTGTCGAATGTTATTTGGCAACCAAGCATATCTGACTATACTTACGAAATAGACAGGGGATATCCTTGTATGGTAGATTTTGCAGCAGCACCGGGTTCATATAGTGAGAGTGTGGGTCATATGACAATGGGTTGCGGATATATAATGCAGAATAGTAATACTTATCTATTGGCACTTGCTGATGGTCATAGCTCATCAATAGTATATAAACTTTGGTCATCGGTATATAATGACTGTATTATTACTGTTAATATTTTTAAATAAATTCTAACTAATAAAAACTGTATAGGGGGTAGACATAAAATGAAAAAAAGAGTATTTGCGTTTTTTATTGTGTTAAGCATGGCTGTTTTGCTGTGTGCCTGCCAAGGTAAAGACCAAAAGGATTCTGATATACAGATTACGGATACCGCACAGCAGGAGAGCGTGACGGGAAGAAAGCAGAATGAGGTGGCGAAGATATATCTTTATTATAATGATATATTATATGTTCATGATTCATCAAGTACTAAAAACAGTGCAACAGCCTCCGTGTTTGACCTTTGGTTTCCTGATTATGAATGTGTTGGCGAAATTACTGTTTCAAGTAACGAAATACCGAATCGTAATATGGAAGCAAGCTGCGTTAATGCCGGAACTAAGCTGTACTGCAAAGATGATAATATAGTATTGTATGACGGTACTAACATATATGAGATGAAAACGGATAATTAGCGGTAAAAATATCCCTTAACCCCAAAAACAGCTGTGAGAGCTAGCTCACAGCTGTTTTTGGGTTAAAAAATGAACAAA